>DASRSC010000218.1:0-12798 GCA_035695525.1 Pseudonocardia sp. | reverse complement strand
TCGTCCGCACCCACCTCCACCAGGCATCGGGCATAGTCGATGACCTGGTCCATGGTGCCCTTCGAGGGAACCTTCTCGGTGTCGGCCTTCACGTCCGTCAGGTGGGGATTCATCCGGACGATGAACCGGATCTCGGCGGGGTCGCGTCCGGCGTCCTCGGCTTCCCGTCGGATGGTGCTCCAGAGGTAGCCGAGGCCGGACAGGGGAGCACCGACTGCGAGCCATCCGTCGGCCCGCCGCCCGACCCGCCGCATGGCCTGCGGTGTGAAACCGGGGAGCAGGATCGGCGGCCGGGGGCGCTGCACGGGCTTGGGTTCGATCGGTGTCGGGACGACCGTGAACAACGGGCCGTCGTGGTGCACGAGCTCCGAGGTCCAGATCTTCTCCAGCAGGTCGAGCGTCTCGTCGAGGCGCGCGCCCCGGCGCTCCCACGGGACGTTCACTGCCGTGTACTCGTCGCGCATCCAGCCGATTCCGAATCCCGCGTCGACCCGCCCGCGGCTGAGGATGTCGAGCGTGGTGAGGGTCCGGGCGAGCACCACCGGCGGATACCACAGAACGTTGAGCGTGCTCATCCCCAGCCGGACCCGCTCGGTGTGCGCGGCCGCGAACGTCAATGCGGTGAGCGGATCCATGTATGTCGCGAACTGGGGCGGAATGACGCCACTGGCGTCCGGGTAGGGGTTGCTCGGACGGACCGGGACGAAAAGGCGATCGCCCGTCCACAGGCTGTCGTACCCCATCGCCTCGGCGGCCCGGCTGACCTGCAGCAGAGCGTCGACGGTGGCGAGCGCGCCGTAATGGGGTAAGCCCAAGCCGATTCGCATGAACAATCCTCACATCGTCCGAATGTTTTCGCCGTCGCACCGCCATTGCGTGAACGCGCCGACCGACGGACGCGCCTCAGCCCACCGGACGGTCGGTCGACATCGACAGGTCCGCGTACGCCTCGAGGTCGTCCAGCTGGCGCTGCAGCTTCTCTCGGATGCGCTGCACAGCCGCGTGCCCCAGCGGCAAGCGCAACGGCGCCGAGCCGGCGCGAACCACCCCGATGATCGTCTCGATCGCCAGAACGGGGTCGCCCGGTTGCAGCCCGTGCTGCGTCGCGAACCGGGCGCGCAGCGCCCCTGCCGGTCCGCCCTGGTAGTCCGCGATCGGCGTGGCCATTTCGAGCGACCGGCCCAGGAAGTCGGTGCGGAACGGCCCGGGCTCGACGATCAGCACGTGGATCCCGAACGGTGCGACCTCGCCCGCGAGCGCCTCCGATGCCCCCTCCAACGCGAACTTCGTGGTCGCGTAGACCGCGTGGCCCGGGTTGGCGACGACGCCGCCGACCGACGACATCTGCACGATGTGCCCGCTCCGCCGGGCGCGCATGTGCGGCAGCACGGCCCGGGTGACGGCCAGCGCTCCGAGCAGGTTGACGCCGAGCACCTGCTGGATCTGCTCGTCGGACAGCTCCTCCAGTGCGCCGAGCAGGCCGTGGCCCGCGTTGTTGACCAGAACATCGACGGGGCCCGCCTCGGTGGCGGCGGCCACCGCCTCACGGACCTGCTCGGGGTCGGTGACGTCGAGTGGCAGCGCGAGCGCCGCGTCGGGATAGCGCTCCACCAGGTCGGCAACGGCGCCCTTGTCCCGGGCGGTCGCGACGACGTGGTCGCCCTGGGCCAGCAGCACCTCCGCGAAGGTGCGTCCGAAGCCGGTGGATGCGCCGGTGATGAACCAGCGGAGCGGGGAGGTCATACGACCATGGTGCATCCGCCAACGGCTGCATCTCCGGTCAGAGGGCCTTCCCCTGCACGGCGGCCGTGACGAGGGCCCGCAGTTCGTCGGTGCCGCGCTCCCGCAGGGCAGTCAGTTCGGCCCTCGCCAGCCGGGCGTCGGCGTGGGCTCGCTCGACCTCCGTCCGCAGCCGCTCGAGCTCGCCGTCCGCCCGCGTCCGCAGGGCCATCTCCACCCCAGCGCGCTCCCGCGCACCGGCCAGCTCCTGATCGGCCCGCTGCCGCCCCTCTCGCTCCTCGGCCAGGGCGGCAGCGGCGGCCGAGGCCCGTCGCGCGGTGTCGTCGCGGGCGTTCGCGACGGCCGCCAGCTGCGACCTGACGGCGTCGAGCTCGACCCGCCGTTCCTCGGACTCGGCCTGCCACTCCTGCGCGCGGGCCTGCGCGGCGGCTCGTTCGGCGTCGGCTCGCCCGGCCCGGACGGCCGCCTCCTGCGTCGCCCGCTCGGCCTCGCCGACCTGCCGGGCGGCTGCAACGGCCCTGTCCTCGGCGGCCTGCCGCGCCGCCGTGGCCTCCTCCGCCACCTGACGCGCCGCACCCAGGGCCTCGGTCGCCTCCAGCGCCTGTCGTGCCGCGGCAGCCGCGCGGTCGACGGCGGCCGCACGCTCCTCCCCCGCCCGCGCCGCCCGGTCGCGCGCCTCCCGGGACTCCCGCTCCGCCCGCTCCCGGGCTTGCTGGGCGTCGACGCGCGCGGCCTCGGCCTCGGCGGCCCCACGGTTGGCCGCCTCGACCGCGGCGAGAGCGGAGCCCTCCACCTCGTCGAGCCGGGCCGAGACGGCCGAAAGCGCCCCGGCCAGCTCAGCAACCGGTTCACGCACGGCCTCGACGTGCTCCCGCAGCCGGTCGGCGTCGAGCCGGAAGGTCGCGCGGCCCGAGTCCAGGCCGAGCGCGTCGAGTGCGTCGCGCTCGGCCCGGGCCATCTGGGCGCACGTCCGGCCACCCGGCCAACGGGTGTCCCGGCAGAAGGCGCGGCGCCTGCCGCCCTGGGGGCCGGGCGGGGGCAGCTCGGCCCGGCACTTGCTGTAGCCGCAGCGTAGGGCCTCGTCGATCATGATCAGCACCCTAGCAGTTCGAGTTACACAACTGTGCAAGCGGTTGTGAGTTTCGAAAACCAAACTACCTACCAACGAAACCACTGTTTCGTTGGTTCGTATGGCGGTGGCGGGGCAAAAAAAGAGGGGGTCGTCGCTGTCCTGGGCGCGGCGAAGGTGGTGTTCGGGGCGCAGCCGTTCTGGCTAGGTTGGTCCGACAGCCCCGTGTCCGGGCACACGTCGCGCGGGCTGACGACCCTCGCCGGTCCGGGTCGGCGGTGGGTAACGAACACCGGCCCCCGCGTACGGCCCCCTTGAGCAGGCGGGGCAGAGCCGGCCGGTGCCGGCGTCCCAGTAGACGGTCTCCAGTCCGAAGTCCTCGCGTGCCTGGCCCCGGCGGTGGGCCGTCGATCGACGGGCCGGCTCTCGGCGGCCGGCACCGCCGGCCGCTTCGCCCACGCAGGGACCGACGGCCCATCGCGACCACGCTCGCGGCACCATCCGAGCCACAACAGCACGGCCGAACACAACGGAATGCGCGCTGGTCAGCGACGTATCTCCGCATCGGCATGGCTGAACCAGGACAGTCGTCGCAGATCGATGATCTTGATCGCCGCTCAACCATCTTGATCAGTTCGGTGGTTCGACAGGGAAAACTGACCGGACAGGCCCTGGTGATGGCGATCGCCGAAGGTGCCCGGAGTTGTTCAGCGAAGAGAGCTGCACCGGGTATGTCGCTGATGTGCGGTCGACGTAGGCCGTCCTTCGTCTCCTGTCAGCCGGTGGGTCTCGCTGCTCCACCAGAGCAGGGATCGACGGCCAACCAACGCCACTCTGGTTCGCTGCTCGAGGGGCGGGGGCAGACCGGACCTTCCCCTTCGCCCGCACCTGTGCGATTCTCGGCCCAGTTAATCGATTGAATTCGTGTCGACGTCGACAGGAAGTGCGGTGCCATGGCTGTTCGGATGCGCGACATCGCCCGGTTGGCCGGCGTCTCCGAGGCCACCGTCTCGCTCGCGCTGTCCGGGAACAGCCGCGTATCCGAGGCCACGCGTAGACGCGTCATCGCGATCGCCGACGAGCTCGGCTACCGCCCGAATGCCGCCGCCCGCTCGCTGCGCACCGACTCCACCCGGGCGCTCGGCCTGGTGGTCAGCGACGTGGCCAACCCGTTCTTCGCCGAGCTCGCAGGGCGGATCGAGCGCATCGCCGCCGCCCAGGGCTACTCGGTCGTGCTGTGCAACTCCGATGAGGACGCCGCACGCCAGGACGGCTACCTGTCCCGGCTGCTCGCCGGGAGTGAGGTGGACGGCGTGATGCTCGTGCCGGCCGGCGGGATGACCCCGGGGATCCTCGCGGCGGGTGCGGCACGGGCCAGGATGGTGCTGCTGGACCGGCCCATCGCGGCGGACGGGGTCGGCGGTGTGTCCGAGTGGCTGCGCGCCATCCCGGTCGTGCGCGGCTCGGGTGCTGCGGCTCTGGGCGAGGTCGCCGAGCTGCTGATCGGCCTCGGCCACCGCCGGATCGGGATCATCGCGCTGCCCCAGACCACCCAGATCGGCCGGGAGCGCCACGACATGATGCTCGGGGCGCTCACCGGGCAGGGGCTCGCCGCGTCCGCCGTCGAGGTGGTGAGCGGTGATTTCCGGCAGCACAGCGGTGAGCTCGCGGTGGAGCGCCTGCTCGCTTCACCAAACCCGCCCACCGCGTATGTCGCCGCCGACGGCTTGATGGCCATCGGCGCGATGAAAGCGCTGCGTCGCGCCGGCCTGCGAATCCCCCGTGACGTGTCGCTCGTCGGCTACGACGACGCGCCGTGGTTCGACCTGCTCGACCCACCACTCACCACCGTGGCCCAGCCGGTGGTCGAGCTCGCCGAGGCCGCCATGCGGTCGATGTACGCCCTGTTGGCGGGAGAGACGCCACCGACCACGGCCCTGACCTGCCAGTTGGTGCGGCGGAGCTCCTGCGGGCCGCCACCGGACGCACACAGCTGATCGAACGAATCCCCGGAGCTGGAGAAGGGAACCACCATGAACACCGCAATGACACCACTTCGCACCGCGCTCGTCCTCTGTGCGGCCGCCACGATCTGTACGGGTCTCGTGGCGTGCGGGCGGGGCGAGCAGGCCGCATCGGGCGGCGGATCCGGCAACGTACGGATCGCCATCGTCACCCGCGACTTCACCAATCCCTACTGGGCGGCGCTCCGGGACGGCGCGGTCGCCGAGGGCAAGGCGCAGGGCGTCACCGTCGACGTGCAGGCCGGGAGCAGCGAGACCGACTCCACCGGGGAGAACGCCCAGATCTCCACGCTCGCCGGGCAGAACGTCAGCTGTTTCGGGGTGGTCCCGGTCAACGCGACCAACGTGATCACCCCGCTGATCCCGGTGGCGCGCAAGAAGATCCCGATCCTGAACCTGGACACGCAAATCGACCCGAACGCGTCGGCGCAGGCCGGTGTCTCCTACGCCTCGTTCATCGGCTCCGACAACCTGTCCGCCGGCGAGCAGGCCGGGAAGGCCCTGATGGCCAAGATGGGAGGCACCGGCAAGGTGGCGATCCTGCAGGGCATCGCCGGCGAGCAGAACGGCATCAACCGCCAGCAGGGCTTCGAGAAGGCCACCGCGGGTGCGCTCCAGGTGGTGGCAACCCAGCCCGCCGACTACGACCAGGCCAAGGCGCAGACGGTGACCGACGCGATCCTCAAGGCGCACCCCGACATCACCGGCATCTTCGCGGCGAACGACACCATGGGCCTCGGAGCCGCGCAGTCGGTGCGTAACGCGGGGCTCACGGGCAAGGTCTCGATCATCTCCGTGGACGGCATCACAGCCGCGCTGCAGGCCGTCAAGGACGGCACGCTGACCGGCACGATCTCGCAGTATCCCTACGCCGAGGGCCAGATGGCGGTGCAGGCCTGCATGAAGCTGGTGCAGAAGCAGACCGTGCCCGAGCGCATCGTGGCGCCGATCCAGCTCATCGACGCCAGCAACGCGGACAAGGCGATCGCCTCGTTCCCGCAGCCGATCGCGCCATTCGACAACCCCGTGGCCGGAGGGAAGTGACCACCCATGACTGACCTCGCCGTTCCGCCACGGAACGAGCGGCGTCGCTTCTCGATGGGCGACGCCGCACGCTACGCCGCCCCGATCGGCCTGGTCGTCGTGTTCGTCGCGTTCTTCATCGCTACGCCGGACTTCCTGACGGTCGGCAACATCAGCGACCTGCTGGTGTCGGCGGCGATCCTGCTGGTGCTCGCGATGGGCCAGCAGCTCGTGGTGACCGTGGCCGGCATCGACCTCTCGGTCGGCTCCAACCTGCCGTGGGCGGCCGCGGTGCTCGGGTTCGCCTACTCGCACGGCTGGGGCCTGGCCGTCTCGATCCTGGCTGCGGTGCTCGCCGGCATGCTGGTCGGCGTGGTGAACGGGGTGCTGGTCGCCAAGCTGAGCATGACGGATTTCATCGTCACGCTCGGTTCGCTGTCCGTGGTCAGCGGAATCACGCTGCTGCTGACCGGCGGCAACACGGTGTCGGTCAACTCGAGCTTCCTGCAGGGGCTGGCGCTGGACGGGATCGGCCCGCTGCGCTGGTTCTGGGTGGTCGCTGCGCTGGTGGCGCTCGTGGTCGGCTTCCTGTTGTTCCGCACCCGGACCGGCACCTACTTCCTCGCCACCGGCGGCAACATCGAGGCCGCACGCGAGTCAGGTATCAACGTGTCGCGCATCCGGCTGCTCGCGTACGCCGGGTCCGGGCTGGCCTGCGGACTGGCCAGCGTGCTGCTCGTGGCCCGCACCGGCGGTGCGGACCCGAGCCTGCAGACCGACCTGCTGCTCAGTTCCATCGCCGCGGTGGTTCTCGGCGGGTCGAGCCTGTTCGGCGGTCGCGCCTCGGTACTGGGCTCGGCGGCGGGGGCGGTGCTGCTGCAGAGCCTGATCAACGGGTTCACGCTGATCGGCATCTCGCAGTACTACCAACCCATCGCGGTGGGCGTGGTGGTGCTCGGTGCCGCGTTCATCTCCCGGTTCCAGAAGTAGGAGGGTCGCCATGACCGACAGCGGCTCACCGCTCGTCCAGATCACCGGCGTCACGAAGTCCTTCGACGCGGTACGCGCGCTGCAGGGCGTGGACCTCAGCATCGACAAGGCCGAGGTCACTGCTCTCCTCGGCGACAACGGGGCCGGGAAGTCCACCCTGGTGCGCTGCCTCACCGGGGTGCACCCACCCGACCGGGGGGAGATCCGGTTCCGGGGCGAGCCGATCCGGCTCACCTCGCCGGACGACGCGCGCAGGCTCGGTATCGAGACCGTGTACCAAACCCTCGGGCTGATCGAGGACCTGCAGGTCTGGCAGAACCTCTACCTCAACCGGGAGCTGACCACGGGGTTCGGCCCGTTCCGGGTGGTGGACAGGAAGGCGATGATCGCGTCCAGCAAGGAGATCCTCTCGCGGCTGGACGTCGACGTGCCGAATGTGCGCGCCACCGTCCGCCGGATGTCGGGCGGGCAGCGCCAGAGCATCGCCATCGCCAGGGCCGCCAACTGGGGCGAGACGCTGGTGATCATGGACGAGCCGACCGCCGCGCTGGGCGTGCGGGAGACGGCGGCCGTGGAGGAGCTGATCCGGAGACTGCGGGAGTCGGGCGTCACCGTGCTGCTGGTCAGCCACGACATGGGGCAGGTGATGCGGGTCGCCGACACCGCCTACGTACTGCGCCGCGGCCGGACCGCGGCCCGCCGGAGCATCCCCGACACCACGGGAGACGAGCTGGTCGGTCTCATCACCGGTGCCATCGCCGGGGACGAGGCCGGCCGCGACGCCGTTGCGTGACGACGGGTCCGTGCTGTCATCGGCTCGGTCAACATCGACCACGTCGTCGTCGCGGTCGGCTTTCCCGCGCCGGGGAGACGATGCCGGGGTCTCCGCGCACGCGGTGCGGGGCGGCAAGGGCGCCAATCAGGCCGTTGCCTCCGTAGGGGCGGGGGCGCCGACCGCGATCCGCGCGAGTCGGGGCCGACGCCGAGGGCGCCCGAGCTCGCGACAGGCTCGCCGGACGAACGCGGATTCATCGAACCTCCCATCACGGCTCGCATGCGCTCAATTCTGCCCGCAGGTGAGACCCCTGGCAGCGAGCGCGCCGGTAACGGCTTCCGGCGCACCGACGGCGGCCGGATGAGCCTTTGCGGACCGAACCGGTCACCGGCCGGCACGCCGCACCCGGAGAGGCCGAGCAGGAGGAACACACCGCTAGGCTCCGCTGGTGGCAGCGTCCGAGCCGTTGGCCATCCTGGAAGCACTCGCGGGTCATCGCTCCCCTACCGCGCCGGTGCCCGTCACCCCTGGGGTCTCGGACTGGCCCGGCGTCGACGATCCCGAGGGGCTGCGCGCCCAGCTCGTCGACTGGCTCGGGCAGTACGCCAACGCCGGCACCCGTCGCACGTACGCCTACGCCCTGGGTCTGCCGATCGCCTGGGTGGACGCCATCGGGGGAGCGCCGCCCGCGGGGTCCGGACAAGCCGCCCCGCCTCCCGCGCAGGCCGGCCCGCTGCACGACCTCGCCTGGTTCCGCTGGTGCGCGCGGCAGGCCATCGACCCCCGCGACGCCACGGCCCGCCACGTCAAGGCCTGGCTGCACGCCCTTGACGCCGCCGGCGCGCAGCGACGCACCCGCCAGCGGATGCTCTCCACGCTGTCGGCGCTCTACGGACACCTGGCCGAGACCGGCGTCGTCGCGGCGAATCCGGCGGCGCTCAACCGGGCGCGGCTGGGGCTGTCGTCGACCGCCAGGGATGCGTCCCCGACCGTGCGGCTCACGGCCGAGCAGCTCAAGGCGCTGCTCGTCGCGGCGGCCCGGCTGCCCTACTCCCGCAGCCCCCGGCTGGCCCGGTTGTACGCCCTGCGCGCGGTAGCCATGGTGGCGCTGCTGACGCTGGGCCTGCGGATCTCCGAGGTGGTGGGCCTCGACCGAGGCGACCTCTACCGCACGGGCGGCGACGACGTACTCCGCGTGCTCGGCAAGGGTGGACTGCACCGCGAGGTCTACCTCACCGACCTCGTCCGTGACGCGCTGACGGCCTACCTCGCCGAGCGCGACCGCGTGGGCGACGCGGCGCTGCCCGCGCGGCGGGGCCGCACCGGCGCAGGTGGGACGCCCCTGCTCGCCACCCGCAACGGCGGCCGCTGCTCGCGCGTGGACCTCTACACGCTGCTACGCCGGATCGCGGCCCACGCCGGGCCGGTCCTGGACGGCCTCGCCGACCGGGTGCACCCGCACGCGTTGCGGCACGCCTACGTCACGATCGCGTTGGAGCAGGACGCCCGCATCCAGCACGTCCAGGCCGACGTCGGGCACGCCACGATCGCCACCACCCAGCACTACGACCGGGGCAGGCGCACACGAGCGAGCACGGCGGCAGACCTGGTAGCGGCCGCAATCGCAGCCGCCCCAGACCCCATGCCGTAGTCGTCCTCGCAGACCCGGTCTGCTCGTCGCAGGCTCCGGGGGCACTGCGCGGAGCACACCGACTCTGCGCGGACGGCGGTCAGCGCCGGGAGGAGGCGCGTCACCATCGCGTCGATCAGGGCGTCGAGCCCGTAAGGTGCGAGAAGGTCCGGGACGGTGGACGATCAGTCCGAGCATCGCCAGGTAGAGCAGGACCACTCCCGTGCGGTCACCGGGCAGGCCCGCGCCGAGGTGGAACCCGATGTTGGAATCGAGTTCTGCAACGACGTCGCCACCGACCCGACAGCGACGGTGCGGACGCTGTAGCAGGAGGAGGGCAAGGACATTTGGCTGATGGGTGGGAGCGAACTCGCGGGAGCCGCCGCACGGTTTCGCCGCACCTGGGAGCGGCGAGGAGGTGGCCTGGATCGAGGTCCCGCTGACCGAGGTGTCAGACAGCCGGCACCCGGTTCGAGATCGAGCACATCGCCCATGTCGACGACGAACGCTGGAACGAATACGGTCCCGGTGCGGTCGGCATCGGCTGGGACATCGTCCTCGTGGGGCTGGCCATGCACGTGTCGTGGGGCCGGGCGGTGGACCAGGCGGAAAGCGAGGCAGGGTTCGCCACGGATGACGGCAAGCAAGCAGTTCCTGACGTCGGCCAGTGACGCCTGGGGCGCGGAGAATACCTCGGCCGGCACCGACCCCGCAGCGGCCCGAGCCGCGGCCGACCGCGCGGCAGCCTTCTACTACACCGGGGTGCCCGAGCAGGCCTGAGGTTCTCGCACACACGGCCCGTCCGTCCGGCACTGGTGAACGAGAGCGCCGTTTGTGCGGCTTCGGCCCGGTTGCACCGCAGGCACGAGCGGAGGGTCCATCGCGTGAACGGCCGGTTCGTCCCGCATTACCGGACGAGAGTGCCGTTCGCGCGAGGCTCGCTCACTCCGGCCGCGACGGGCGCTGAGCCGGGGCGCAGCAGTCGACGGCACATGGGGCACCGTTGACCGTGCAGCCGGCACTCGGCACGGCACCCAGGGACCGCGGGGCGGCGTCGTGGACGTGCTCGGCCACCAGCTCCACCACCATGTCGGCGAACCGCGGGTCGGGCCCGGCCGTCGCCGCGCGCGCGAAGCCCATGCCCAGCTCGGTGGCGCGCTCCCGCGCCTCCGTGTCCAGGTCCCACACCACCTCGACGTGGTCGGACACGAACCCGACCGGGGCGACCACGACTGCGGCCACGCCACGGTCGCGCAGCGCGTCGATGTGGTCGACGATGTCCGGTTCGAGCCACGGGACCTCCGGCGGCCCCGAGCGCGACTGCCACACCAGGTCGTACTCTGCGACACCCAGCTCCGCCGCGACCAGCCGTGCGGCCTCGGCTATCTGTCGCGAGTACCGGTGCCCGCCCTCCTCGGGCGGCCCGCCAGCGGCGTCGACGGCGACCGGCACCGAGTGGGCGGTGAACACGAGCCGAGCGTCGTCGCGGAGGTCGGCGGGCAGGCTCGCACCCGCGGCGCGCACGGCGTCGGCGTTGGCGGCGACGAACTCGGGATGGTCGAAGAAGTGCCGCAGCTTCACCAGTTCCGGGGCGCCATCCCCCACGGTCTTGCGCGCCCGCACGATGTCCTCCTGGTACTGCCGGCACGCCGAGTACCCGCCGTACGCGCTGGTGGCGAACACGAGTGCGCGGCGGACGCCGTCGCGCATCATCTCGGCGACGGTGTCCTCGACCATCGGATGCCAGTTGCGGTTGCCGAAGTACACGGGCAGGTCGGTGCGCTGCCGGATCGCGGCGATCAGGTCGCGGTTGCGCGCGTTGAGTGGGCTCACGCCCCCGAAATGTCGGTAGTGCTCCTCGACGGCGTCGAGCCGCTCAGGGGGGATGCCGCGGCCGCGGACGACGTTCTCCAGGAAGGGCCGGACATCCTCGGGCCCTTCGGGGCCGCCGAAGCTCAGCACCAGCAGGGCGTCAACCTGTTTTCGCACAACTCGATTAGACACCGATGGCGTGGAATCCGCCGTCCGCCCACACCATCGAGCCGGTGGTGACCGGCAGCCAGTCCGAGAACAGCGCGCAGACGGTCTTCGCGACGGGCACCGGGTCGTTGACGTCCCAGCCGAGCGGCGCGCGCCCGTCCCAGGCGTCCTCGAACGCGGCGAAGCCGGGGATGGACTTCGCGGCCATCGTCCGCACCGGGCCGGCCGCGACGAGGTTCACCCGGATGCCCTTCGGCCCGAGCTCGCGCGCCAGGTACCGGGTGACCGACTCGAGGGTGGACTTGGCGACGCCCATCCAGTCGTAGGCGGGCCACGCCTGCCGGTTGTCGAAGTCCATGCCGACGATCGAGCTGCCCGGCCCGAGCAAGGGCAGCACCGCGGTGGACAGCGACTTGAACGAGTAGGCGCTCACCTGGATCGTCGTGGCGACGTCCTCCCACGGCGCGTTCAGGAACGCGTTCTCCCCCAGGCAGGACGCCGGCGCGAATCCGATCGAGTGGAGAACGCCGTCGAGCTTCGGCTCCTCCTCCCCGTTCGCACCGGCGAGGTGTGGCGACACCCGCTCGACGAGGCTGTCGAGCTGGGACTGGTCCGAGACGTCGAGCTCGACGACCGGCGCAGGCTTCGGCAGCCGCTGCGCGATCCGCTCCACCAACCGCATCCGTCCGAAACCGGTGAGCACCACGTCGGCGCCCTGTTCCTGGGCGATCTTCGCGGCGTGGAACGCCAGCGACGCATCCGTGATGACACCGGTGATGAGCAGGCGCTTGCCCTCGAGCAGTCCCATGGGAGCCTTTCCGTGTTCGGGGAGCGGATGCCTAGTGCCCCATGCCGAGGCCGCCGTCGACGGGGATGACGGCTCCGGCGATGTATCCGGCGCTCTCCGAACCCAGCCACGTGACGGCAGCTGCGATCTCGTACGGACTCGCGTAGCGACCGAGCGGCACCTGGCCGAGGATCTCGGTACGACGGGCGTCAGGGAGGGCGCGGGTCATGTCGGTGTCGACGAACCCGGGAGCCACGACGCGCGTGAACGACTCCTCGGTCATCCGCATGAGCAGCCCGTCGTCAGTGATTCCCGCATTCGAGACCAGCACCTGCACCGCGCCGTGCTTGTCCTCGATCTCGGTGAACGCGGCGTCGACGGCCGCAGTGTCGGTGACGTCGCACTGCACGGGCAGCAGTTCGCCCGGCAGGCCCTCGACGGGGCTGCCGTGGGTCACCGCCACCTGGTCGCCCTGCGCCGCGAACGCCTTGGCGATCGCCAGCCCGATACCGCGGTTGCCTCCGGTCACCAGCACGCTGCGTCCCACGGGGCCACCCTATGGTCCGGCGGCCCACCGCTGTAAACCGGGCGACTCGCGCGCGGATTGGGGCGACTCGCGCGGCACCACCCCGCGAGTCGCCCGTTCCCGCCCCCGAGTCGCCCGTCCGCGCGTCGCCGGCTTGTCCCGCCCGCGAGTCCCCCGCGAGTCGCCGGTTTCCCGTCCACGAGTCGCCCTTTCCGGTCGCGCGGGTCGTTGATCGCCGCGAGATCAAGGTTTCG
>DASRSC010000217.1:0-8075 GCA_035695525.1 Pseudonocardia sp. | reverse complement strand
CATCGACACCACCCGCGTGGGCACGCCGTCGGCCTCGAGGACCTCGCGGGCCTCCACGGCGATCTGTAGCTCGGACCCGGTGGCCATGAGGATCACCTGCGGCTTGCCGGACGACGCCTCCGCCAGCACGTAGCCCCCGCGGGCGACGCCCTCGGCCGACGTGCCCTCCAGCACGGGCAGGTTCTGCCGGGTAAGCGCGAGACCCTTCGGCCCCTCCGGCCGCTCCAGCGTGGCCCGCCACGCGTGGGCGGTCTCGTTGGCGTCGCCGGGCCGGACGAACGCGAGCCCGGGGATCGCGCGCAGCGCGGCGAAGTGCTCGATCGGCTGGTGGGTCGGGCCGTCCTCGCCCAGACCGATGGAGTCGTGCGTCCACACGTAGATGACGCTCGACTGCATCAGCGCCGCGAGCCGGACGGCCGGGCGCATGTAGTCGCTGAACGTGAGGAACGTGCCGCCGTACGGGCGTGTCGGGCCGTGCAGCGCGATGCCGTTGAGGATGGCCCCCATCGCGTGCTCGCGCACACCGAAGTGCAGCGTGCGGCCGTAGGGGTGGGCGTCCCACATCTTCGTGGCTGCGGACTCGGGGCCGAACGAGTCGGCACCCTCCATGGTGGTGTTGTTGCTCTCCGCGAGGTCGGCCGAGCCGCCCCACAGCTCGGGCAGCACGTCGGCGAGGGACTTGAGCACCTCACCCGACGCCTTGCGCGTCGCGACCCCCTTGGGGTCGGGCTCCCAGCTGGGCAGCGCCTTCTCCCAGCCGATCGGGAGGTCGCGGCCGAGCAGCCGCTCGAGCAGGTCCTTGCGCTCCGGCTCACGGGCGGCCCAGTCCTCGAACTGCGTGTTCCAGGCCTCGTGGGCCGCACGTCCGCGATCGACGACCTTCCGGGCGTGCGCGAGCACCTCGTCCTCGACCTGAAACGACTTGTCGGGGTCGAAACCGAGGATCTTCTTGACCTCGGCCACCTCCTCGTCACCCAGGGCGGAGCCGTGCGCCTTGCCGGTGTTCATCTTGTTCGGCGCGGGGTAACCGATGACGGTGCGCAGCACGATGAACGAGGGGCGGCTCGTCTCGGCCTTCGCGGCCTCGAGGGCGGCGAGGATGCCGGTGACGTTCTCCCCGCCCTCGACGACCTGCACGTGCCAGCCGTAGGCCTCGTAGCGCTTCGCGGTGTCTTCCGAGAGCGCGATGTTGGTGTCGTCCTCGATCGAGATCTGGTTGTCGTCGTAGATCACGGTGAGGTTGCCGAGCTGCTGGCGGCCGGCCAGCGACGACGCCTCGGAGGTGACGCCCTCCTCGATGTCGCCGTCGGAGGCGATGACGTAGATGTCGTGGTCGAACGGGCTCTCTCCGGTGCCCGGTTCCGGGTCGAACAGACCGCGCTCCCGGCGGGCCGCGATCGCCATGCCGACGGCGGAGGCGAAGCCCTGACCGAGCGGCCCGGTGGTGATCTCCACCCCGCGGGTGTGCCGGTGCTCGGGGTGGCCGGGGGTCTTGGAGCCCCAGGTGCGCAGGGCCTCGAGGTCCTCGAGCTCCAGGCCGTAGCCGGAGAGATAGAGCTGGATGTAGAGGATCAGGCTGGCGTGGCCGGCCGAAAGTACGAAGCGGTCGCGGCCGATCCAGTCGGGGTCGGTCGGGTCGTGCCGCATGACCCGCTGGAACAGCAGGTACGCCAGCGGCGCCAGGCTCATCGCCGTGCCGGGGTGCCCGTTGCCCACCTTCTGCACGGCGTCGGCGGCGAGCACTCTGATGGTGTCGACTGTCCGCTTGTCCAGATCGCTCCAGTCGGCGGGCACGTTGGCTCGGGTCAGAGTCTCGATGTCGGTGTCAGCCACGGCACTTCCCTAGGTTTCTGGTGGGGGCGCAGGCGGAACGCCTCGACGCATCCGGCTTGCGCGTCAGCCTACCGACCTGGCGTAGCCACCTGTGATCACTGGCTCGGCGGTCACCCGGGTCTACCCGGAAGCGCCTCCCGACATGCGCCCCGTTACCATCGACAGGCCGTAGAACTGGGTGCGTCTGAGCCCCACTACCACGTGGATTGAGGTTGCCGGTGAGTGTGCCCGTGTCCCACCAGGGGGCGTCGCAGGTGCCCCCTGCTCCGGGCTTCCGGGCCGCGGTGCAGCGGGCGCGCGCCACCGTGCGGGCGTACCTCGGGCTCACGAAGACCCGCATCATCGAGCAGTTGCTCGTCGTCACCGTGCCGGCGATGTTCCTCGCCCAGCGCGGGGTGCCCTCGGTGTGGCTGATCATCGCCACGCTCGTCGGCGGTGCGGCGGCCGCGGCGAGCGCTCACGCCCTCAACTGCGTGGTCGACGCTGACATCGACGCGGTGATGAAGCGCACCGCGAGGCGTCCGCTCGCCAAGGGCCAGGTTCCTCCGCGCAACGCGCTGGTCTTTGGTCTCGCGCTGGGGGTGCTCAGCGCCGTGTGGCTCGGGCTCACCACGAACTGGCTGGCCGCGGGGCTGTCAGTGGCCGCGATCGCCTTCTACGTGCTCGTGTACACACTGCTGCTCAAGCGACGCACCTCACAGAACATCGTGTGGGGCGGTGCTGCGGGCTGCATGCCCGTGGTGATCGGCTGGGCTGCCGTGACCGGCACTGTGCAGTGGCCGGCGCTGGTGATGTTCGGTGTGATCTTCTTCTGGACGCCCCCGCACTTCTGGGCACTCGCCATGCGCTACCGCGACGACTACGCGGCCGCCGGCGTGCCGATGCTCCCCGTCGTCGCCACGCCGGTGCAGGTGTCGCGGCGCATCCTCGCGTACTCGTGGGTGATGGCCGCGTGGACGCTGCTGCTCGTCCCCGCCACCTCCTGGATCTACGCCGCCGTGGCGGTGCTCGGAGGTGCCTGGTTCGTGTTCCAGGCCCACCGGCTCCACGCCGCTGTCGCCGCGGGCCGCGACGTCACCCCGATGAAGCTCTTCCATCTGTCCAACATGTATCTCTGCGTCCTCTTCGCCGCGATCGCGGTGGACGCCGCGGTGGGCCTCCCGGTCCTGCGCCCCTGAGCACCCCGCGGTTCGCCGATAGCCTCGCCGCAGAGGTCATCGTGGCTGTCCGACCTCGAACTCCGGGCGTTCCCGCCCCAGGCACCCCCTCTGGAGGTATCGGTGTCGGCGTCCCTGCATGTCCTTGTCGTCGGCGGCGGCATGACCGGCCTGTCCACGGCACTGCTTCTGGCCCAGGACGGCCACCGCGTGACCGTCCTGGAACGCGACGCGGCGAGCCCTCCCGAGCCCGAGACGGCGTGGGAGGAGTGGGATCGGCGCGGCTGCGCCCAGTTCCATCTGCCGCACTACGCCCTTCCGCCGTTCCGGCGCCTGCTGGAGGCCGAGCTGCCTGCCGTCTCCGCCGCCCTCCTCGCCGCGGGCGCCGCGCCGTACGACGTCGTGGGCGAGCTGCCCGAGGCGATCACGGGGGGCCGGCGCGACGGGGACGACCGCTACGTCGCGCTCGCTTCCCGGCGCCCGGTGCTCGAGGCCGTCGTCGCCCGGGCTGCGGAGGCGCAGCCGGGGGTGGAGGTCCGCCGCGGGGTGGTCGTGCGGGGCCTACTGACGGATACGCCGGACCGCACGGGCGTGCCGCACGTCCTCGGGGTGGTCACCGGCGACGGCGAGCAGGTGCGGGCCGACCTGGTGGTCGACGCGGGTGGCCGTCGATCGGCCATGCCCGCTCTCCTCGCCGCGGCCGGTGGCGCCGCCCCGGCCGAGGAGCGCGAGGACAGCGGTTTCGTCTACTACGCCCGCTACTTCCGCGCGGACGGCCGCCCGGCACTACAGGGTCAGGTCCACCAGTTCTACAACTCGGTCTCGGTGCTCACCCTCCCGTCGGACCGCGGGACCTGGAGCGTCACGTTCGCCGCCGGCTCGCGGGACATAGAGCTGCATGTTCTGCGTGAGCCCGACCGGTGGATGGCGGTGGCGCGGTGCTTTCCGGCGAGCGCGGCGTGGATCGACGCGGAACCGGTGACCGACGTGAAGGTGATAGCGGGCATCGAGGACCGCATCCGGCACTACGTCCTGGACGGGCGTCCGGTCGCCAGCGGGCTGCTTCCCGTGGGTGACGCCTGGGCGTGCACCAACCCGTCCCTGGGGCGCGGGATGTCGATGGCGTTGATGCACGCGGTGCTGCTGCGCGACGTGCTGCGGGCCGGGAGCGGCGACCGCCCTGCTGAGCTGTCCGTTCGGTGGTACGAGGCGACGGGCGAGGTGCTCGAGCCCTGGTACCGCGCCACCGTCGCAAACGACCGCCACCGCCTCGCCGAGGTCGAAGCCGATCGGTCCGGCGTCCCGTACGTCCCGGCAGACCGCGGCTGGGCAATGGCCAAGGCTCTGCAGGCGGGCTCCCGGCGCGACCCGGACGTCCTGCGCGCGCTGCTCGACATCGCCTCGATGGAGATGCTGCCGCCGGAGGTGTTCGGCCGCCCGGGAATGGTCGAGCGTGTCCTGGCGGCCGGGGCCGGAGCACCGCAGTACGCGATGCCCGGCCCCGACCGCCGTGGACTGCTCGCCGCAGCAGGGGTGGCCGTTCCGGTGTAGCCCGGATCAGGCGTTACGACGCCTGAGCGATCATCCCGTTCGGGTCCAGGACGTACTTGCGCGCCGCGCCCTGGTCGAACTCCTGGTAGCCGCGAGGCGCCTCGTCCAGGGGGATCACCGTTGCGTTGACCGCATCAGCGATGTGGGCCTTGTCGTGCAGGATGGCCATCATCAGCTGGCGGTTGTACTTCAGCACCGGGCACTGGCCCGTCGTGAAGGAATGGCTCTTCGCCCATCCGAGCCCCAGCCGGACCTTGAGCGTGCCTTCCTTCGCGTCCTCGTCAGGCGCCCCGGGGTCGCCGGTGACGTAGAGGCCGGGGATGCCGAGCTTGCCGCCCGCGCGCGTGATGGCCATGATCGAGTTGAGGACGGCGGCCGGGGCTTCCCCCGCGCCCTTCCCGCTCCCGCTGGCCTCGAAGCCCACGGCGTCGACGGCCGAGTCCACCTCGGGCACCCCGAGGATCTGTGCGATCTGGTCCTCGAGAGACGCGTCCGCCGTGATGTCCACCGTCTCACAGCCGAACGAGCGCGCCTGCGCGAGCCGGTCGGGGTTGCGGTCCCCGACGATGACCACGGCAGCGCCGAGCAGCTGCGACGAGTACGCCGCGGCGAGTCCGACCGGTCCGGCGCCCGCGACGTAGACCGTCGACCCGGTCGTCACACCAGCGGTGTACGCGCCGTGATATCCGGTGGGGAAGATGTCCGACAGCATCGTCAGGTCGAGAACCTTCTCCAGCGCCTGCTCCCGGTCGGGGATCTTCAGCAGGTTGAAGTCGGCGAACGGCACCATGACGTACTGCGCCTGGCCGCCCTCCCAGCCGCCCATGTCGACGTACCCGTAGGCCGACCCGGCCCGGGCCGGGTTCACGTTGAGGCAGACGCCGGTCTGGCCTTCCTTGCAGTTGCGGCAGCGTCCGCAGGCGATGTTGAACGGCACCGAGCAGATGTCGCCGATGTCGAGGAATTGGACGTCCTCGCCCTTCTCGACGATCTCCCCCATGATCTCGTGGCCGAGCGTCTGGCCGGGAGGGGCAGTGGTGCGACCGCGCACCATGTGCTGATCGGAGCCGCAGATGTTCGTGGCGACATTGCGCAAAATCACGCCATGTGGGGCCTTCTGCGTCAACCCCTTCGCCTTCGCCACGTCTGCGGGCACCTCGAGCTTCGGAATGTCGTGGTCCTCGACCGCGACCACGCCAGGCTCCTTGTAAACCACGATCTTGTTGCCACCCATGTGAATCCTCCACACCTTTCTTTGGGCTTGGACTCACTCTCCCCTCCGAGACCTACTCGCGGGCGAGGGCCCGCGCAAGGGGCAGGCAGCACCTGGACCCTGCTTCCCCGCGATCGGACCAGCTCGTACGCCGTTCACCAGCTAAAACCCGGCAGTTGGCCGAGCGCGGGCATCACCCATTCGCGGAGCGAGTCGTCCCGCATATCGGGTCAGCGCAGGAGGTCGGGCGTCTCCCAGTCCTTGCCCAGGAGGTGGTGGTCCAGGAACGCCGTGACCGTCTGGTACCAGACCGCTGCGTTCTGCGGCGACAGCACCCAGTGGTTCTCGTCGGGGAAGTACAGGAACCGGTGCGGAAGGGCGGCCGGATCGCCGTCGTGCCGGGAGACCAGGTCCCACCACAGGCGCAGGCCCTCACCGATCGGCACCCGGTAGTCCTTGTCTCCGTGGATCACCAGCATGGGTGTGGTGACGGCGTCGGCGTGGCGGTGCGGGCTGTTGTGCTCCGCCATTTCCGGCGTCATCTCGCGCGTCCAGTAGTAGGAGGCGTCGGTGGTGGGCCCGAACTGGTCGAGTGCCCAGAGACTCGCGTGGGTCACGATCGCGCGGAAGCGGTCGGTGTGCCCGGCGATCCAGTTGGCCATGTACCCGCCGAAGGAGCCGCCCATGGCTGCTGTGCGCTCCGCGTCGATGTCGGGCCGGGCGACAGCGGCGTCGGTGATCGCCATCAGGTCCGTGTAGGGCGCTCCGCCCCACTGCCCCCAACCGCGCGCGACGAAGTCGAGGCCGTACCCGGTGGACAGCGCCGGGTCCGGCAGTAGAACGGCATACCCACGGGCGGCCATCAGCCACGGGTTCCAGCGCCACTGCCAGGCGTTCCAGCTACCGAGCGGACCGCCGTGCACCCAGAGCAGCAGCGGAGCGGGGGAGCTCTCCGCCGTGCCGTCGGGCAGCACGAGCCAGGCACGCAGCGGGCTGCCGTCGGCGGCCGTGGCGTGCACCTCAGTGAGCGTGCCCGGCAGCACGGGGGACCGGGCCGGACCGGGTAGCAGCACGGGCTCCTGATCCGGGGTGCGCGCGTCGAGCCGGACGGGTGCCGGCGGGTGGTCGACCGCGCTGCGCAGTGCGTAGACGTGCACCCCGTCCGGTGCCACCCTGACGTCGCTGTAGGCGCCGTCGTCGCCGGTCAGACGAGTGACGGTGGCGTCGGCGAGCTCGATTCGGAAGACGGGTGCGCGGCCGGCGTCGTCGGCCACGACGATCAGTGCCGAAGAGTCAGGCGTCCACCGGACGTCGCCGGGCCAGCGGTCCCAGCCAGGCGCCACGTCGCGCGCCTCGCCACCGGCCAGCGGCACCACCACGAGCCGGGTCGCGGGTGGGTTCGTGGGCGTCGAGATGGATTCCTGCCAGCACGCCACCTGCGTGCCGTCGGGACTGATCACCGGCCCGCCGAACTCGTGGGTGGGGTCGGCGGCGAGCACCTGCCGCTCCCCGGTCGCCACGTCGATCGCCACGAGCGTGCTGCGCGACGACCCGCCGGGCTCGGCGACCTGCCACGCGGTGACGACCGTGGCACCGTCCGGGGAGACATCGTGGGCCACGTCGACGAGCGCTCCGCCCACTGCGGGGGTCAGGTCGCGCCACTCGACGGGACCGTCCTCGCGCACTGCGCCCGTGACGAGCCGGGGCTCGTCCGGTCCGAGGTCGTGGTCCCAGAGCCGGACGGGGTAGCCGAAGTGCAGGATCGCACTGACCTTTTTCTCGCGCCGTTCCTTGCGGCGCTTCTCGTCGTCGTCGGCGGTCACGGCGGCCGGGAGCGTCATCGACGAGACGACGACAGTGCCGGTGTCGCGTGCGACCACCGGTCCGCCGACCCCGCCGGGCCGGGTGCCCACGATGTGAGCCTCGCCGCCGGCCGGGAGTCGCCACAGTGCCTGCGGCGCATCGGAGGGCTGTTCCTTGGCGTCGGGGTCCGGCCGGGCGGAGGTGAACAGCAGGTCGCCGTCGGGAGTGAAGGCGGGGGAGGACTCGCCGGTGGGGCCGCGGGTGAGCCTGCGCGCGGGCTGCTCGCCGGTGGGGTCGATCTCCCAGAGCGCCGGGCGGTAGCTGTTCTTCTCCGGGCCGAGCGCCGCCACCGTGGTGACGAGTCGGCTGCCGTCGGGGGACAGCGCCAGCCCGGTGAGGCGGGGCAGCGCCACATACGCCTGCAGGTCATGGAAGGTGGTGCCCGGGGTCTCCGTCACGAGTTGATGTCTAGCACGGTGCGAGAAGTCTGCCCGGTTCTACCCGACGTGACTCCTACG
>DASRSC010000216.1:0-6211 GCA_035695525.1 Pseudonocardia sp. | reverse complement strand
GCGGTGCCGGGCTCGTCCTTCGCGAAGTCCACCATGTCGCTCACCCCTCGACCCATCCGCGTAGGCGCCGTTCGTCGCGGTCACCCTGTGTCCAGTTCCGGCGGCCACGCCGTCCGCCGCCGGCCAGTGCCCCCTGCACCGCCTGCGCCAGCCACGAGTTGAGCGACACGCCCTGGGCGGCGGCGGCCTGTTCTGCCTGGTTCTTCATCTGCTCCATCAGCCGCAGCGTGATCCGGCTGATGTCCCCCGCGTCGGCGCCCGGCGGGAACCCGCGGAACGGCGGGGGTGGGGGCTCCTCCGCGGCCGGTTCGGCGGCCGGGTCGGCGGTCACCGCGACACGCACGTCGCGGCCGTCGAGGCGCACCTCGACCACGCGGTCCGGTAGCGCGGCGGTGACCTCGGCCGCGAGATCGGAGAGCGCGTTCATGAGAGCCAGTCGTGCAGCCGGCTCGATGGCGGCACCGAGCAGCGCGGCGGTGCGCCGCGTCTGCTCGTCGCCGGCAGCGGCTGCGGAGGCGAGGTCCTCCCGCAGCTGCGTGACGTACTGGCTGAGGTCCATGACATCACTGTGGCGTCAATCGTGACATCAGTCAAGGAGCCCGATGGTGTCATCTGGTGTCATGCCGGTTCCGTCGGGGTGCCCGGTTACGCTGCCGTCATGCCTCAGATCGTTCCGCTGGGCGTCCAGCTCGTCGCCAAGACCGAGTTCGTCGCGCCCGAGGGCGTGCCGTGGAGCACGGACGCGGACGGGGGCCAGGCGCTCGCGGAGTTCGCCGGCCGCGCGTGTTACCAGTCGTGGGCCAAGCCCAACCCGTCCACCGCGACCAACGCCGGGTACCTGCGGCACATCCTCCAGGTCGGGCACCTGTCCGTGCTCGAGCACGGCTCGGTGAGCTTCTACCTCACCGGGGTCTCGCGCTCGCTCACCCACGAGCTCATCCGCCACCGGCACTTCTCCTACAGCCAGCTCTCCCAGCGTTACGTCCCGGAGCGCGACGCGGCCATGGTCGAGCCCGACGTCATCGCAGCCGATCCCGAGCTGCACAACCTGTTCACCGAGGCCGCGCAGGCGTCGGTCACGGCCTACGAGGCGCTGCTCGAAGGGCTGGAGAAGAGGTTCGCCGACGTCCCCAACGCCACGCTGCGGCGCAAGCAGGCGCGGCAGGCCGCACGCTCGGTCCTGCCCAACGCCACCGAGACGCGCATCGTCGTCACCGGCAACTACCGAGCGTGGCGGCACTTCATCGCCATGCGGGCCACCGAGCACGCCGATGTCGAGATCCGCGAGCTCGCCATCGAGTGCCTGCGCCAGCTGCAGCGCGAGGTGCCCAACGTGTTCGGCGACTTCGAGATCGCGACGTTGGAGGACGGCACCGAGATCGCGTCGAGCCCCTTCGTCACCGAGGGGTGAGACCGGCGCGAGCCGGCCGCACGGAGCACGCCCGCGGTCGGTGGCAGCGCACGTCCGTCCGCGTCGCCCTGGTCGCCCGTCTCGCTCGGGTGGCCTACCTCGCTCCCGTGGCGCTGTCCGCGGCGTTGCCGTGGGCCTGGTTCGCCGTGCGTGACGCCATCGGGCCGGTCACCGACGTGCTCGCGATCGTGCTCCCAGCGGTGGTGGCGCTGATCGCCACTGCGGCCGTCGTCGGCGCGGTGCGCCTGCGCAGGCGGCGGTGGCTGGCGCCCGCGGCGTCCGTGCTCGTGCTGGGTTGCGCAACGGTCGTCGGGCCGTGGCTGCCGTCGGACGCGGGTCGGGTGGCGCCAGGTCGCGCAGTGACGGTGGTGGCCGCCAATGTGATGGGCTCGCCCGAGTCTGCCGACGAGCTCCTCGCGCTGCAGGCCGACGTGCTGGTCGTGTCGGAGGCGACCGACGACCTGGCCCCCGTCCTGGTGCCCGCCTACCCGTACCGCGAGCGGGCGGTCGGCGGCCCGGAGGTGGCCGTCTACAGCAGGCTGCCGCTGCGGCTGGTCGAGTCGCAGGCTCCCGACCTGCCCGGGCTGCGGCTGGAGGTGGCCGGTCCGGCGGGTCCGTTCGTCCTGTACGCGCTGCACGTCCCGCGGCCGTGGTTCACCACCGTCGGCGCCTACCAGGCCACTGTCACGGAGCACCACGGCATCATGCGAGCGCTCGCCGGGCGCGTGGCCGGGGAGGCGCTGCCCGTCGTGGTCACCGGGGACCTCAACACCCCCGACCGGGGGCGCGACTACCGGGAGATCCTGCGCGACGGCGGGCTCGTCGACGCGATGCGCGACGGGTGGGGCGGGTACACGTCCACCGGCCAGTGGGCGCCGTTGCTCCTGCGCATCGACCATGTCCTCGTCAGCACGGGGTGGTGCGGTGACGCCCCACGACGGGTCGCGCTGCCCGGTTCCGATCACCACGCCGTGGCGTCATCGGTCGGCCCGTGCAATGCGGCGCGGACCGAGCCGTCGCTAGGGTCGGCGCGATGAGAGACCTCGGGAGCGAATCATGGACACAGCGCCCGCACGCTGAGACGTCTCACGCCGGGCCGGCCGAGCGCAGCGAGGGCGAGCGATGACCCTGGCGAGCAGCGAGCGTGCGGCGATCTGCGACGAGCTGGAGCGGGTGGGGCCCGACCGTCCCACCCTGTGCGAGGGCTGGAGCACGCGCCATCTGCTCGCCCACCTCCTGGTCCGCGAGCGGCAGCCGTGGGCGGCGCCCGGGATCGTGGTGCCCGCGCTGGCGCCGTTCACCGAGCGGGCGATGGGCGGCTACGAGGGCGCCCCGTGGGGTGACATGGTGGGGCAGCTGCGGGCCGGCCCGCCGCTGTGGTCGCCGTTCCGGATCCCCAAGCTCGACGAGGTCGGCAACGGCATCGAGTTCTTCGTCCACCACGAGGACGTCCGCCGTGGCGAGCCGGGCTGGGAGCCACGGCCGCCCGACCCGGTGCGCGATGCGAAGCTCTGGGCCGCCGTGGTCCGCATGGGGAGTGGGCTCTATCGGCACAGCCCGGTGGGCATCGTCCTGCGGCGGCCCTCGGGTGACCAGCACGTCGTCAGGACCGGCGCCGGCCTGGTGACGATCGTGGGCGAGCCCGCTGAGCTCGTCCTGCATGCGTTCGGGCGCGACGCAGCGCGCGTCGAGCTGGAGGGCGACCCCACGGCCGTCGAGGCGGTGGCCGCCGCCGCTCGGGGCGTGTAGCGCGCGGAGACGGGCCGGCACGTTCGGCGGCGGTCGGGTGACCGGTTCGTCCTGCTTCCCAGCGGAGTCGACGAGGACCGATGCCCCCGCCACCGGCCGCCCCTGCACGGAATCGCTCCCCCTGCGGTTGATTTCGATGCGCCCGGCACGGCGCTGGGGAGCACCCGCCGTCCTCCGGGCGGTACCGTCACCCCATGAGTCCCACCCCTGCTGGGCCGCGCCCGTCGGGCCGACCGTTCGGCCGGGTGCTGACCGCGATGGTCACACCCTTCGACGCCGATGGCCACCTGGACCTCGACAAGGCCGAGGAAGTTGCCGCCCACCTCATCGACCTCGGCAACGACGGGCTGGTGCTCAATGGCACCACAGGGGAGGGGCCCACCACGACCGACCGGGAGAAGTCCGACCTGGTGCGTGCCGTGGTGAGCGCCGTGGGCAACCGGGCCACGATCGTCGCAGGGGCAGGTACCTACGACACCGCACACAGCATCGAGCTCTCCCGCGCAGCGGAGAAGGCGGGCGCGCACGGGCTGCTGATCGTCACGCCCTACTACTCGAGACCGCCGCAGGCGGGGTTGGTGCTGCATTTCACGGCGATCGCCGATGCCACCGACCTGCCGGTGATGCTCTACGACATTCCGCCGCGCAGCGTGATCCCGATCGAGATCGAGACGCTGCAGCGGCTCGCCGAGCATCCGCGGATCGTGGCCGTGAAGGACGCCCGCAACGACCTCCGGGTCGGTACCGAGGTCCTCGCCACCACACCCCTGGCCTACTACTCGGGCGACGACCCGGTGAACCTGCCGTGGCTGTCGGTCGGCGCGGTCGGGTTCGTCAGCGTGATCGGGCACGTCGTGGCCAACCGGCTGCGCGAGATGCTCGACGCCTACGAGGCCGGCGAGGTCGACCGGGCCCGCACACTGAACGCAAGCGCCCTGCCGGTGATCCGCGCGATGGGCCGCGTCGGCGGGGTGGTGTTCGCGAAGGCCGCTCTCGGGCTGCGTGGCCTCGACGTCGGGTGCCCCCGGCTGCCGCTGCCTCCGGCCACCGAGGAGCAGGTGGCGGCCATCGCCGGCGACCTGGGCGCCGCGGGGATCGCTCTCGATCCCGATGCGTACCGCCGCACCGATCGCGGCCACGGGGCGCTGGGCGCCTCTTCGGCCGAGCTCGGTGTCGAGGTCGCCTACCGCTGAGAGAGCACCATCGCTCCTACCACTACTGCGAGGAAACTAGTTGAGTCGCCCCCCAGCTCGGTCCGACCGCCCCCGGTCCGATCGACGTTCCCGGCCGCCCCGGCGCGACCACGGCCGTCCCGTGCCCGCTCCGCCGGAGGAGGTCAACCCGGCCGAGCTCCCGCAAGGCCCCCCGCCGCCGCTGCCCGACGGCGCCCTGCGCGTGGTCGCGCTCGGCGGCATCGGCGAGATCGGCCGCAACATGACGGTCTTCGAGTACGACGGCAGGCTGCTCGTCGTCGACTGCGGGGTGTTGTTCCCCGCCGAGGACTCGCCCGGCGTCGACCTGATCCTGCCCGACTTCCGGGCCATTGAGGACCGCCTCGACGACATCGACGCGCTGGTGCTCACCCACGGCCACGAGGACCACATCGGCGCGGTGCCGTTCCTGCTGCGCCAGCGGCCGGATCTGACCGTCGTCGGGTCGCGGTTCACGCTCGCGCTGGTGGCCGCCAAGTGCAAGGAGCACCGGCTCACCCCGCACCTGCTCGAGGTGAAGGAGGGCGCGCGGCTGCGGCACGGCTCGTTCGACTGCGAGTACTTCGCGGTCAACCACTCGATCCCCGATGCGCTGGCCGTTGCGATCCGCACGCCGGCGGGCCTGGTGCTGCACACCGGTGACATCAAGCTTGACCAGCTCCCGCTCGACGGCAGGCTCACCGACCTGGCGGGCTTCTCCCGGCTCGGCGACGAGGGCGTGGACCTGTTCCTCGTCGACTCCACGAACGCCGACATCCCCGGGTTCGTGATCGCCGAGCGGGAGATCGGCCCGGTGCTCGACGGGATCTTCCACCGGGCCGAGGCGCGGATCATCGTCGCCTGCTTCGCGAGCCACGTGCACCGCGTCCAACAGGTGCTCGACGCCGCCGCCGAGCACGGCCGCAAGGTGTGTTTCGTCGGCCGGTCGATGGTGCGCAACATGGGCTTGGCCGCGGAGCTGGGCTTCCTCAACGTGCCCGAGGGGCTGCTCATCGAGCTCGACGAGGCGATGGAGCTTCCCGACGACAAGCTCGTGATCGTCTCCACGGGGTCGCAAGGCGAACCGCTCTCGGCGCTGGCCCGCATGGCCCGCGGCGACCACCGCTCGGTGAGCATCAAGCCCGAGGACACCGTGATCCTTGCCAGCTCGCTGATCCCGGGCAACGAGACCGCGGTCTACGCGGTGATCAACGGGCTCACCCGGCTGGGCGCGTCCGTCGTCCACCAGGGCACCGCGAAAGTGCACGTCTCCGGGCACTCGCCTGCCGGAGAGCTCCTGTTCCTCTACAACGCGGTGCGGCCGAGCAACGTGATGCCGGTGCACGGCGAGTGGCGCCATCTGCGGGCGAACGCCGTGCTGGCGACCAGAACCGGGGTGCCGGAGGACTCCGTGGTGCTCGCGGAGGACGGCGTCGTCGTCGATCTCGTCGACGGCAGGGCGTCGATCACCGGGCGGGTCGAGGTGGGGCGCGTGTACGTCGACGGGCTCGCCGTCGGTGACATCGGCGAGAGCACGCTGGGCGACCGGCTCGTGCTGGGTGAGGGCGGCTTCATCTCGATCACGGTGGCGGTCGACTCGACCACAGGCCGTGCCGTGTCGCGCCCGACCGTGTCGGGTCGCGGGTTCTCCGACGATCCCAAGGCACTCGACGCTGTGGTGCAGCTGGTGGAGGACGAGCTGTCGCGGACAGAGGCCGAGGGCATCACCGACACCCACCGCATCGCCCAGTCGGTGCGCCGGGTGGTGGGCAAGTGGGTCGGCGAGACCTACCGCAGGCGGCCGATGATCGTGCCGACGGTGATCCCCGTCTGACCGCCCGACCTGCAGCCGCGCCGCGGT
>DASRSC010000215.1:0-11632 GCA_035695525.1 Pseudonocardia sp. | reverse complement strand
CCGGTGGCTCCGCAGCCCGGCTAGCGGGAGACCGGTGGCTCAGGGCTCGGGCGACTCGCGGGAGGAATGTGGGCGACTCGTGGGCGGAATGCGGGCGACTCGCGGGCGCGAATCGGGCGACTCGCGGGCGGGGATTGGGCGACTCGGGGGCGGGGATTGGGCGACTCGCGGGTCAGGTCACGAGGGTGCGGGCGGTCTGCTTCCAGAGGTCCAGGTGGGGGTCGGTGTGCGGGTCGCGGTGCTCCAACGCGTAGGTGAGCCCGACGCCGCGCATGCTGGTGAACAGTAGCTCGCGGACCTGCGGGTAGTGCGGGTGCTCGATCACCTCCGGGCCGTAGAACCGATCCATGCCGGCGCGGATGGCTGCGCCGATCTCGCGTTCCTCGGGCAGCAGCGCGGCGCGCAGGTCCTCGTTCGTGCGGGCTGCCGTCCACAGCTCGACGGCGGCCCAGAAATGCGGCTCGGAGAAGGTCTCCCACATCAGCTCGATGGCGCGGTCCAGGCGCTCGACGCCCGAGAGGCCGCCGGCGAGGCTCTCGATCCGTTCGGCGGTGCGCCGGAGGCGTTCGGTCGCCAGGTGCCGGGACGCGGCGACGAGGAGCTGGTCGCGCGAGGGGAAATGGTGCAGCAGGCGACCGCGGGACACCCCGGCCTGTGCCTGGATGCGCAGGGTCGTCGCGCCCGCGTACCCGGACTCGACGAGGCACGCGACCGCCGCGTCGAGGATGCGGGCCCGGCTGGTGGCCGTGCGCTCCTCGCGACGCCCGCGCGGGGCGGCGGGGGAGTGCGCATCGACGGGGGACGTCATGTCCGGGAAGGGTAGTCGTTAGCAGTCAGTGTTGACCCTTTCGGTTTGTCCGTCCTACTCTCCGCGCATGCAGCGGTACGAATGGTTGCGGCGGATCGAGCGGCTCGACCCGGAGACCGACTTCTACGAGATCCACCGCATCAGCAGCGCCCACGAGTTCCCATGGGACTACATCCAGTCACTGTCCTTCGCGCTGTTCCGCACCTACGCAGTGCCGAGCATCGGCGAGCTGCTCGCGTCGACGGGCGAGTTCACCGAGCGGGTGCAGAAGCGTTACGACGACACCGGCCTCATCCTTGACGCCGTCGTCGAGCACGGCTTCGCCAGCCAGCAGGGCCGCGCTGCGATCCGCCGGATGAACCAGATGCACGGGGCGTACGACATCTCGAACGCCGACATGCTCTACGTGCTCTCGACGTTCGTCACGGTGCCGATCCGGTGGATCGACGAGCTCGGCTGGCGACGCCTCTCGGAGCAGGAGAAGATCGCCGGCGCCAACTACTACCGCGAGCTCGGGCGACACATGGGCATCAAGGACATCCCGGTCACGCACCAGGAGTTCGCTGCCCACCTCGACGACTACGAGGCCGAGCACTTCGCGTTCCACCCCGGCGCCCGTGCCGTCGCCGACAGCACGCTGGACCTGTTCACGACGTTCCCGCCCAACCACCGCGCGCCGGCCGGGTTGGTCAAGCGGTTCTCCTACGGGCTGATGGACGACCCGCTGCGCGCCGCCTTCCGCTACCCACGGATCTCCGCGTTCGAGCAGGCGCTGGCGCGGCGCGCGGTGTGGCTGCGCGGGCGGGTGGTGCGGTTCATGCGGCCGCGGGAGGAGCCGCACTTCGCCCGGCAGCTGCCCAACTTCCGCAGCTACCCCGACGGCCACGACGTGAGCACGCTGGGCACGTTCCCGCGCGGTTGCCCCGTGCCGCACGAGGCACCCGCCGGCGAGAGCGCCGCCTGACCCGCCCTCCGCTGTGCGCGGATACGAGTGCTCCGGCACTCGTATCCGCGCACGAGCCGCGTCAGCGGCCGGCCATCCACGCCTGCTCCGGCGCACGAAACGGGATGAGGCTGGCGCGGGGTGCCGCCTGACCCACCTCGCCGCGCACGACTCCCTCAGGACGGTGCCGGTCCGCTCGTGGTGCCGATCCGCAGTGTCACCGGCAGCGTCAGGTCACGCGGGCTGCCGCCGGCGACGAGGTCCATCGCGGCCTGGGCGGCGGCGCGCCCCTTCTCGTCGGTCGGCTGCACAACGGTGGTGAGCCGGGTGTCACCGAGCCAGTGCAGGTCGGCGCCGTCGAACCCTGCAACGCTGACGTCCTCCGGTACGCGCAGCCCGAGGTCCGCTGCGGCCTGCAGCACTCCGGCGGCGAGCATGTCGCTGTGTGCGATCACCGCGGTGGGGCGGCGGTGGGCCGGTACATCGAGCAACGCGCGTCCGGCTGCGGTGCCCTCGTCGACGGCGTTGCTGGCCGCCTCGACGGCGGGCACGGGGCCGAAAACGTCCTCCACGCCCTCCAGCCGGTGGCGCACGTCGCGATAGTGGGCGCGGGCCCGCCGGGCGCCGTCGATGGGGCCGCGGCGGCCATCGAGGCGCAGCGGCATCGTGAGGACCTCGACGCGGCGGTGACCGAGGTCGTGCAGGTGCCGGGCGAGTTCGCGGGTGCCGCGCCGGTCATCGATGTCGATGAGCACGACGCCGTCCAGCACCGGGCCCTCGACGACGACGAGCGGTACTCCGCGGGCCCGCAGCTGGTCGAGCGCGGGATCGTCCTCGAGGCCGCAGGTCGCGAAGATCGCGGCATCGAGCGGGATGCGGCCGATCTGCTCGGTCGAGGGACGCCCGGTGTCTCCTGCGAGCAGCAGCAGCCCGACGCCGTGCGGTCCCAGCACCTCGGTGATCCCGTCGAGCAGCTGGACGGCAACCGGGTCGCGGAACGCATAGAGCAGCCGCTCGCCGACGAATGCGCCGATCACCCCGCTGCGCCCACGGCGCAGCGAGGCGGCGAGCGGGTCGGGCCCGGCGTAGCCCAGCGTGGCCGCGGCCGCCAGCACGCGTTCTCTCGTGCTGGGCGTGACCCGCGGGCTGCCGGAGAACACCAGCGACGCCGTCGAGGGCGATACCCCGGCGCACGCCGCCACGGCCGCGAGGGTTGGGCGGGTGGACACGGTGGAACGGTAGCCGGATCACGCGATTGCCGGTTGAGGCCGCCGGGGATCGGCGCGTACGGTCGACGGCGATCGAATCGATTCGACAGGAGCAGCTGTGACGACGACCGGGATATCACCCGCCGCCGATATCCTTCGCGCCCGCATTGCCGTGGTCGTCGCGTTCGCCGCCAACGGGCTGGCGTTCGCCTCTTTCATCTCCCGCACGCCTGCGATCCGGGACACGCTCGGACTCTCGTCGGGACAGCTCGGCCTGCTCCTGCTGTGCCTGTCCGGCGGCGCCGTCACCGGGCTGCCGCTCTCCGGGCCGCTCGTGCACCGGCTCGGGCCGGGTCGCGCCGTGCTGGCCGGCGCACTGTCGGAGAGCATCGGGCTGGCCCTGCTGGTGGTCGGGTTGTCCACCGGCGTCGTGGCGCCTGCGGCGATCGGCCTGGTCCTGACCGGACTGGGCACCGGCGTCTGGGACGTCGCGATGAACGTCGAGGGGGCTGACGTCGAGCGCAGGCTCGGCCGCTAGCTCATGCCCCGGCTGCACGCGGCGTTCAGCCTCGGCACCGTGGCCGGTGCTGTGCTGGGGGCGGCGTCTGCCGCCGCGGGGGTGCCGATCGAGGTGCAGATCATCATGGTGGCCGCCCTGATCCCCGTCGTGGCCACTGTTTCCACCCGGCGGTTCCTGCCCGTGCAGGAGTCGACACCGGAGCAGAAGGCGGCCGGTTCCGGCGCTCTCACCGCGTGGCGCGAGCCGCGGACGCTCCTGGTCGGGCTGCTGGTGCTCGGGTTTGCGTTCACCGAGGGCTCGGCCAACGACTGGATTGCCGTCGCGATGGTCGACGGCTACGGCGGCGGCGAGACGATCGGCGCGGTCGCGTTCGGGTTCTTCGTCACTGCGATGACGCTCGGGCGGCTGGTCGGGGGCGCGGCGCTGGAACGGTTCGGCCGCGTCGCCGTGCTGCGCGCGACCGCGGCGATCGCGCTCGCCGGGCTGCTGCTCGTGGTGCTCGGCGGGTCGACGCCCGTCGCGCTCGGCGGGGCCCTGCTCTGGGGGGTCGGGGCCTCGCTGGGCTTCCCGGTCGGCATGAGCGCGGCGGCCGACGACCCGGCCCGCGCCGCCGCCCGTGTCTCTGTGGTCAGCTCGATCGGCTACACCGCGTTCCTGGCCGGCCCGCCGTTGATCGGACTGCTCGCCGAGCACGTCGGCATCCTGCGCGCATTGTTCGTCGTGCTCGCTGCCCTCGTGCTGGGGCTGCTCGCCTCGGGGGCCACCCGTCCGCTGCCCGTGACGGAACCCGCCGCCCGCTGAGCCGGCAAACCCCGGCTTTCGGCCAGGGTGCGCAGGTTACGGTCGCCTTTCCAGGGCGCGTCGGCTCTTGACGGCGTTCGATCAACAGCGAACCCTGTTGCGAGTCGTGCACCACGTTCCGCACTGCGCTTCGGAGAGCCAGCATGATCCACGTCTGCGCACTCGCAGAACTTCCCCGCGGCACCGCCCGCCGCCTCCCGCTCAGCCCGCCGGTCTCGGTGTTCCACACCGAGGACGGCGAGCTCTATGCCATCGACGACACGTGCACCCACCAGGACGCCTCGCTCGCCGACGGCTGGCTCGAAGGATGCGAGGTCGAATGTCCGTTGCATGCCGCGATCTTCGATCTGCGCACCGGCGAGCCCGACGGCCTGCTCGCCCGCGAGCCCGTCCGCACCCACCGTGTGGTCGTCGAGGCTGACACCGTCTACGTCGTGCTCGCAGGGCACGACGCCCTGGAAGCCGCATCATGACGCCCCGGGTCGTCGTCATCGGGGCCGGCGTCGTCGGTGCCGCTGTCGCCGACGAGCTCACGGCCCGCGGCTGGACCGACGTCACCGTGCTCGACCGGGGCACGCTGCCGTTGCCCGGCGGGTCGTCCTCGCACGCTCCCGGTCTGGTGTTTCAGACCAACCCATCGAAGACGATGGCCGCTTTCGCCCGCTACACCGTCGAGAAACTGTCCACGTTCGACGGGCTGCTGGAGGAGTCATGGTGCTTCAACCCGGTCGGCGGGCTTGAAGTCGCGACGACACCCGAGCGGCTCGCCGACCTGAGGCGCAGGCACGGCCTGGCCACGAGCTGGGGCATCGAGTCCCGCCTCGTCGACCCGGACGAGTGCGCGGCCCTGCACCCCCTGGTCGCCGCCGACCGGGTGCTGGGCGGCTTCCACACCCCCACCGACGGGCTGGCCAAGGCCCCCCGGGCCGTCGTGGCGCAGCTCGACCGCGCCACCGACCGCGGTGCCCGGGTGCTCGGGAACCACCGGGTCCTTCAGGTGCTGTCGGACAAGGGGCGGGTCACGGGCGTCCGCACCGATCACGGCGACGTCCCCGCCGATCTCGTCGTCTCCGCCACCGGGTTCTGGGGGCCGCAGACGGGTGCGCTGGTCGACCTGACGATCCCGTTGCTGCCGATGGCACACCAGTACGTGACGACGACGCCGCTCGCCGAGCTGGCCGGGCGCAATACCGAGACCGCTGAGGCGAGCGCGCCGATCCTGCGCCACCAGGACCGCGACCTGTACTTCCGGGAGCACGTCGACCGCGTCGGCATCGGCTCCTACGCGCACCGCCCCATGCCCGTCGACCTCGACGCGCTACCCGGGACGGGCATGCCGAGCGTCCTCGACTTCACCCCCGAGGATTTCGCACCGTCCTGGGCGGATGCACGTGAGCTGCTGCCCGCCCTGCGCGGCGCGGCGATCGACAGCGGCTTCAACGGCATCTTCTCCTTCACCCCCGATGGCATGCCGCTCATCGGCGAGCACCCGGCCCTGGCGGGCTTCTGGGTGGCCGAGGCGGTGTGGGTGACCCACTCCTGCGGTGTCGGACAGGCGCTTGCGCGCTGGCTGGTGGACGGGGAGCCCGGCATCGACGTGCACGAGTGCGACCTCAACCGGTTCGAGGAGGCGCAGCTCGCGCCGTCCTACGTGGAGACCCGCAGCGCGCAGAACTTCGTGGAGGTCTACGACATCCTGCATCCGCTGGAGCCGCCCGCGCAGCCGCGGCCGTTGCGGGTGAGCCCGTTCCACGCCCGGCAGGTGGAGCTCGGGGCCGTGTTCCTGGAGGCGGCGGGCTGGGAGCGGCCGCACTGGTTCGAGGCCAACGCCGGCCTGCCGGAGGTGTCACGCATCCCGGGGCGCGGGGAGTGGGCGTCGCGGTTCTGGTCGCCGATCGCGGGCGCGGAGGCGCTGGTCACCCGTGACCGGGTGGCGATGTACGACATGACCCCGCTCAAGCGCCTGGAGGTCACCGGTCCCGGCGCGTTGGCGCTGCTGCAGCGGCTCACCACCAACAACCTGGACAAGAAGCCGGGCACGGTCACCTACACCCTGCTGCTGGAGCCCTCCGGAGGCGTGCGCAGCGATCTGACCGTCGCGCGGCTGGGCGAGCAGCGGTTCCAGGTGGGCGCCAACGGCAACCTGGACCTGGACCGGCTCACCCGCGAGGCGGGCGACGACGTGGCGGTCCGCGACATCACGGGCGCCACGTGCTGCATCGGGCTCTGGGGGCCACGCGCCAGGGACGTGCTGGCGTCGGTCACGCGCGACGACGTGTCGCATGCCGGGTTCGGCTACTTCCGGGCCCGCCCGATCCACGTCGGCGGCGTGCCCGTCACGGCCATGCGGTTGTCCTACGTCGGTGAGCTGGGCTGGGAGCTCTACACCAGCGCCGAGCTGGGGCTGCGTCTGTGGGACGTGCTGTGGGACGCCGGCCGGCGCTACGGCGTGATCGCGGCGGGGCGCAGCGCCTTCAACTCGCTGCGGTTGGAGAAGGGCTACCGCGGTGCCGGCACCGACATGACCACGGAGCACGACCCGTACGAGGCCGGGCTGGGGTTCGCGGTGCGGCCGGGGTCCTACGTCGGCAGCTCGGCGATCGCCGGGCGGCAGTCCCCCGCCCGACGGCTGGTCCCGCTGCTGCTCGACGAGCCTGCACACGTCGTCATGGGCAAGGAGCCGGTGTGGCACGCCGGGCTCCCCGTCGGGTATGTCACCAGCGCGGCCTACGGCTACACGATCGACGCGAGCATCGCCTATGCCTGGCTTCCGGCGGAAGCCGCGGAACCTGGAACGGCGGTCCACGTGGAGTACTTCGGCGAGCGTCTCCCGGCGGTGGTGGCCGCCGAACCCCTCTTCGACCCCGAGATGAAGCGGATCAGATCGTGAACACCTATGACGTGATCGTGGTCGGGCTCGGGGGGATGGGGTCGGCGGCGGTCCGGCACCTCGCGGCGCGGGGGGTGCGGGTGCTCGGGCTCGAGCGGTTCACCCCGGCGCACGACCAGGGTTCCAGCCACGGGGGCTCGCGGATCATCCGGCAGTCCTACTTCGAGGACCCCGCCTACGTCCCACTGCTGCTGCGGGCCTACGACCTGTGGGCGGAGGCGGAGAAGGAGGCCGACGCCGAGCTGCTCACCCTCACCGGTGGCCTCTACCTCGGTCCGCCCGACAGCACGACGTTCGCAGGCAGCCTGCGCGCCGCGCAGGAGTGGAACCTCCCGCACGAGGTGCTGGACGCCGCCGCGGTCCGGGCCCGCTTCCCGACGATCAGCCCGGCCGCCGACGAGGTGGCGGTGTTCGAGGAGCGCGCGGGGTTCGTCCGTCCCGAGGCGGCTGTGAGCGCGCACCTGGAGCTGGCCACCCGTAACGGGGCCGACCTGCGGTTCGCTCAGCAGGTGCAGACGTGGAACGCCGGGACCGATGGCGTGCGCGTGCGTACCGCCGACGGCGAGTACAGCGCCCGCCACCTGGTGATCTCACCGGGCGCGTGGGCGCCGAGCCTGCTCGCCGACCTCGGGCTCCCGCTGCGCGTCGAACGGCAGGTCCAGTACTGGTTCGCGCCGCCCGGCGGCGTCGCTCCGTTCGTCGGCAACCCCGTCTACGTGGCTGAGCAGGCCGGGGGTGACCAGATCTATGGATTCCCCGCCATCGACGGACCGGACGGCGGGGTCAAGGTCGCGTTCTTCCGCCACGGCCGGGACACCGATCCCGACGCGCTCGACCGCGTGGTCACCGACGCTGAGGTCGATGAGATGCGGGCCCGCGTCGCCGACACCCTGCCCGGGCTGGTGGGGCCGGTCGTGAAGACGGTGCCGTGCATGTACACCACCACCCCCGACGAGCACTTCGTGATCGCTCCTCACCCCGAGCACGACAACGTCACCGTGGCCTGCGGGTTCTCCGGCCACGGGTTCAAGTTCGTGCCGGTGGTCGGGGAGATCCTCGCGGACCTGGCCACCACCGGCACCACCGCCCACCCCATCGCCCTGTTCCACCCGCGGAGGTTCACGTGACCGCTGTGCATTCTGGGCAACCAGGTCCTGGGCAGCCCGCGCTCGACGAGCATCCCCCGCCCGGGCAGCCCGGCCTCGGCCAGCAGTCACTGATCCGCACCCTCCCCGGCTCGGCCTACACGGACGTGCCGGTGTTCGCCGCGGAGCAGGAGAGGATCTTCGAGCGCAGCTGGACGTGTGTCGCACTCGCCGCCGACCTCGCCGCGCCCGGTGCGTTCCGCACGGTGACGGTTGGCCGGGAGAGCGTGGTGCTCGTCCGCGGCCGTGACGGCGCCGTGCGCGCGTTCCTGAACGTCTGCCGCCACCGTGGTGCGCGGCTGTGCACGGAGGAGTCCGGGCAGCTGCGGCGCAACCTGCAGTGCCCCTACCACGCGTGGACCTACGACCTCGCCGGGAAGCTGGTCGCCGCTCCCAATCTGACGTCGATGCCCGACGTCCGCCGCGACGAGTACGGGCTGCTCGCCGTCCACCTGCGGGAATGGCTCGGATACGTCTGGATCTGCCTCGCTCCCGAACCACCTTCCTTCGAGGCGGACGTGCTCGGCGAGGTCGTCACGCGGCTCGGGGACATCACGGCGATCGAGAGCTATGGCATCGAGCACCTGGCGTTGGGCCGGCGGATCACGTACGACGTGGCGGCGAACTGGAAGCTGATCGTCGAGAACTTCATGGAGTGCTACCACTGCGCGACGATCCACCCGGAGCTGACGGAGGTGCTGCCCGAGTTCGCCGACGGGTACGCGGCGCAGTACTACGTGGGGCACGGCGCGGAGTTCGGATCGGAGATCGCCGGGTTCACCGTCGACGGGACTGCCGGTCCCGTGCGGCTCCCCGGCATCTCCGCCGACCAGGACCGCCGCTACTACGCGATCACGGTCAAGCCGCAGGTCTTCGTGAACCTGGTGCCCGACCACGTGATCGTGCACCGGATGACCCCCCTTGCCCCGGACCGCACGGTCGTGGTGTGCGACTGGCTGTTCGCTCGAGACGTGGTGGCGGCGGGGAGTGACATCGGCCCGTCGGTGGAGTTGTTCCACCGCGTCAACGCCCAGGACTTCGCGGCCTGCGAGCGCACCCAACCGGCGATGAACAGCCGGGCGTACCGGGACGGGGGCGTGCTGGTGCCCAGCGAGCACCACATCGGACAGTTCCACACCTGGGTGGCCGACCGCCTGGCGTGAGCAGCGGACCTACTGCTCGGGCAGCTCCGCCGTGAGCGAGTACAACCGCGTGATCTGGACGGCGTTCTGGTTGTCGTCGCTGCTCAGCAACAGCCGCAGGCGGTTGTTGTCCTTCTCTGTGACGGCAACGGCCTCGATGTTGTCGAGCAGCGGGTTGGGCTGGGGCTGCTTGGCGGTGGCACCGAGGCTGGGGCACGTGCCGATGTCCGCCAGCAGCGTCTTGCCGATCAGCCGGGCGTCGGTCTGCGCGGTCAGATTCGCTACGCCGCTGACGTCGGTCGCGTCCCGCGGGTCCGCGAGGTACAGGCGGACGGTGTTGCCGACGCCGGCGGTGAAGCCGCGTTCCAGCACCAGGAGGCGGCCGTCACCGGTGGCGGTGATCTCGGAGACGCCGACCCCGGCGTCCACGCGGTAGCCGTACTGGGCGGCGAGTGCGAAGTCGGCCTCCGCGTCATGGCGGTTCCAGGTCTGGAAGCGAACCAGGTCGGCGTCATCGCCGGCGAGCGGACCCTCCATCGAGGCGATCAGCGTGCGGTCCCCGGGCTGCAGGGTCAGCCCCTCGAAGGACTGGTTCGTGGTGGCGCGTCCGGCCGGGGCCACGCGCAGGGCGTCGGGAACCGGGAGCCGGCCGAGGAGCTTGCCGTCACGGTCGTACCGGCGAACGGACGGCTCGACCTCGGAGGTGATCAGGCGGGTGCCGTCGCGGTCGAGGGCCAGGCCTTCGGAGTCCAGCGGCTGGCCGTTCTCGTCCGCGAGGCTCACGACGCCGGTCGGCTTGTACGTCCGCGCATCCAGGGTGAACAGCGACGACCGGTCGGAGAGGGCGTCGATCTGGCCGTCCGTGTCGACCGCGAGGGCCGAGAGGTTGCCGACGAAGGTGTTGTCGAAGGTGGTCTTGTCCAGCGCGTCGGAGAAGGAGTCGATGCTCACCGACGGCGAGCAGGCGTGGTCCTTGTTGCCGGCCGGGGCATCGGCGCTCGCGGTTGTGGCCGGTCCGCCAACGGCACAACCGGCGATCGCCGCCAGTACGACGGTGAGGCCGAGAGTAGATCGCGTGATCACGGCGCCACGCTAGGGGAGAACCGCGGGGCAACGGATGGGAAGTGGAGATGAGCGCTGTTGGAACTCCGGGAGACCAGCTCTGGTGTTCATCTCACGACGAGCCCACCGGATCGGCATGGAGTACGAGGGTGCCGACCACGGCAGCCGCGAGCGCGTGTTGCGTGACGTGGGCCGCTACACGACTCTGGTGGACCAGGGCTGGCGGATGTACCGCTTCGTCAAGAACCAGGTGTACGGCGAACCCGATGAGATCGCCGCGAAGATCCGTTCACGGCCTGAACCAGCCCATCCTCCTGCTCATCTCCGCCGCACCCGCTCGTAGTGGCGTCGCGAGCTCGTCCAACCGGTCCGTACCCAGGCGGTAGGCCGGGCCGCTCACGCTGACCGCCGCGATCACCTCGCCGGAACGGTCGTGCACGGGTGCCGCGGCGGCATTGAGCCCGATCTCGTACTCCTCGACCGCCAGCGCGAGGCCCGTCTCGCGCACCCGCTCCAGCTCGGGGTCGAGTGCCACCGGAGACGTGAGCGTGCTCGGCGTGAACCCCGGCATCCCGGACGCGGCGAGCAGCGCGGCGCGGCGTTCGGCGTCGAGATGGGCGAGCAGTACCTTCCCGCTCGATGTGCAGTGCAGCGGCGTGAGCCGGCCGATCCAGTTGTGGGTGGCGACGGTGGACTGGCCCAGCGCCTGGTCGACGTTCACGGCCCAGTGCTCCTGCAGCACGGCCACGTTGATCGTCTCGCCGAGGTCGGCCGCCAGTTGCTCGCAGACGGGGCGGCCCTGCCGGGTGACGTCGAGGCGGTCGGAAACCGCTCCGGCCAGCGGGATCAGCCCGAACCCGAGCCGGTACTTGCCGCGGTCGGCGGCCTGCTCGACGAGGCCGCGACCCTCCAGGGCGCCGAGGAGCCGGAACGCCGTGGACTTGTGGACGTCGATCTCGGCCGCCAGCTCGGTGACCCCCGCCTCCCCGCGGCGGGCCAGGATCTCCAGCACGCTGATCGCCCTATCGACGGACTGCACTCCACCGTCTCGCCCGCCGACGTTGCTCATGGCGAAACTATATGCATCAAAACGGGCACACTGCTTGACGGCGA
>DASRSC010000214.1:0-12149 GCA_035695525.1 Pseudonocardia sp. | reverse complement strand
GTGCTGCACGCGCACCGGGAGTGGGGTCGGCGCGACCCGCGCGACGCGGTGCGTGAGCTGAACGGCATGTTCGCCTACGCGCTCTGGGACCCGCTTGCCCGCGAGCTGGTGCTCGTGCGCGATCGGCTGGGGGTCAAGCCGCTCTACTACTACCCCACCCCGCATGGCGTGCTGTTCGGCTCCGAGCCCAAGGCCGTGCTGGCCAACGCCCTCGCCGCCCGCGTGGTCGACGCCGACGGGCTGCGTAGGGCGCTCACGTTCAGCGCCAACCCCGGGAACTCCGTGTTCCGCGGGCTGCGGGAGGTGCCACCCGGCCACGTGGTGCGGGTGACCCGCGAGGGCATCCGCGAGCTGCCCTACTGGCGCCTCGAGGACACCGGGCACACCGACGACGTGCCCACCACGGTCCGGCACGTCCGAGAGCTGCTGGAGGACACGGCGCAGCGCCAGCTGGTGGCCGACGTGCCACTGTGCACGCTTCTCTCGGGTGGGCTCGACTCGTCGGCCCTGACCGCGCTGGCCGCCCGACACACCACGGATCGCGTGCGCTCCTTCGCCGTCGACTTCACCGGCTACACGGAGAACTTCTCCGCCGACGACGTGCGCGGCACCCCGGACGGGCCGTACGTCCACGAGGTGGCCGAGTTCGTCGGCACCGTCCACACCGACATCACGCTGTCGACCGATGAGCTGATGGAACCCGGCGCGCGGGCCGCCACACTGCACGCGCGCGACCTACCGATCACCACGGGCGACCTCGACACGTCGCTCTACCTGCTGTTCCGGGCGGTCCGGCAACACTCGACCGTGGCGCTGTCCGGAGAGTCGGCCGACGAGGTCTTCGGCGGTTACCGCGACTTCCATGACGCCGACACCGTCGCAGCCGACACGTTCCCCTGGATGGCCGGGCGGATGTTGAACACCGACATGACCCGACCGGGGCTGCTCGACCAGGCCCTGGCCAAGCAGCTCGATCTCCCCGGCTACGTCGAGGCCCAGTACCGGACGGCGCTCGCCGAGGTGCCCGGGCTGACCGGCCCTGCCGCCGCCGATCCGCACGAACGCCGGATGCGCGAGATCTGCTATCTCTACCTCACCCGCTTCCTCCCCGTGCTGCTGGACCGCAAGGACCGCATGAGCATGGCGGTCGGACTCGAGGTGCGGGTGCCGTTCTGCGACCACCGCCTCGTCGAGTACGTCTTCGGCACGCCGTGGTCGCACAAGACCTTCGACGGGCGGGAGAAGAGCCTGCTGCGCGCCGCCACCGCGGACCTTCTGCCCGACTCGGTAGTGCAGCGGGTGAAGAGCCCGTACCCGTCGACGCAGGACGCCGGCTACGAGCGGATGCTGCGCGCGCAGCTCGCGGCGCTGCTCGAACGGCCCGACTCACCCGTGGCGCAACTGCTCGACCCCGTCGCCGTGCGCGAGCGGCTTGCCGAGCCCGTCAACGACCAGTCCGGGATGGGCGCCCGGGTTCGGCTCGAGCAGATACTGACCCTCGACGCCTGGTTCACCGACTACGGCGTGACGCTCGACCTGTGACGGCCCGCCCGCTCCCTCGGGAAGTTCGAGGGAGCGGGCGGTGTTGCGCCCACATGGGACTGACTCGCAGCGACGCGCCACTGTCGGCGCACGCACCGAAGACCGTCAACTACCGCATCGACGGACCCGCACACAAGCTGCTCATGCATCCGTTTCCGCGCCGCGTGCGGGCCGAGTTCGCCGGCCGGACGGTGCTCGACACGCGCAAGGGCGTCCTGCTGCACGAGACCGCGCTGCCGCCCCGGCTCTACGTTCCCGAGACCGACATCGATCCCTCGGCGTTCGTCCCCAGCGACCACAGGACGCACTGCCCGTTCAAGGGCGACGCCACCTACCGGTCCGTGCAGGTCGGTGACCGCGTCGTGGAGAACGCGCTGTGGGCGTACCCGGACCCGACGGCCGAGGCCCCGTGGCTCGCCGGCTACGCGTCGCTGTACTGGGAGGCCGCCGACGCCTGGTTCGACGAGGACGAAGAGGTCCAGGCCCTGACCGACCCATACCACCGCGTCGACATCCGTCGGTCGAGCCGGCACGTGCAGGTACTCGCCGGTGACACCGTCGTAGCCGAGTCGAATGCCCCGCTGATGCTCGCCGAGACCGGGCTGCCGCTGCGCTGGTACCTCTCCCCCGACGACGTGCAGGTGCCACTCGAACCCACCGCCACCAGCACCCACTGCCCATACAAGGGCGACGCGAGCTACTGGACGGCGCGGCTCCCCGACGGCCGGGAGCTCACCGACGCCGTGTGGGGATACCCGGAGCCGCTGCCGGAGTCGGCGCGCATCGGGGGCCGGGTGAGCTTCCTGCACGACGGCCTGCGGGTGCTGGTCGACGGCGAGCAGGTCTGACACGCCCCACGGCTGGGAGTCAGTCGTCGTCGACGAGCAGCGCCTCGAGCGCAGGCATGGCCGCCTCGAGGATCTGGCGCTGGTCGGCGTCGAGACGGGCGAGTCGCCGCGCCACCAGCGCTGTGCGGTGCGAGCGGACCTCGGCCAGCCGGGCGGCGCCTTCCTCGGACAGCACGATCCGCACCCCGCGGGCGTCGCTCGGGTCGGGCGTGCGGATGACGAGGCCCTGATCGTCCAGGGCCGCGAGGACCCTGCTCATCGTCGGTGCCGTCACCGCCTCCCGGCGGGCGAGCTCCGAGAGCCGCAACGGCCCGTGCTGCTCCACGGTGGCGAGAGCGGACAGCTGTAGCGGCGGGATCGACTCCCGACCGTCGATGCGGATCCGGCGATGCAACCTACCGACGACCAGGCGCAGCCTCGCTGCGAGGTCGGTCTGCTCGTCGGTGTCGACGCGCTGTGCGCTGGTCATCCGCACATCGTGCCAGGCTGCTCGCGAGACGTCTTTCCGGTCACACCTTTCGCAACCGAATACCCGTGATGTTGTGCTTCGGGCCCTTGCGCAACACGAGGCTCGCCCGGCCCCTCGTCGGCTTGATGTTGCGCTCCAGGTTCGGCCCGTTGATCTCGGCCCAGATGCTCTCGGCCCGGGCGATCGCGCCGGCCTCGTCGAGTGCGGCGTAGCGCCGGAAGTAGGACTCCGGATCCCGGAACGCGGTCTCCCGCAACCGCAGGAAGCGTTCGACGTACCAACGCCGGATGTCGTCGGTGGCGGCGTCGACATAGACCGAGAAGTCGATGAAATCGCTCACCGCCAGCGCCGCGCCGCCCTCCCGCGCCGGCTGTGCGGGCTGCAGCACGTTCAGTCCCTCGAGCAGCAGGATGTCCGGACGGTGCACGGTGAGCCGCTCGTCGGGGACGATGTCGTAGACCAGGTGCGAATACACGGGGGCCGTGACCTCGGCGCGCCCCGCCTTCACCTCGGTGACGAACCGCAGCAGCGCCCGCCGGTCGTAGGACTCCGGGAAACCCTTACGGGTCATCAGCCCGCGCCGCTCCAGCTCGGCATTGGCGTGCAGGAACCCGTCGGTCGTCACCAGCTCCACGCGCGGGTGCTGGGGCCAGCGGGCGAGCAGCAGGCGCATCAACCGGGCCGTGGTGGACTTCCCGACCGACACCGAACCCGCGATTCCGATGACGAAGGGGGTGCGCGCAGTTTTCGCGCCGAGGAACGTCCGGTACGCGCGGTAGAGCCGCCCGCCCTCCTGTACGTGCATCGTGAGCAGGCGCGACAGCGGCAGGTAGACCTCCCGCACCTCGTCGAGGTCGACCTCGTCACCGAGGCTGCGTACCTGGTCGAGCTCCTCGGCCGTGAGTGGCAGCGGCGTGTTCTCACCGAGCTTCGCCCAGGCGTCCCTGTCGAAGTCCACGAATGGCGAAGACGCCTCGCGCGCACCATTGCGACTGCCGTCCATGACGGGTCAACTTAGATCCCCGCGCGGGCCACCGCGTCGAGACGTGACCGGCGTGACGTCGGGAATGCGGTGCCTGCCCGGAGGCCGGTAACGGCCGCTCGTCCGGTGGGCAAGGTCGGCCCGCGCGGGCCACGCGCCTTAGACTGGTTGTTCCGCCTGACGAGGAGCACGCCCGTGCCCCCTGCACACCCCGCCGACCCGGGTTGCAGTAGTAGGCCGGGTTCGACCCGGCGCCCTGTCCATCCTTCCCGTGGCGACACCCGCTGTCGTGACCGCCGAGGAGCGAGCTTGCGCGCGAATCAGTGTCACTGCGCCCGCGCGCTGTGACGTCTCACGATGGGCCGACCGAGCGCAGCGAGGGAGTGATATGAGCGTCCTGATGTCCGTCCTCGGACTGATCGCCGTCGCCGCGCTCACCCTCGGCACCGCGATATCGGTGGCATCGGAGTTCGCGCTCACCGCGCTCGAGCGCAGTCAGGTCGACGCACACGTCGCCGAGGTCGGCGACCGGCGCGCTCGTGCCGTGCAGCGCGCCCACCGCGGGCTGTCGTTCCAGCTGTCGGGGAGCCAGCTCGGCATCACGGTGACCACGCTGGTCACCGGCTACATCGCCGAGCCCGCGATCGCGTCCCTCTTCCGGCCCGGTCTCACCGCGATCGGCCTGTCGGACGGGCTGGCCGCCGGCATCGCCACCGTGCTGTCGTTGCTCCTGGCCACGACGCTGTCCATGGTGTTCGGCGAGCTCGTACCGAAGAACCTCGCCATCGCCGACCCGTTGCGCACCGCCCGGGCCGTGGTCTGGTTGCAGAGCGGCTTCGCCCGGGCGTTCCGCTGGTTGATCACCGGGTTGAACAGTGCTGCCAACGCGGTCGTGCGGCGGCTCGGGGTCGAGCCCGCCGAGGAGCTGCGGTCGGCCCGTTCGCCCCAGGAGCTCAGCTCACTGGTGCGCACCAGCGCCGAGCACGGCACCCTCGACGCCGGTACCGCCACCCTGCTCGACCGCTCGCTGCGGTTCACCGACCGGGTCGCCGAGGACCTGATGACCCCACGGGTGCGGGTCGAGTCCCTCGACGCCGACGACACCGTCGCCGACCTGGTCATGCTCGCGCGACGGAGCGGGTTCTCGCGGTTCCCTGTGCACGACAGGGATCCGGACGCCGTGCTCGGCGTGGTGCACGTCAAGCAGGCGTTCGGGGTGCCCGCGGCGAAGCGGGAGCGCGCCGTGCTGCGCGACATGGTTCAACCGGTCCCGACCGTGCCGGGGTCGCTCGACGGCGACGAGCTGCTCACCCGGCTCCGCGGCTCCGGCCTCCAGCTCGCGGTGGTGGTCGACGAGTACGGCGGCACGGCGGGCATCGTCACCCTCGAGGACCTCATCGAGGAGATCGTCGGCGACGTGCGCGACGAGCACGACCGCGCCGAGCAGGCGCAGGTGCGTCCGCTGGGGCGCGGCAGCTGGCTGGTGTCCGGGCTGCTGCGCGGCGATGAGGTGGCCGACGCCACGGGGTTCGAGATGCCCCCCGGCGACTACGAGACGCTGGCCGGGATGGTGCTCGCCCGGCTGGGACGTATCCCCGACGTCGGCGAGGACGTCGTCGTCGACGGGTGGCGACTCACGGTCATGCGCCGCGACCGCAACCGCATCGCCGAACTGCGCGTGGCCTGTGCCGACACCGGTGGCGCCGCATCCACCGCCAAGCGGGAGGAGGCCACGCGTGGGTAACGACCTGCTGTTGCTCCTGGCGGCGGTGGCGCTGCTCGGCGCCAACGCCTTCTTCGTCGGAGCCGAGTTCGCGCTCATCTCCGCGCGGCGCGATCGGCTCGAGGCGATGGCGGTCTCCGGTACCCCAGCCGCCCGCACCGTGCTGCGGGCCGGCGCGGACCTGTCCCGCATGCTGGCCGCGTCACAGCTGGGTATCACGATCTCCTCGTTGCTGCTCGGCCGTCTCGGCGAACCCGCGGTCGCGCACCTCATCGAGCGCCCGCTGCAGTGGGCAGGTCTGCCCGAAGCCCTGCTGCACCCGATCTCGTTCACGGTATCGCTGGCCATCGTGGTGGTCGCGCACATCCTGCTCGGCGAGATGGTGCCCAAGAACATCGCCATCGCCGGGCCCGAGCGGACCGCGATCTGGCTGGTGCCGCCGTTCCTCGTCTTCACGACCGTGATGCGCCCGCTGATCGAGCTGTTCAACGTGATGGCCAACGGCGTCCTGCGGCTCGTCGGCGTGGAGTCGCGCGACGAGCTCGAGACCTCCTTCACATCGGGGGAGCTGGCCGACCTCATCGCCGAGTCGGGCCGGGAGGGCCTGCTCGACGACCACGAGTCGCGACGCCTCACCCGCACGCTCAGCTCGGCCGAAGCCACCGTCGCCGACGTCCTCGTGCCGAGCGACGAGCTCGTGACGCTGCCAGCGAACCCGACCGTCGAGAACGTGGCCCAAACCGTCGCCGACACCGGCTTCTCCCGGTTCCCGGTACCTGCCCCCGACGGCAAGCTCATCGGCTACCTGCACGTGAAGGACATCCTGGATCTTGTCGACGACCCGGATACCGCCGTGCCCCCCGAGCGTGTCCGCGGGTTGCCCGAGGTGCCCGTCTCCTTCCGCCTCGACGAGGCGCTAGCGGTGCTGCGGCGCTCACGCGCCCACCTGGGGCGGGTGGTGAACGGCCGCGGTGAGACCGTCGGGGTGGTGGCGATGGAGGACCTGGTGGAGCACTACGTCGGCGAGGTCCGCGATGCCACGCACGCGCCGCGATCGCAGGCTTGACCTGAACCCGGCTCCAGGTCGCAGGGTTGTGCCATGACCACCATGACCTCGATCTTCACCCCGGCCGAGCTGGCCTACCTCCGCGGGCAGCGCCTCGCCCGGCTCGCCACGATTGGACCCGACGGCGCGCCGCAGGTACGGCCCGTCGGCTTCCGCGTCGACGCCGAGAACGGCACGGTCGACATCCCGGGCCTGCAGAACCCGTCCACGCAGAAATGGCGCAACGTGGTCCGTGACGGCCGCGTCGCGCTCGTCGTCGACGACGTCGTGCCGGAACCGTGGCGGCCGCGGGCCCTGGAGATCCGCGGAACCGCTGAGGCTCTGCCGGACGCCATGCCTGCGGGATTCCCCGGAGTGCGGCCGGGTGTGATCCGCATACACCCTGAGCGCATCCTGGTCTTCGGCCTGGACGACCCCGACTCCCCCGGCGCCCGGCGGGTGCGGCCTGCCTGACCGGCACGCCACAGCCGTACCGTGAGCTGCCATGACGACCGAGCTCACCTCCGCAGCGCCCGTGGTGCTCGAGGAGCCGGTGTGGCGGGCCCGCGCAGCCCGGCACCGGGCCCGGGTCGGGCGGTGGACCGGGCTCCACCGCGAGCGCCGGCGTCGGGGCGAGTCGCATCCCGTCATGGACTTCCTGTTCACCTACTACTCGCTCCGGCCGGCGCGACTCGAGCTGTGGCACCCGGGGCCGCGTGCGCTACTCAGGGGCGGCGACGAGTTGCTGGCGGTCCCGGGGCACGTCCGGGACGGCGACTGCGTACGCCTCGACGTCGACGCCCTTCCGCCCCGAATCACCGGCACCGCCGCCTTCGTGCGGGACCTGCTGCTCGCCACGGCGTCCCGTCCGGCCCGGCTGAGCTGCTTCGGACTGCACGAGTGGGCGATGGTGTACGGCAGCGATGCACCCCGGCACGGAGCCGTCCCACTCCGGCTCGGAGCAGCAGGAACCGACGCCGTGGTCGAGTCGCTATCCGTGCACTGCACGCATCACGACGCGTTCCGATTCTTCACGGCCGCGGCCCGTCCCCTCAACGCGATCAGTCCCGAGCGCGCCGACCAGATCGCGAACGAGCAACCGGGCTGCCTGCACGCGACGATGGACCTCTACAAATGGGCGTACAAGCTCGCCCCTGCCACGCCGTCGGAGCTGCTGGCGGATTGCTTCGCCCTCGCTGTCGAGGTGCGGGTGCTGGACATGCGCGCCAGCCCGTACGACCTGGCCGATCTCGGCTACTCCCCCGTCCGCATCGAGACCCCGTCCGGACGGGCCGAGTACGCACGGGCCCAGGCCGCGTTCGGCGAACGCGCCGCCCCGTTGCGGGACCGACTGATCGCGCTCTGTCGGGTCCTCGCCCCGGTTGAGGCCTGAAGCCCAGGTCGCTCCGTTGTGCCGGTTCTTCGGCCGGTGCCGTCGTCGTGGTCAATGTTTGATCGACGATCGGTAGGCGTCAATGTTTCATTGACAACAGGGCAGCGCCCAGAAGTTGATGTATCTGGGCGACCACACCCCGCCTCTCATCACCGCGGGCGGGTGGGCAGGAGGGGGTCCACCCGCCCGCGAGGACGGGGACCCGCTCCTCCGTGGATTCGATGACGATCGGCCTGCGGCGTGTGCTGCAGGGCGCATATGTCAGTGGCCGAGCACCGTTTGGGCGATCTTGATGATGACCAGGATCATCGCGGCGGCCAGGTACAGGCGCAACGCACCCATTCCGATCTTGCGTCCGGTGGACATGACCGGCTTGGTCAGCTCGTCCAGTGGCGGCATCCGCCAGTCCTGCTGATCGCTTCGGTCGATGCGACCCGCCGCCGAGCCGCCCCGAAAGCGGCGGAGGAGTGCGTAGCCCGTGGCCAGCACCCCGACACCCGCGCAGACTTGGATGATCGTGACGATCTGGCCGGCAGCGATGTCGGGGAACAGCACCGCCGAGGTCAGGATGATGGACAAGGTGACGAGGACACCGACCACGATGGACGTGAACAGGTTGGTCGCCCGGCCGTTGACCCACGGACCGAGCACCTGCCGGTCGTTGCACAGCAGTAGCAGGAACACCGATGCGGAGGGCAGCAGCACACCGGCGAGGGTCTGCACGCCTGCCGTCAGCAGGCCCAGCGGGGAGCCGGGAATGAGCACAAGCGCCGCTGCGAGCCCGATCAACCCCGCGTAGACGAGGTAGAAACCTTTGGCCTGCTTCACCCCCCGGTGCAGTGAGTGCTTCACGCCGAACACGTCACCGATGGCATAGGCGCTGGACAGGGACACCGCGAACGCGCCGATGATCGACGCGTCCAGCAGCGCGACCGCGAACAGCGCACCGGCCGCCTTCCCCGCGTACGCGGCCAGTCCCTGGGCGATGCCCGTGCTGCTGGTGAAATTCCCGAACCCCTGCGTGCCGGCGAAGATCACCGCCGTGAAGCCCATCGTTGCCGCCGCGCCGACCATCACCACCCCGATGCCGATCCACAGGTCAACCTTCTCGTAGCGCATGAACCGGGGGGTGATCCGTTTGTCGATGATGTAGGACTGCTGGAAGAACAACTGCCACGGGGCGACCGTGGTGCCCACGATGCCGATGATCAGCAACATCAGCGTGGCCATTCCACCCGAGCCGGCCGGCAGCGACGGGACCACGAGGTCATGCGCCATCTGCGAGACAGCCGGGTGCGCCAGCACATAGACCGGGATGAGCAGCAGCGACCCGAGGCAGAAGGCCACTGCGATCCGCTCGAACCGGCGGAACGACCCGGTGAACGCCGCGGCGACGATCACCCCGCCGGCCAGGATGACCGCGGGGATCTTCGGCAGTCCCAGATAGCCGACCGCCATGGTGATCCCGACAAACTCCGTCACCAGCGTCAGCGCGTTGAGGATGAGCAGGTCGATCACGCTGAACGCGCCCCAGAAGCGGCCGAACCGCGCCAGGATCAAGCGGGCGTGCCCGACGCCGGTCACCGCGCCCAGCCGCAGCACCATCTCCTGGTTCACGAACAACACTGGCACCAGCAGCAGCAGTGTCCACAACAACTTCGTGCCGTAGTTCTGCCCGGCCTGCCCGTAGGTGGCGAACGCGCCCGCGTCGTTGTCGCCGACCATGACGATCAACCCGGGGCCGATGATCGCCAGCAAGGTCTTCAGCTTCGCTGACAGCCGCCGTCGGGGACCGGTGTCATCCAGTCGGATGGTGCCCAGTGCGCCTCGGATGTCGCCGACGTGCGCGTCGTCGAGGACCGCACTACGGCGCTCCCCCATGGTCGTGGTCATGGAAACAACCCCTCTGCCGCCGGACCGGGGCAGGACGGGGCACGCGGCGCCACCTGACCTGGCCGGCGCAACCCCACCTCCCGGCAACAGGCCGGACGACGTGGGCAGCGACCAACCGATGCTGCAGGGGAACTACCGGATGCCGGAGAACGAAGACGAGGGCATGTCATGCGGATGCGGGGGTCGACTTCGACCCGGACTACTGCCCTGCATTGCCCTCACCTCCATCCGGCCGGGACACTGGTCGACCACCGGTGTCACACATTTCAGGCGCAGCCGCCGATCAGCAGTGAGGGAAGGTGCACCTACATCTCGTAAGAGCTTTGGCACTGTCCGGCGTATCCCCGTATCGCTCCCGGGGAAGCCACTTCGGGTGACCCCTTAGCCCGGGGAAACCTGTCCTAACCTTGGGCGTCTCTCGACGTCGTCAGATCAGTGGCTTATGTCCGAACAGACGCCTCACCTAACGAGGTGCCAGTCAAACCTCGGTCACGATAGGTCCCCGAACATCGTGCGCACAAGCGTGAAGACGGCCAGTGTGCCCGAGGTCTCCCCCGTGAAACCGTCCATTTACCTGGAAATAGGAAGCCGTTTTCCAGGTCCAGAGGTTGAGCGTGTCGACCGACGCAGGAACGTGAGCCTGACCAGCCCGCGCCACAGCAGAAACAGTGCAACCTGCCGACTTCCGGTCCGGTTGTACGCCTGGGTTTGCGGCTATGCCGGAAGGCAGCCCGGGGTCGTCAATCTGTGATTGGCGGGACGTCCGCGTCAATGAACCATTGACATGGTGGGCCGGGTCCTGCCCTCCGAGGAAGCGCCGCGGATCGCCGATCCGCGGCGCTCTGCGTCAGGAGTAGGCCTCCACCGGGGGGCAGCTGCAGACGAGGTTACGGTCGCCATGGGCGCCGTCGATCCGGCGTACCGGCGGCCACACCTTGCGGTCGTGGACGCCCGGCGTGACACCGGTCGGGTAGGCGGCCAGCTCGCGCGGGTACGGGTGGTCCCACTTGTCGATCAGGCTGGCGGCCGTGTGGGGGGCGCCACGCAGGGGGTTGTCCGTGACCGGCCACTCCCCCGCTGCCACGCGGTCGATCTCGGCCCTGATCCCGATCATCGCGTTCACGAACCGGTCGATCTCGGCGAGATCCTCGCTCTCGGTGGGCTCCACCATGAGGGTGCCGGCCACCGGGAACGACATGGTCGGCGCGTGCAGGCCGTAGTCGGCAAGTCGCTTCGCGACGTCGTCGACGGTGACCCCCGTGTCGCTCGTAATCCCGCGCAGGTCGAGGATGCACTCGTGGGCGACGTGCCCCCGCTCCCCCGCGTAGAGCACCGGGTAGTGCTCGGCGAGGCGCTTCGCGACGTAGTTGGCCGCGGTGATGGCCGTGAGAGTGGCCCGGCGCAGCCCGTCGGTCCCCATCAGCCGCACATAGGCCCACGAGATCGGCAGCACACCCGGGCTACCGTGCGGTGCCGCCGAGACCGCGCCGACCTCGCCCCGCCCCGGCAGGAACGGCGCCAGGTGCTCGGCCACCGCCACCGGCCCGACTCCCGGGCCGCCGCCCCCGTGCGGGATGCAGAACGTCTTGTGCAGGTTGAGGTGGCTGACGTCGCCGCCGAACGCGCCGGGCCGGGCCAGCCCGAGGAGCGCGTTGAGGTTCGCACCGTCGACGTAGACCTGGCCGCCCGCCTCGTGCACGGCGTCGCACACCTCGCGGACCCGCGCCTCGAAGACCCCGTGCGTCGACGGGTAGGTGATCATGAGCGCGGCCAGTGCCGGCCCGTGCTCGGCGATCTTGGCGTGCAGGTCGTCGAGGTCGACGTCGCCGGTGGCAGAGGTGGCCACCACGACCACGCGCATCCCGGCCATCACCGCCGAGGCCGCGTTGGTCCCGTGGGCGCTCGCCGGGATCAGGCAGACATCGCGGTGCGCCTCGCCCCGGCTGCGGTGGTAGGCAGCGATCGCGAGCAGACCCGCGAACTCGCCCTGGCTCCCGGCGTTGGGCTGCAGCGACACGGCGGCGTAGCCGGTCAGCTCGGCGAGCCAGCGCTCGAGGTCGGCGATCAGCGCGAGCGTGCCCTCGGCGTCGGCCTCGGGAACGAACGGGTGCAAGTCGGCGAACTCGGGCCAGGTGATCGGCTCCATCTCGACGGCCGCGTTCAGCTTCATCGTGCACGACCCGAGCGGGATCATCGTGCGGTCCAGCGCCAGGTCGGCGTCGGCGAGGCGGCGGAGCCAGCGCATCAACGACGT
>DASRSC010000213.1:0-6867 GCA_035695525.1 Pseudonocardia sp. | reverse complement strand
TCACCACCGTGCTGGGAATCCTGAAGGCCTACACCACCCGCGTCGGCTCCGGCCCGTTCCCCACCGAGCTGCTGGACGCGATGGGTGAGCACCTGCGCAAGGCCGGTGGCGAGGTGGGGGTCACCACCGGGCGGCCGCGCCGTTGCGGCTGGTTCGACGCGGTGATCGGCCGCTACGCCGCCCGCGTCAACGGGATCACCGACTTCTTCCTCACCAAGCTCGACGTGCTGTCGGGACTGGAGAAGGTGCCGATCTGCGTGGGCTACGAGGTCGACGGCAGGCGCATCGACGAGATGCCGATGACACAGACCGACGTGCACCATGCCGTGCCCGTGTACGAGGAGCTGCCGGGCTGGTTCGAGGACCTGTCGGCGTGCCGGACGTTCGACGAGCTCCCGGCTGCGGCGCGCGCCTACGTCCACCGCATCGAGGAGCTGACGGGTGCGCCCGTGAGCGCGATCGGTGTGGGACCCGGCCGCGACCAGACGATCACCCGCGACGTCTGAGCCCGGCCCGCCTCACGCGGCGCAGCTACCCGTGGTCACCTCGGTGCGCAGGCCCGGCGCCCGTTGCACCACGGAGGCCACCTGCTGGACGGTGAGGACGAACCCGGTCTCCTGGTCGTCCAGAGCCGCGCCGAAGACGACCCCGATCACCTGGCCGGTCGGTGAGATGAGCGGGCCGCCGGAGTTGCCGGACCGGACCACGGCCCGCACGGTGTAGACCTCCCGAGTCACCTCGCCGTCGTCGTAGATGTCCGGGCCCTTCAGGTTGATCATCGATCGGATTTTGGCCGCCGTGGCGGTGTAGGGACCGTCGAGCGGGTAGCCGAGCACGACAGCGTCGTCGCCCGGCTTCGCCGGCTGAGAATCGAACGGCAGCGGCTTTGCAACCAGGTCGGGCACCCGGAGCACCGCCACGTCGACCTCGGGGTCGTAGAGCACCACCTCGGCGCTGAGCTCGGTCGTTCGCCCTCGCTTCCCGGCGACCTCGACGCCGGTCTCGTCCGTGCCCGCCACGACGTGGGCGTTGGTCAGCACGAGCTGGGGCCCGATCACGAAACCGCTGCCCTCCAGCTGCCGCGCGCACGACGGCGCGCGACCGCGGATCTTGAGCACGCTGCTGCTCACGTCAGCGATCATGGGACTCTGCGCGAGCGCGGGGTCGGGCGGACCGACCTCGGTGATCGGGGTCTGCGCGAACGGGCTGAGCACGTCGGGGAAGCCGGAGTTGTTCAGGAGCTGACGCAGCTCGGCAGGCAGCGCCTTGGCGCCTGCCGGCATCACCGAGTCGACGGCCCGGAGCACCTCCGACCCGCGGACGCCCGAGGCGAGCCCGGGGAAGCTGGCCGAGGCCAGCGGGAGTGCGACGAGCCACGCAGCAATGACGACGGTGATGGCCTGCAGCACCGACCCCAGCGTGGAGTCGACCTGCAGTGAGCGTTGGCCGGTGATCCGGTCGCGGATGCGCCTCCCGAAGAAAACGCCGGTGGTCTCGCCGAGGGCGACCAGCAGCACGACCACGACGACGCTGACGACGACCCGCGTGGTGGGCGACTGAACGCCGGCGGCCAGCAACGGTGCCAGCCGCACCCCGAGCACCGCCCCGGTGAGCACGCCGACGAACGACAACAGCGCCACGGCCATCCCGTGCCGCCAACCGGACACCGCCGCGATCAGCGCCAGCCCCAGCACCACCCCGTCGACCCAGCTCATCGCTCGCCCTCGCTGCGCTCGGTCGGCGCTTCGCGCAGGCGCTGTGTCGATGATTCGCTCGCAAGCTCGCTCACTGGCTCGCCCTCGCTGCGCTCGGCCGGCCCATCGTGAGATGTCTCGGCGCGCGGGCGCTGCGTCGATGATTCGCTCGCGCGCTCGCTCAACGCGCCGCCCGTTGTGCGCACATCTCGCCCGGGTCGGCCCGCCGGAGCCCTGCGCTCATGATCCTGCGACCTCCTGCCGACTGGCCCGTGCCGCGGACCACGCTGCGCTGAGGTCGTCCACCCGGGTGATGTCCCAGGGGCTCGCCCAGCCCCCTAGATCCAACAGCGCGGACAATAAGGCCCCCGTGAAACCCCACACGAGCAGCCCCGCTACGGCGAATGCGGGCCCGGTGGTACCAGACGGGTGGCGGACCCGTAACCGGTTGGCGGGGTCAGCCAGCGCGGCGAGTGGCACGCGCACGACGGCGGCGGTCTCGCCCGGGTCGACCGCATGCACGGCGACCGGACGCTCCCAGTACCCCACCACAGGGGTGACGACGAAGCCCGACGGCGGGATGAACAGCTCGGGCAGCACTGCCAGCGGCACCACACCGCCCGGCTCCACCCCGGTCTCCTCCTCGGCCTCCCGCAGAGCGGTGGCGACGGCGTCGGGGTCCTCCGGGTCGGCACCCCCACCGGGGAACGCCACCTGACCGGCGTGATCGCGCAGGGTGCTGGCCCGTTCCACGAGCAGCACGTCGGGACCGTGTACGGCGTCCTCGCCGAAGAGCACGAGCACAGCGGCCCGCCGGCCCCCCTCCGGAGGAGGGATGGGGTGGTGGCTCAGCGTGGCCGCATCGACGCCGCCGACACGCCGCAGCAACGAATCCAGCCAGGCAGGCGCCCGCTCGGGCTGCAGGTGCGTCACGGCCGTCCCACCCTCACGACAACCGCTTTACGGCGGCGGCGACGTCGTCGGCGCTCTGGAACGGCACGGGCGGGTCGACCCGGGCGACGCTGCCATCGGCACGCACGACGTAGGACACGGGCAGCGCGGGAGGGATGTCCAGCGCGGCGCGCAGCGTGCCGTCCGGATCGGTGACCGACGGCAGCGTGACGTCGACGTCGCGGAGCAGTGACAGCGCGGCCCGCGGATCGTCGCGGGCGTCGATGCCCAGCACCGGTACTGCATCCGGTCGGGCGGCGTAAGCGGCCAGTGCAGGCAGCTCATCGCGGCACGGCGCGCACCACGAGGCCCAGACGTTGATCAGAGCGGGCCGGCCGGCGAGCGCGGCGCCGACGTCGACGAGACCGGGCGCGCCGAGGCACGGAACGGTGATCCCGGCGAGCGGTCCGGCCGCTTGGGCGCCGGCGCCCGACGGGCATGGTGCCGCCCGCGCGGCGGCACGCAGCGGGGCGAGCTCGGCGTCGGGCACCGCTACCGCCGTGGGCGTCCGAGCGCCCGCCGGGTCGCTGCGCTCCGGTGCGCTGCGCGGCCACAGGGCGAAGACGGCCGCCGCTGCCAGCAGCACCACGACCAGGGTGGTGACAAGCTCCGATCGGCGCACCCTGACCTGCTCGCGGCTCACCGGCACGCCTCTCGGGAGCATCTGTGGACGTGCTCGTGGTGGGCGGGGCCCGTCGTCATGGCGCGTCCTGGTCCTCGCCGGCGGGTTCGACCGCGGGGGCGGCGTCGTCGGGGATACCGGCCATGGCGAGCAGATGCGGCCGCGACGGGCCCTTGACGAGCGCGGCGGCCGCGATCGGATCGATGGGGCCCGTGCCGTAGGCGGGGCAGTCGTTGCTCAGCGTGCAGGCGCCGCACGCGGGCTTGCGGGCGTGGCAGACGCGGCGGCCGTGAAAGATCACCTGGTGCGACACGATCGTCCAGTCGCGCTTGGGCACGAGCGCTCCCACCGCGTGCTCGACCTTGACCGGGTCCTCCTCCTGGGTCCATCCCCAGCGCCGGACGAGCCGTCCGAAATGCGTGTCGACGGTGATGCCCGGGACATCGAAGGCGTTGCCGAGGATCACGTTGGCCGTCTTGCGGCCGATGCCGGGCAGGGCGACCAGCTCGGCGAGCGTGTGCGGGAGCACGCCGTCGTGCTTCTCGACGACAGCGGCGCCCAACCCGATGAGCGAGGAGGCTTTGTTCCGGAAGAAGCCGGTGCTGTGGATCATCGTCTCGAGCTCGTTGCGGTCGGCCTTCGCGTAGTCGAGCGCGGTGGGGTAGCGCTCGAACAGAGCGGGCGTGACCGAGTTGACGAGCTTGTCGGTGCTCTGCGCTGACAGGATCGTGGCGACGGCGAGCTCCAGCGGGGTGCGGAAGTCGAGCTCGCAGTGGGCGTCGGGATGGGTGGCGGCGAGGGTGCGCAGCATCCGGCCGACCCGTCGGGCCCGTCCGAGGGACGGCTCCCCGTCGGCCACCCGTTTGGCGAGGCGCGCCGCGTTCCGCGAAGCGGTGGTCACGCTTCGAGCGTACGGCGCGACGCCGACGCCCGGCGAAGTCGCCCGGCGCAGACCGGCGGTGACGGTGCGTGACCGGCTTTGTTACGAAACGATATCGACTCGCCAACATGCTCACCCCTGCCGGTCGTCGCCTGTCACTCGTGCGAGACGATCCCCCCGTCATGACTGCATGGTTGTCCGTCCTCGTGCCGCTGCTGGTGATGTTCTTCGCGCTCGGTATGGAGCGGGTGGAATCCAAGATGCGGGAGGCCACACTCCGCCCTGAGGAGCTCGACGAGCTCCTCGAACGCCCGCGCCCCGACGAGATCCGGGCCCTGTTCCGCCAGGGCACCGGCCGGGCGCTCGAACTCTTCCGACTGCGCAACCGCGCTCCGCGCGGGCGTCGGTCCGCCAAGCACGGCAAGGCCGCATGACGCCCGCATGGGGCGTCTTGAGACCGGTCGAACCGTACTGAACTGGGATTATTCGTGACGAAACCGCTCCGGGCTGCGGGTGAAGGTCGGTTGCGGCGTCACGGACGGTCGACGCACCCCCTAGACTGGCCGGCCAGTGGTCCGCCGCGGAAAGCGGCTGGGGACGAGGGGCGGTGCAGTGGACGAGGTTCTGATCCGCGCAGGGATCTTCCAGGGAGTCGAGCCGCACGCGGCTGACGCCTTGGCGCAGGCTCTCGAGCCTGCGGAGTTCCCCCGTGGGCATGTCATCTTCGCGGAGGGCGAGCCGGGGGACCGGCTCTACATCGTCGGCAGCGGCAAGGTCAAGATCGGCCGCAAGTCGCCGGACGGTCGCGAGAACCTGTTGATGGTGGCCGGGCCGTCCGACATGTTCGGTGAGCTGTCCATCTTCGACCCGGGGCCGCGTACGTCGTCGGCCACCGCGGTCACCGAGGTCCGCACGTACACGATGGACCGCGGCGCGCTGCGGGAGTGGATCGCGAAGCGGCCCGAGATCGCCGAGCAGCTGCTCAGAGTGCTCGCGCGGCGGCTCCGGCGCACCAACAACATGCTCGCCGACCTGATCTTCACCGACGTGCCGGGCCGGGTGGCGAAGTCGCTGTTGCAACTCGCGCGCCAGTTCGGCTCGCAGGAGTCGGGGCTGCTGCGCGTCACCCACGACCTGACGCAGGAGGAGATCGCGCAGCTCGTCGGCGCGAGCCGGGAGACGGTCAACAAGGCGCTGGCCGACTTCGCCCACCGCGGTTGGCTGCGGCTGGAGGGCAAGAGCGTGCTCATCCTCGAACCAGAGCGGCTCGCCCGCCGGGCGCGATAGCGCGCCGGAGTTCCCGGACCACATTCCCGGCTATCGCACGGGAGTGCACGCCGACGCGCTCGCGGTAAAGAAATGGTACGGACGTACCAGAATGTGTCACGCTGGCGCACGTGTCGTCCTCGTCCGCTTCGCTCGCCGACTACCGCACGGTCCTGACGTCGCCGGGGGCGTCCGCCCCGGCGCTCGCCTCCGCGGTCGGCCGCCTGCCGATCGCGATGTTCGGCCTGGCTACCCTGCTCTACGTCCAGCGGGCCTCCGGCTCGTTCGGTGCCGCAGGTCTCGTGTCCGCGGGCATCCTGGCGGGGGAGTCGCTCGGCGCGGTCGTCCAGGGCCGGGTGATGGACCGGCGCGGGCCTACCCGGCTGCTGCTGTTGGTCGCGGTGCTGTTCGGGTTGGCGGTTACCCTGCTCACGACCGCGGTCGAAGCAGACCAGCCGCTGCCGGTGCTCGTGGCGTTGGCGTTGGTCGCCGGGCTCGTGCAGCCCGCCCTGGCCGGGGCGTCCAGAGCGCTGTGGACCGACCTCGTGCCGCGCGGACCGCTGCGGGACGCCGCATTCGGCTACGAGGCGATCAGTCTCGAGGTCTTCTTCATCCTCGGTCCGGCGATCGCCGCGTTCCTCGTGCTCGCCCCGTGGCCCGGCACCGGCCTGGTGGTGGCCGCCGCGGCCATGGTCGCGGGCTCGGTCGGGTTCGCCCTCACCCCCGCGGTCCGGGCCCGACCCAGCGTGCTGACGCACCCCGGGCCGTCCGGTTCCATTGCCCCGTCGGTCGGGCTGCTCGGCGCGCTGTCCCGGCCCGGTATGCGCACCGTCGCGCTCGCGTCGTTGGGGTTCGGCCTCGTCGTCGGCGGGGTGGAGGTCGGTGTGCCCGCCGTGACGGCTGCGGCCGGATCGGCCGCGGCGGGCGGTCTGTTGCTGTCAGCGTGGTCGGTCACGTCGGTGCTCGCAGGTGTGCTGTACGGGCTGCAGCCGTGGCCCCGCCCGTTGCATCTGCGGCTGCCGGTGCTGCTCGGAGCGTTCGCTGTGCTCGTCGCGGCGATGGCGCTGACGGGGCCGCTCGGTTCGCTGCCGGTGCTCGTGGTGGCGATGCTCATGGCCGGGGCGCTCATCACGCCGCAGGCCACGGCGCACTCGATGGCCGTCGACAGCGCCGCTCCCACGGGGACGGCGGCGGAGGCGTTCGGCTGGGTGGTCACCGCCGCCGCGCTCGGGCTCGCCGCGGGACAGTCGGTGGCGGGGATCGTGATCGAGGCAGCCGGCCCGCCTGCGGCCTTCCTGGCGAGTGGCTCGGCCGGCGTGGTGCTGGCCGTGGTCCTGTGGCTGCGCCGCGGCACCCTCGCCCTCATGGCGACCCCGGCCCCGGTGGCCGCATAGCGACTCTCAGGCCGAGGCGCGCAGGTAGTCCAGCTGCGCTCGCACCGACCACTCGGCAGC
>DASRSC010000212.1:0-4701 GCA_035695525.1 Pseudonocardia sp. | reverse complement strand
GGCAGGTGGCTGTGCAGGACCAGGCAGAACGTCCCGGCAGGCTCACTCACGGGCGCACGGCGAGGGCGACGAGATCCAGGCTCGCGTCGAGGTCGCCCGCACTGAGCTCGAAGTCGGCACACGTCACCGAGGCGACGTCGTCCAGCAGGGCCGGGGGCCACTGCGCTCCCGCGACGGCCACGGCGACCTGTGCGTCGACGATCGCGCCGCCGTGCCGGGCGTCGAGCTCGCGCAGCCGCCGGCCGTGGTGCAACCCGAGGATCTCGACGTCGACGAATCCGGCGCCCCGGACCAGCCCCGCCAGCTCGCTACCCGAGAGCTCCCGGGTATGGAACGGGTTGAGCGGGGTGTCGCGGCCGGGGGAGAACGTCAGGCGGTTGGGCGTGGAGAGCAGCAGCGCGGCGCCGGGGCGCAGCACCCGGTGGCACTCGCGCAGGAACCGCTCCTGCTCCCAGAGGTGCTCGATCACCTGCAGCGAGACCACCGCGTCGCAGCCGCCGTCCCGCACAGGGAGTGCCACGAGGTTGGCACGTGCAGACCCGACGCGCGGATAGCGCCGTGCCACGTGCGCGGCGGTGACGGGGTCGTAGTCCAGCGCCAGCACGGCGGCTGCGCTGTCGGCCAGCAGGTCGGCGCCGTAGCCCTCGCCGCACCCTGCCTCCAGCACCACCGCGCCCGAGCAGCGCGGCAGCAGTGCCCGGTAGACCACCTCATGGCGGCGGAACCAGTAGTTCTCGTGACTTACATTGGGTACTGTGCGCTCTCCCGTGAGGGGTAGGCAGCCCACCTGACCAGCGTCAACGTCCGTCATCGCGTCGGTACCCTACCGCTGGTCCGGTCCCACCACGTGATGCGTCCGTCCAGTGCTCGTGCTGTGTCCATGAACGTTGGCCGGCATCAGGGCAACACGCCGACCGCGCGACTGATGATCACCAAGCGGTCAGGCTGGTCGAATGGAGAACCGGTCAGGGTTCGTCGGCTGACCGATCAGAAAGGCCCGCGTCTCCAACAGATCGTGCGGCGCGGGAGTGGATAGGCGGTGCGGCTGCGGCGGGCGATGGTCATCCTGGCCTCGGCCAGCGGGAACACCGTGCCGGCCATCGCTCGGCTGGTCCTAGGCGACGAGGACGCGATTCGGCAGGTCATTCGCCGGTTCAACGAGATGGGCCTAGCCTGCCTGGACCCTCAGTGGGCGGGTGGCCGTAGCTCTGTCAACCCGGAGCCCGCGGGTGGGGGGCTGGCGTGCCCCGGACGGTGAGGACCCCGCCGACATCGTTGGTGAGCCAGGCCAGCAGCGTGGTGTCGTCGAGCGTGAGCGGGACCCGCGGCCCCGACCAGCTCAGCAGGGCCGTCGGCCGGTGGGCAAGCGCGTCGGTCAGCAGGGCGGCGAGCTCCGGGGTGGCCTGTACCACCACCCCGTTGTGGCTGACGGGTTTGCCGCCGGGGAGGCCATCGGCGGCATCGGCCCCCGTGCTGAGGACGTAGCCGCATCCCTGCCGGTCGTCGTAACCGGTCACGATCACCGTCTCGCTCCGTTGCTCATTAGGCGATGCCGGCGGCGAGCCGCGAGAGGCGGTCGGCGTCGGCGGCTAGCTGCGCGATGTTCGGGTCGTCGACGGCCACTCCGTGGCGGGCGGCGATGCGCCGCACGTCGGGATGACCGATCTGGGTGCGGTTCTGGTCGTCGAGCCACACGACGAAGCGCAGGGGAAGGTCCAGCCCGATCGACGGGGCGGCGGCGAGCAGCGGTGCTTCGGCCTGGGCGTCGCTCGCGAGCACCACCGAGGTGGGCCGGATCGCGGGCCCGGGGTCCGCGGAGCCCGCCGCCAGGTCGACCGTGGCGACGGAGCGGGTCGGGCGGCGGTCGGCACCCCGGCGGAGTCGATCGACAGTGGTGGGAACGCTCGCGCTGCCGACCACGGTCAGCAGATAGTTCGACGGTGTCACGCCGACAAGCGGGGACGGGACCGGGACCGGGGTGCCCGGCACTGCCTCCCCGAGGACGGCGGCGGTGCTGTCACGCAGCGCATTCCGCGCTCCGGGGTCGGACACGCCCGCCACCGCAGCCACGTAGTCGGCGCTGTCGACGGTGAGGCTCACCGAGCCGTCGGAGCCCTGGCGCACGAGATAGCGCTGCGGCAGGTCGGCCCCCGCCCGCTGGTCGATGCGTAGCAGCGGCAGCTGAGCGGCAGGCGAGCCCCCGATGACCAGGGTGGAGGGCGGTATCGCGACCCCGGCTGCTCGTGCGTCGCCGGCGTGATCGACCACGGTGGTGACGGAGCCGCCGGTCTCGCTGATGGCCTCCTGCACCCGCTGCACGATGGCGGCGAAGTCCGTGCCGGTCGCCAGCAGCATCGTGCCCGCCGGCTGGCCCGGTGCCGTGTGCGGCTCCAGCGAAACTTCGCCGCCCGTGGGGTTCCCACACGCGGAGGCGACCACGGCCAGCGTCATCGCCGCGCCCCACGTGCGGATCGTGCCGGACCTCCGGCTGGGGTGGGCTCTGACCAGAACGGACATTGGGGCAGCTCCGCGAGTAGACGGTGCCCGACCCTAGCGGGGCCGGGGCCCCCCCGTCCGGCGGAACGCGTCGGCTCGCCGGTCAGCGGCGCCGGAAGCGCGCCAGCAGGCCGCGGGCCCGCTCCTGGTTGCGCGGGTCGGCGGCCATGCGGCGACCCTGTTCGGTGAGACGCCTCCCCTGAGGGCCGGCGAGGAAGCTACGGATCCGATCCATGATGGGCATTTTGTCGGATACCCGGTCCGGGCCGCTGCCACACGATCGCGGCCGCGGCCGGGGCCTCCGCCTCGGGTGAGGAGAGTCACCCGCGGGCCGTTTGCCGCTCCGGATACTCACCGGTAACAATTGCCCGATCCGGCTGCCCACCGCAGCGAGCCGTGGTGGAGGGTGGCAGAGTCGGAACCGGGCGCCGAGCAAGACCGCCCACGTGAGACCCACCGCGGCTCGTCCGCACCGGCAGGAGGTCGAAGAGGTCCGATGAACATCGTCGTGCTGGTCAAGCAGGTGCCGGATACCTACTCGGAGCGCAAGCTCAACTCGTCCGACGGCACCCTGGACCGGGACGCCACCGACGCGGTGCTCGATGAGATCAACGAGCGCGCGGTCGAGGCGGCCCTGCAGCTGAAGGAGGCCCACGACGGGACGGTCACCGTCCTGACGATGGGGCCCGACCGGGCCACCGACGCGATCCGTAAGGCGCTGTCGATGGGCGCGGACAAGGCGGTGCATCTGTCGGACGAGGCGCTGCACGGCTCGTGCGCTGTGCAGACCGCTCGGGCACTGGCCAAGGCGCTCGGCACCGTCGAGGGCGGGTTCGACCTGGTGGTGGCCGGCAACGAGGCGTCGGACGGGCGGAGTGCCGCAGTGCCCGCGATGGTCGCCGACGTGCTCGGCCTGCCGTCGCTGACGCACGCGCGGGAGGTCACCGTCGACGGGTCGACGGTCACGGTCCGGCGTGAGACCGACGACGGCGTCACGCACCTGACCGCCGAGCTCCCCGCGGTCGTGAGCGTGGGAGAGAAGATCAACGAGCCGCGTTACCCGTCGTTCAAGGGGATCATGGCGGCGAAGAAGAAGCCGGTCTCCACGATCAGCCTGGCCGACGCCGGGATCGACCCGTCGGAGGTCGGGCTCGCCAACGCGCTGACGTCGGTGACGTCCTCGCAGCCGAAGCCGCCGAAGAGCGCGGGCGAGAAGATCGAGGACGAGGGCGACGGCGGCGCGAAGGTGGCGGCGTTCCTGGTCTCCCAGAAGCTCATCTGACGCGGGATCGACGGGAAGAGGAGAAGTTCATGGCCGAGGTGCTGGTCCTCGTCGACCACCTCGAGGGTGAGATCAAGAAGAGTACGTTCGAGCTGCTGACCGCGGCGCGCACGCTGGGTGAGCCGTCGGCGGTCGTGGTCGGCCCGGCCGGCACCGCCGCCAAGCTGGGCGGTGCCCTGAAGGAGCACGGCGCGCAGAAGATCTACGTCGCGGAGACCGACTCGACGGAGTTCCTCACCCCGGAGGTGGGGGTGCTGGCGTCGCTGATCGAGTCGAAGGACCCGGCGGCGGTGCTCATCGCGGTGTCGGCCGACGGCAAGGAGATCGCCGGGCGGGTCGCGGTGCGCACGAACAGCGGGCTGCTCGGTGACGTCGTGGCCGTGTCGCCGGAGGGCGTCACACACTCGGTGTTCGGCGGTGCGTACACCGCGGAGGCGAAGGCCACCACCGCGCACCCGGTGATCACGCTGCGGCCTGGCTCGGTGGAGATCGAGCCGTCCGCGGGTGCGGGCGCGGAGGAGACCGTGCCGGTGCCGGCCGCACACGGCCGCGTCGCCACCGTCACGAGCCGGGAGCCGATCGTGGGCGGCGACCGGCCGGAGCTGACCGAGGCATCCGTGGTGGTTTCCGGTGGCCGGGGCGTCGGCTCGGCCGACGACTTCCAGGTGGTCGAGGCGCTGGCCGACTCGCTCGGTGCCGCTGTCGGCGCGTCGCGCGCTGCGGTGGACTCGGGCTACTACCCGCACCAGTTCCAGGTGGGGCAGACCGGCAAGACGGTGTCTCCGCAGCTCTACATCGCGTTGGGCATCTCCGGGGCGATCCAGCACCGGGCCGGGATGCAGACGTCGAAGACGATCATCGCGGTGAACAAGGACGCCGAGGCGCCGATCTTCGAGGTCGCCGACTTCGGTGTGGTGGGCGAC
>DASRSC010000211.1:0-11426 GCA_035695525.1 Pseudonocardia sp. | reverse complement strand
CGAACAGGAACAACCAGTACGAGAAGGCGTTGAGCCGCGGGAACGCGACGTCGGGTGCACCGATCTGCAGCGGCACGATGTAGTTCGCGAAGCCGAACAGGATCGGCGTCGCGTACAACAGCAACATGATCGTGCCGTGCTGCGTGAACAGCTGGTTGTACTGCTCGTTGGACAGGAACTGCTGCCCCGGCACCGCCAGCTCGGCGCGCATCAGCAGCGCCATCAGCCCGCCGACCAGGAAGAACCCGAACGACGTCACCAGATACAGGATGGCGATGTCCTTGGGATCCGTGGTGTGCAGCATCTTCACCAGCGTGGATCCCTTGACCGGCCGGCGCGCCGGATAGGGGCGCGGGGTGACCGGCTTCGGAGAGACAGCGGTCATGGTGCCTCCTGGTGCGTGAGCCCGCGCTCGACGCCGAAGTCCGCGTGTGAGGACGGTAGGAGCTGTGAGGCGCGCTGTCGACACCCGTTCGTTGGCACTGTCGTCCGTCGTTGCGCCCACTCGCCGTGCGTCAGGAGCAGAGCGCGGTACTTTCGCGCACGGAGCCCCGTTCCGTTGGCCGATGTATCGCGACCGGGGCCGGCGTCGACGAGTGGCACTGGCGATGCCACCTGTACGAGGCGGTCGACGACCCCTGAACGGCGGGACGGTGCAGTACCCGAGGCCGATAGCGCCCGAGGCAGATGCAGTCGAGGCAGATGCAGTCCGAGGCAGAGGAGCCGAGCATGAGGATCGCGATGGTGGGCCTGGGCCGGATGGGCGCGAACATGGTGCGCCGCCTGCTCCGTGACGGCCACGAGTGCGTCGTCCACGACATCTCGGAGAAGGCGGTGCAGCAGCTGGTCGACGAAGGCGCCCAGGGAGCGGGATCGCTCAAGGAGCTCGTCGGCGCGCTCGCGCCACCGCGCACGGTGTGGCTCATGCTCCCGGCGGCCATCACCGGATCCACGGTGATCGACCTGCTCGACCTGCTCGACCCCGGTGACGCAGTCGTCGACGGCGGCAACTCCTCCTACCGCGACGACATCGACCGCGCCGAGGTCGCCGCCGTCCACGACATCGACTACGTGGACTGTGGCACCAGCGGCGGTGTCTGGGGGCTCGACCGTGGGTACTGCCTGATGATCGGGGGCCCGGACCGTGCAGTCGACCGGCTCGACCCCATCTTCGCGTCGCTCGCCCCCGGCGTCGGCACCGCCGGACGCACCCCTGGCCGCACCGGGGAGGTGTCCCGCGCCGAGCACGGCTACCTGCACTGCGGTCCGTCCGGCGCCGGGCACTTCGTCAAGATGGTGCACAACGGCATCGAGTACGCCCTGATGGCGGCCTACGCCGAGGGCTTGAACGTGATCCGCGGCGCCGGGGCCGGCAAGCACCAGGCGGAGGCCGACGCCGAGACCGCGCCGCTGCGCGAGCCGCGCTACTACCCCTACGACGGCATCGACCTCGCAGAGGTCACCGAGGTCTGGCGCCGCGGCAGCGTCATCGGCTCGTGGCTGCTGGACCTCACGGCCGAGGCACTGGCCGCCGATCCGGCGCTCGAGCAGTTCACCGGCCGCGTCTCCGACTCCGGCGAGGGCCGCTGGACGTCCATCGCGGCCATCGAGGAGGGCGTCTCCGCGCCGCTGCTCACCGCCGCGCTGTACAGCCGGTTCGCCTCGCGCGGCAGTGAACTGTTCGCCGACAAGGTGGAGTCGGCGCAACGCAAGGAGTTCGGCGGCCACGCCGAGAAGCCGGCCGCGTCTTGACCGCGCCAGTGCCCGCAGCGGGCGCACTGGTGCTCTTCGGCGTCACCGGTGACCTTGCGCGGAAGATGATCCTGCCCGCCCTGTACCGGCTCACCGAGCGGGGTGAGCTCACCGTGCCGGTCATCGGTATCGCCCGCACCGACTGGGACACCGACGCGCTGCGCAAACACGTCGGGGAGAGCGTGCGCGCCGTGCTGCCCGACGTCGACGACGCTGTGCTCGAACGGCTGCAGCGGGCCGTGCACCTGGTGGCGGGCGACTACGGCGACCCCACGACGTTCGACCGGCTTGCGACAACCCTGCGCGAACAGGCGGGCGCCGATGCATTCGCCGTGCATTACCTGGCCGTGCCGCCCGGGCTGTTCGGCACGGTGGCCGACGGGCTCGCCGCGGTCGGGCTCAACGAGCAGGCCCGGCTCGTCGTGGAGAAACCCTTCGGTCACGACCTCGCCTCCGCCCGCGCGCTGAACGCCCAGCTGCGCCGGAACTTCGACGACGACCGTCTGTTCCGCGTCGATCACTACCTCGGCAAGGAGCCGGTGGAGGACCTGCTGGTACTCCGCTTCGCCAACACGGTGATCGAACCACTGTGGAACCGCACCTGGATCGACCACATCGACATCACGATGGCCGAGGACTTCGACGTCGCGGACCGCGGCTCCTTCTACGACGCCGTCGGCACGGTCCGCGACGTCGTGCAGAACCACCTGCTGCAGGTGCTCGCCTACCTGACGATGGAGGCCCCGCAGAGCGACTCCGCCGAGCACCAGCGCGATGCGAAGCACCGGCTCCTGCAGGCCGTTCGCGCGGTCGACCCGGCCGAGGTGGTGCGCGGGCAGTACACGGGCTACCGCGACGTCCCCGGCGTCGCCCCCGACTCGACGACCGAGACGTACGTGGCCCTCACCCTGCACATCGACGACGACCGCTTCACGGGTGTGCCGGTCCACATCCGGGCCGGCAAGGCCTTGCCGGAGACGGTGCTGGATCTGGTCGTCGTACTCCGGTCACCGCCCCGCCCGCTGTTCCACGGCGCAGCGCAGGACCCGCCACCCAACAGGATCCGGCTGCGCCTGCAACCCGACGCCGGGGTGACCTTCTACCTGCTCGCCAAGCAGCCCGGCGGTGGGGACATCGCCACTGAGCTGCCGGTGTCGGTCGACTTCCGCCAGGTGCTCGGACCGGTGCATGCGGCGTACGAGCGGATCTTCGCCGACGCGCTGAGCGGCAACCCGGCACATTTCGCGCGGATGGACACGCTCGAGGAGGCGTGGCGGGTCGTCGAGCCCATCCTCGACCCGGGCACCGCGCCGCTCCCGTACGCGCCCGGCACGTGGGGCCCGACATGAGCGAGCTTGCGCGCGAATCAGTGTCACAGCGCCTTCGCGCAGCGCCGACCGAGCGCAGCGAGGGAGTGCGATGAGCCGCGACGCCGGTCCGGCGCCACCCCCACTGCTGTAGTGCGGCCGGCCGGGGAGGGCCGGGGGACCGAGGGGCACCTCGGCGGGCTTCGGTCGTGGCTGAACCGCCACGACCCTGGTCTCGTCGTGGTCCACCGGGCCCTACGCGTCACCGCGGCCGCCTGCGTGGGCTTCTACCTCTGCCGTTACGTCCTCGGGGATGCCGAGACGGCTGTGTACGCCCTGTTCGGGGCGATCGCGCTGGGCGCACTGTCCGAGGTCACCGGGGCATCAGGCCAGCGCACCCGCACCTACCTCGCGGCGCTGCTCGTCGGCCTCGTCCTCGTCTCGCTCGGCACCATGCTCGCCGCGAGCACCTGGGCGGCCGCCGCGGGGATGCTGGTAGTCGGGTTCGCGGTGACCTACGCGGGCGTCGGCGGTCCGCGGGTGGCAGGCGTCGCCAACGGGCTCCAGCTGTTCTACGTGCTGCCGTGCTTCCCGCCGTTCGCCCCCGGCTCGCTCGACGATCGCCTCATCGGCCTCACGGTCGGGGTGCTGCTGCTCGCGGTCGCCGACCGGGTGCTCTGGCCCGCTTCGGCGCCCCCGGACGTGGCCCTGCGTGTCGCCGACGCCGCAGGTGCCGCGGCCGCGTACGCGCGTGCGCTGCAGGCGGCAACTGTGGCCGGCGATCCGGCCGGCCCGGCTTTCCGCTGCACCGACCTTCGCGCGGAGGCGGGCCACGCCGCCGACGCCCTCCGGCTGAGCAACCTCCCGATGACAGGGCGACCGACCGGGCCCAGCGTGCACGACCGCAGCCTCACCCGTGCGGGCGTCGCCGTACGCATGGCCATCGCCCGGCTCGGAACATCAGCAGACCGGCTGGGCACGCGGGACGCCGTGGAGCCCGAGGCGGCGACCCTCGAGATGCTCCCCGAGACGGCACAGCTCCTCGGCGCAGACGCCGATGCGCTGGAGGCGGTGCGCGACGCGCTGCGCGGTACCGGCCCGCCGCCCGCCCCGGACGTCGTGGAGCGCGCCCGCAGGGGCTACGTCGAGCACGGGATGCGCCGGCTGGCTGCCGGGGTCGACCCCGAACCGTGGCTGCGCGCCGCGCTCGCGGTGGTCGCGGTCACCGAGGCACTCCGCACACTCGTGCTGGCCGTCCGCGGCACCGTCGGGGCTTCCGTGCCGCCGCCGGCGGACACTCCCGACGACTTCTGGTTCCTGCACGCCTCCCCCGGCAAGCTCTGGTGGGAACGCCTGCGCGCGCACCTCACCCCGCGATCGGTCTACCTGCAGAACGCGGTCCGGCTCGCGCTCGGCCTGGCCGCTGCCCGCCTCGTGGCGGGCGCGTTCGACCTGTCGCACGGTTTCTGGGTGCTGCTCGCCACGCTGAGCCTGATGCGAACCTCGGCCGTCGCCGGCCGAGCAGTGCTGGTGCGGGCGTTCTCCGGCACGGTTGCGGGGGCGGTCGCCGCCGGGCTCGTGCTCACCTTCGTGGGGTCCGACACCACGGTGTACGCATGGGTCACCCCGCTGCTGATGATCGTGGCGTTCGCGGCGGGTCCACTGCTCGGGCTGGCAGCCGCGCAGGCAGGTTTCACCCTCGTCGTCGCCGTCGTCTTCGCCCAGGTCGCACCCGCTACGTGGCAGCTCGCCGCGGACCGGCTGCTTGACGTCGTCGTCGGCGGCCTGATCGGGGCGGTGATCGGGGCGGCCGTGTGGCCGCGCGGTGGCAGCGGGGAGGTCCGCCGGGTGGCCGCGGCGTCCCTGGACGCCGGCGCCGACGAGATCGTCGCCACCGCCTTCTTCCTGACCAGCGCGGGCGGGGCGCCGCCGTCGACGGCACTCACCAGGCTGTCGGTGATGTTCGACCACACCTACTCTCAGTACCGCACCGAGCCCAGCGGGCTGGGTCCCGAGCCGGACTGGCTCGTCGTACTCGCCGTGGTGCACCGCATCGGCGACCGCGCGCAGACCATGCGGGTGCGGCACCCGGAGGCCGACCAGCTGCCGTGGCCCGACTTCGCGAGCCAGCTGCGGGCCGACGCGGCGGATGTCGCTGCGGCCTACCGCGGGGCAGCCGCGGAGATCGCGGCCAGCAGGCCGCCCCCGGCAGGGGTAGCAGAACAGCTCCGCGAGCGGATCGCGGCGCAGCACCTGACCGTCACGTTCACCGATTCGCCTGCGGAGGCGCTGCGGGCGTTCGACGGCTGGGGGTGGATCCACGCGCTGGTGGACGAGCTGGAGCGGATCGAGCACGCCCTGAGCCCGATGGCGCGGTCGAATGCGCGTCCGCAGCACACGACGACGTCCCGCTGAGCACGGGAGGAACGGCCTCCGATGGTGCGGGACGCCGGCGGAGAGTTCCGCGCCGCGGCCCACCTCGCGCTCGTCTTCGCGTGAGGGAGCCGGTCCGCCTGGAGCGCACTCCGATCGGGGACATCGGGAACCCTAGGCGCGAACGACCGACGACCTTATCGTGGCGACGGTGAGCTCCGGTACTGAAGCCGACCGGCATCCCGCGGACCAGCGCGAACACCGGCTGCACAAGCTCGCGGCGGCGCGCGCCGGGCATGGGCTCCCCTACCGCTACCCCACCGACCACACGGCCGCCGACATCCGGACGACACACGTGGGTCTGGGTCCCGATGCCTTCACGACGGACCGTGTGCGCGTCGCGGGCAGGGTCGACCTCATCCGGCGGCACGGGGGCCTGAGCTTCGCTGTGCTGCGCGACCGGACCGGCACGATCCAGCTGTTCGTCGATACGGCCGTCCTCGGGCCCGATGGCCACCGGGCGTTCGACGACCTCGACCGGGGCGACTGGGTCGGCGCCGAGGGCACCGTGATGACCACCCGGCGGGGCGAGCTCTCTGTCTGCGTCGAGAGCTTCGCCCTGCTGGGAAAGTCACTGCTCGAGGCCTCCGACAAGCATCGCGGACTCAGCGACGTCGAGACCCGCTACCGGCAGCGCTACGTGGACCTCGCCGCCAACGAGCGGACGCGCGAGATCTTCCGCATCCGGCACACCGCCGTCCGCGCGATCCGCCGGCACCTGGAGGACCGGGGCTTCGCCGAGGTCGAGGGCCCGGTACTGCAGACGATCCAGGGTGGCGCGTCGGCGCGGCCGTTCGTCACCCACCACAACGCGCTCGACCTCGACATGTACCTGCGCATCGCGCTGGAGCTGCACCTCAAGCGGCTGATCGTGGGCGGTCTCGAGCGGGTCTTCGAGATCGGCAGGGTGTTCCGCAACGAGGGCATCGACACCCGGCACAACCCCGAGTTCACGATGCTCGAGGCCTACCAGGCGTTCGCCGATTACCACGACATGATGGACCTCGTCGAGGGCATGATCATCGCCGCGGCGCGGGCGGCCCTCGGCCCCGACGACGAGCTGGTCGTGCACTACGGCGGGTGCTCCATGGACCTGGGAGCCGCACCGTGGCCGCGGGTCCGGTTCGCCGACATGATCGCCGAGAAGACCGGGGCCACGATGCATCCCGGTATGCCGGTCGAGGACGCCAGGGCCGTCCTCGACCGGCTGCGCATCCCGTACGAGCGCGGCTGGGGCGCGGGCCGGCTCATGAAGGAGGTCTACGACGAGAAGGTGCAGCACGACGTCGTCGGGCCGGTCTTCTGCATCGACTACCCGCGCGAGGTCTCCCCGCTCGCCAGGACGCACCGCGACGACCCCGACTACGTGGAGCGTTTCGAGCTGATCGTCGCCGGGTTCGAGCTGTGCAACGCCTACTCCGAGCAGAACGACCCGGTCGAGCAGCTCGCCGCCTTCGAGGCGGAGGCCCGAGCGAAGGCAGGCGGGGACCCGGAGGCGGGCGACATCGACCTCGACTACATCCGCGCACTGGAGCACGGCATGCCGTGCACAGGCGGCCTCGGAGTCGGGATCGACCGTCTCGTCATGCTGCTGGCCGGCGTCGACTCGATCCGCGAGGTGATCCTGTTCCCGACGCTCCGGCCGGACTTCGCCGTACCTCCGGGGAGCGGACCACACGGCGCGCCCCGCCCCGTGCTGCCCCCCACCCCGGTGGCGCCTGGGACCGCGGCAGGCCAGCGGACGGGCGCCCCGTCCGGGAACGGGCTACCCGCGTCGGCGGCCGGGCCGCTCATGGCGCTGCCCGACCTCGCCCCGGCGGCGCACCCGATCCCGCCGCCGGAGCGACCTCCCGAGCGCAGCCGGCTCGCCGTGCGGGTCATCGCCGTGCTCACCGCGCTCGGAGGGGTGTTGCAGCTGCTCGCCCAGCTCCCGCTCGTGCACGCCCGGATGAACGTACGCGACGAGCTCGGGCAGCTGTGGCTCCCGGTGGCGGGGCACGTCGTCTCCGTGATCGTCGGGCTGCTCCTGATCCTGCTGGCCGACCAGCTGGCCAAACGCAAACGCCTGGCGTGGCAGCTGGCCGTCGTCGCCTTCTCGGTGGGCGGGTTCGCGCACATGGCGAAGGGACCGCACCCCGTCGCGATCACGATCTGCGTCGCAATGCTGGTGGCGTTGGTGTGGCACCGCGAGCTCTTCCGAGCCCCGGCCGACCCCCCATCGCTGCTGCGCCTGCTCCGGTTCGTGCCGCTCTACCTGGCGGGCGTGCTCGCCTTCGGGTTCGTCGCTCTCGGCGTCGAGCGTGACCGCATCGACCCCGGGCTCACCCTCGGCGGCGGGCTCGTCACCATCGGCGGCGGGCTCATCGGGATCGACGGCCCCTACACCTACCGGTCACCGTTCTTCGCCGCGTTCTTCCCCGTGGCGCTGGTGGCGCTCGGTGTCGCCGGGCTGCTGGTGTTCGCGATCCTGGTGTTCCGGCCGCTGGTGGCACGCCACCCGCACACCGAGAGTGACTGGGAGCACGCCAACCGGCTCGTCCATACCTACGGCTGGGACACCCTCGCCTACTTCTCGCTGCGCGACGACAAGAGCTTCTTCTTCTCCTCCGACGGCGAGGCCGTGCTCGCCTACACCTATCTCGGCGGCTACGCGCTGGTCTCCGGTGATCCCATCGGGGAGCGGACGTCGGTCGTCCAGGTGCTGGACGAGTTCCTCGCCATGTGCGACGAGCGGGCCTGGAACCCCGCCTTCCTCGCCGTTCGCGAGGCCAGCATGCCGCTCTACGCCTCCCGTGGGTTCACCAGCTTCTACCTCGGCGACGAGGCGATCCTCGACTGTGCGCGGTTCTCACTGGAGGGGCCGGGGCGCAAGAGCCTGCGCGCGGCGGTGCGTCGCGTCGGACGCAGCTACCGCTTCCAGCTGGTCACCGAGTCGAACGCCTCGCCCCGGCTGGTGGAGCAGCTCAACGCGATCAGCGCGAAGTGGCGGGGCAAGGCCCCCGAGCGCGGGTTCACCATGTCGTTGTCCCAGGACGTCACCGGCGCCGAGGCCAACCGTGAGTTCCTGCTGTGCGTGGCGCTCGACGAGGACGGTGCGCCGGGTGGCTTCCTGCGCCTCGTGCCCGCCTTCGGGCCGTCCTTCGGCTACACGCTCGACCTGATGCGCCACGACCCCGCCGCCCCCAACGGCATGACCGAGTTCCTGATCGCCGGGGCGGCGGCGGCGCTGGGGCAGCGTGGCATCTGCCGGCTGTCGATGAACTTCGCGATGTGGGGACGGCTTTTCGCCGACGACATCACGTTCAGCCCCGCCCAGCGCGCGGCCCGCTGGGCCGTCGGGGTGCTCAACCCGTTCTTCCAAATCAGGTCGCTGCACGATTTCAACGCCAAGTTCGACCCGGAGTGGATGCCCCGGGTACTGGCCTACCGCCACCGCATCGACCTACCGCGCGTCGGCCTCCTCTACGCCGGCGCCGAGGGTTTCCTCGCCCTGCCCGTGATCGGCGAGCTGCTGGTGCCGAAGGCCGTGGGGGGCGTGGCCGCGCCGTCCGCACCGGGCCCCGCACCGGAGAGGCCGACCGGGACGAGGGCAGCGTGACCCTGCTCGCCCCTCGTGGAGCCGGACGGTCTGGAGCCGGCGTAGCTCGCCGGGTTCAGACCGGCGCGGGTCGCGGCACTGCGCTCGTCCGCGCCGACGAGCGGGCCAGCGCCGTGGTCGCCGCCACCATCACGACGACGAGCAGGGCGATCAGCACCCACTCGGCGCCGTTGGCACGCAGTTTCTCCTGCAGCACGGTCACCCCGATCACGACCGCCACGACCGGCTCCCCCACGATCATGGTGGGCAGCGATGCCCCGAGGTCGCCCGCCTGGAACGCGGACTGCTGCAGCAGCGTGCCCGCGCAGGAGACGATGCCGAGCGCGTAGGTCTCCCAGCTGGTCAGCAGGGCGACGAGCCCCTCGTCGAGCTGCCCGACGACCCCCTTGGTCAGTGCGGCCGCCACCCCGTACGACACGGCGGTGGCGGCGGCGAGGAGCACGGCGCGCGCCGTGCCTCGGCTCCGGGCCGCGGCCACGACGCACACCACGAACATCCCGGCGAGAATGGCGCCCGTCGGCAGCCACGCACCGACGGGGGCGCGGTCGACCCCGTCGGTCGGATTCCCCGTGACCACGAACACCGCCAGTGACACCGCGAGGAGCACGGACCAGAGCCAGTCCTCCCGCGCGAGCGCCCGGCCTGCCCACGCCGCCCCCAGCGGCAGCGCGAACAGCAGGGTCGTGACCAGCAGCGGCTGTACCAGCAGCAACGAACCGAACCCCAGCGCGGCCGCCTGCACCAGGTAGCCGCCGCCGTCGCCGACCACCCCCGCCCACCACTGCGGGCGCCGGACCAGCACGCGGATCAGCCCGAGGCCATGGGCGGTGTCGTCCGGCACGGTGGACGCGGACCGCTGCTGCGCGACCGTCGAGACGGCGAAGAGGGCGGCCGCGAGCAACGCCAACCCTCCCGCGAGAACTGTCACCTGCCACATCATGCCTGCTGCCGGCCACATCGACGCTGGTCGGACGGCCGCGTTGCGCAGCGCGCACCCGTGGGTCAGCGTGCACACCGCCTGTCGCGTGCGCGGTCGCCGCACTGTGTGCGGTGGCGTCGACCCGCATGCTCGACGACCGCGTCGACGGACCCGCATGCTCGACGACCGCGTCGACGTCGGTCGCCGCCTGCTGAACGAGCCGAGTGCGCCGGCCGCCCGACGATCTACGCTCCGCCGTGAGCGCTGCGCGGGACTTCTCCGGGGTCGGCGTCGACGGCAGGCTCGGCGTCCGTCAGATACTGGTGCAGCCTGCAGGAGCCTTCGAGCAGGCTGTCGCGGCCTGGTGACGCCCACCTACCATCAGGGGGTGGCCCGACCCGCACTCCTCCACCGTGTTCCCGCGACCCCGCCCGTGCTGATGCGCCGGCTGGCCATCGCCGCCGTCGTCGCCCAGGCCGGTATCGCGGTCACCGGGTCCGTGGTGCGGGTGACGGGCTCCGGGCTCGGCTGTCCGACGTGGCCGGAGTGCTTTCCGGGAAGCCTGGTGCCCGCGCCGCACCCGGAGGTGGCGGCGCTGACGCAATGGATCGAGTTCAGCAACCGGCTGCTCACGTTCGCAGTGGTGCTCATCGCCGGCACCTGCCTCATCGCGGCGCTGGCCACCCGCCCGCGCCGTGCGCGGCTCACCCGGCTCGCGCTGGTTCAGCCTCTCGGCGTGGTCGCGCAGGCGGTGATCGGCGGGATCACGGTGCTCACCGGCCTGGCCTGGTGGACCGTGTCGGTGCACTTCCTCGTCTCGATGGTGCTGGTGTGGCTGGGCATGCAGCTCGTCGACACCGCGACGGACGGCGACGGTCCGCCGCGGCGGACCGTCCGGGGGGCCGTCCGCGGGCTGGTCGCCACGAGCACGGCCGTGCTGGCCGCACTGCTCGCCGCCGGCACCCTCGTGACCGCCGCCGGACCGCATGCGGGCGACGCGGCGACGCCCCGCCTCGGCATCGGCGTGCCCGCGGCGGCGCAACTGCACGCCGACCTGCTCTTCGCCTATCTCGGGATGCTCGTCGGACTCGGGTTCGCGCTGGCGGCCGTGGACGCATCGCAGCGACTGCGGCGGCGCTACGTGTGGCTCATCGTCGCCGTCGTGGCTCAGGGCGCTCTCGGCGGCATCCAGTACGCACTCGGCGTTCCCGAGGCGCTGGTGTCGCTGCACGTCCTCGGGGCCGCGCTCGTCACGGTCGGGGCCGCGGCGCTCTGGTCCGGCACCACCGAGCGCCCGAACGTCGTATCCGCCGACGTCCCCGCCGACGCCCCCGGTGCCACCCAGCCGGAGCCGGCCCTCGCCGACCGGGGCTGACTCCGCACCATCGCCCCCCGCAGGCGCATGACGTGCGGATCG
>DASRSC010000210.1:0-9141 GCA_035695525.1 Pseudonocardia sp. | reverse complement strand
CCACAACCTCGGCCTGATCGAGGACGGCGCACGCCGGGCCGCGGCGGCGGGGGCACGGGTCGTGGTGTTCCCGGAGGCGGCCATGTGCTGCTTCGGGGTACCGCTCGGTCCGGTGGCCGAGCCGCTGGACGGGCCGTGGGCAGGGCGGGTCCGGGCGATCGCCGACGCCGCAGGGGTCACCGTCGTCGCCGGCATGTTCACCCCGGCCGACGACGGCCGTGTGCACAACACGTTGCTGGCGACCGGCGGTGGTGTGGAGGCGGCCTACGACAAGATCCACCTGTTCGACGCGTTCGGATTCGCCGAGTCGCGCACTGTCGCCCCGGGGTCGAAGCCGGTGAGCATCGTCGTCGACGAGGTCACGGTCGGTCTCGCCACCTGCTACGACCTGCGCTTCCCGGGGCTCTTCCAGGAGCTTGCGGGCAACGGTGCCACCGTCGTGCTGGTGCCGGCGTCGTGGGGCGCCGGCCCGGGCAAGCGCGAGCAGTGGGACCTGCTGGTCCGGGCCAGGGCCCTCGACAGCACCGCGTTCGTGGTGGCGTGCGACCAGGCCGACCCGACGACCGTCGGCCGGGATGCGGGCAGCGCGCCGACGGGGATCGGGGCGAGCCTCGCCGTCGGGCCGCTGGGCGTCGTGCTCGACCAGCTCGGCGCCGAGCCCGGCCTGCTGCTCGTCGACCTGGCCATGGACGAGGTGGAGCAGGCGCGCCGCGCGGTACCGGTGCTGGCCAACCGCCGGTTCTGAGCGCCTCTCGAACGGGTCGCCGACACGGCACGGTGGCCGTCAGCCCACGAGCATGGCCGCGTGGTCGGGCACCTCGTTGAAGCGATCGCGTGGCGGGCGCTGGTAGCCGCGCCGCGGTGGCCGTTGCGGGAGCTCCAGGTCGCGCGATGCCACCGGCTGCCACGGGACGGTCGCGAGCAGGTGCGCGATCATGTTGATCCGGGCGCGCCGCTTGTCCTCGGCCTCCACCACGAACCACGGGGTGGCGGCGGTGTCGGTGTGGACGAACATCTCGTCCTTCGCCCGGGAGTAGTCCTCCCACCGCGTGATCGACTCGAGGTCCATCGGGGAGAGCTTCCACTGACGCATCGGATCGCTCATCCGGCCGCGGAAGCGGCGCTCCTGCTCGGCGTCGCTGACCGAGAACCAGTACTTGCGCAGCAGGATCCCGTCCTCGACGAGCAGCTCCTCGAACACGGGGCACTGGCGCAGGAAGCGGGCGTACTCGTCGGGAGTGCAGAACCCCATCACCCGCTCGACGCCGGCGCGGTTGTACCAGCTCCGGTCCAGCAGCACGATCTCCCCTGCCGCGGGGAGGTGCTCGGTGTAGCGCTGGAAGTACCACTGCGAGCGTTCCCGCTCCGACGGTGCGGGCAGGGCGACGATGCGGCAGATCCGCGGGTTCAGGAACTCCGACACGCGCTTGATCGCCCCGCCCTTGCCGGCGGCGTCGCGGCCCTCGAACACCACCACCAACCGCGCGCCGCTGGTGCGGACCCACTCCTGCATCTGCACCAGCTCACCCTGAAGGCGCAGCAGCTCCTTCTCGTACGGCTTGCGGGGAAGGCGGCTCATGCCTGGCATCGTCCCTGGTGCAGGGTTCCGCGGCCAGCTGTGAACGCGTCAGCGGGGCGCGGCCAGCACGCCGTCGAGCAGGCCCGGGTACAGCGCGTCGAGGTCGTCACGGCGCAGTGTGCTCATCCGCCGCGTGCCCTCGGTGCGCATCGAGATCACACCCGCCTCGCGCAGGGTGCGCAGATGGTGGGTGCGTGTGGACTTGGTGACGGGTAGCGGTATGACACCGCAGGCCACTCCCTCGGGTGCGGCGGCGAGTGCCTGCACGATCATGAGGCGCACCGGGTCGCCGAGGGCGTGCAGTACCTGCTCGACACGCATCTCCTCGCGGGTGGGCTGCTGGAGGATGGCCTGGTCGGCGGTGGACACGAGACCGATTGTACGACATCTGTCGAAGTTCGACTAACGTCGTAGTACGATGCATGTCGTACCAGTTCTCGTCCAGCACTGCCCGAGAGGTCCATCGATGTCCGCACGCACCTACCTGCTGGCCGCCGGCGCCTTCGCCGTCGGCACGAGCGCCTACGTGGTGTCGGGCGTGCTGCCCGCCGTCAGCTCCGAACTGGGCGTCTCGCTGACGGCCGCGGGCCAGCTCGCCACCGCTTTCGCGCTCGCCTACGCCGTCGGTGCCCCGCTGATCGCCACGCTGGCCGGGCGCTGGGATCGCCGCACCGTGCTGCTCGTCGCGCTCGTCGCGGCCGCGGTCGGGAACGGGCTCTCCGCCGTGGCCACCACCTATCCGCTGCTGATCGTCGGCCGGATCATCGCCGCGATCGGGGCGGCCGCCTACACACCGGCCGCCACGCTCGTCGCCACCGCACTTCTGCCGCCGGCTCAGCGCGCACGTGCTGTCGCCATCGTGTTCGGCGGTCTGACGCTGGCACTCGCCATCGGCGTTCCCGCAGGCGACCTGCTCGGCAGCAGCATCGGCTACGGCGGCGTCTTCGCGGCGGTGGCAGTGGTCTCGGCGCTGGTCGCGGCCGCCGTGCCGATCTGCCTGCCTCGAATGGCGGCGCCCCCGGCGGTGCCGCTGCGCGAGCGCTTCGCCGTCGCCGCTGACCGGCGCGTGCTGACGGTGCTCGCGATGACCGTGGTCGGCGTTCTCGCCGCCATGGTCGTGTTCATCTACGTGACGCCCCTGCTGAACGCCACGGCCGGCATCCACGGCGCCACCATCGCGCTGCTGCTGGTCGTCTACGGCGTCGGGGCGATGGTCGGCAACACGTGGGGCGGTCGCGCGGCCGACCGGTTCGGCACCGTGCCCACGCTCTACGCCGTGCTCGCCGGGATCGCCGTCACGGTCGTGACGCTGTCGCTCACCGCGAGCACCCTCGTGGGTGCCGCCATGGCCCTCGTCCTGTGGGGCATCTTCAGCTGGGCCTTCAACCCCCCGTTGCAGTCGCTGCTGCTGGAGCTGGCCCCCACCGGCGGCCTGGTGCTCTCGCTCAACGCCTCAGCGATCTACCTCGGCACCGCCCTCGCCGGGGTGGTCGGCGGCGTCGTGATCGGCATGGGCGGCCTGCTGGTGCTGCCCTTGGTAGGTGGCGGCCTCGTCCTCGTGGTGATCGCCCTGCTGCTGACGCTTCAGCTCGGCCGCAGACGCGTCGCGGAGGCCGAGAAGGTGCCCGTGCCCGCCTGCGCGGGGCTGGCCGCCGCCGACTAGCGGGGCTCAGCCACCGGCCGCGTCGATCTGCTCCGAGATCGATGCGGCCAGCGCGGTGTCCTTCTCCGTGATGCCGCCCGCCGAGTGCGTCGAGCACCGGAACGTGAGCGTCCGCCAGCGGATGTCGATGTCGGGGTGGTGGTCGCGCCCCTCCGCGATCTCGGCCACCCGGTCCACCACGGACACGGCGGCAGGGAACGAGGGCAGCTTCGCGGTGCGCACGATCGCGTCGCCCTGGCGCTCCCATCCGGGCAGGTCGGCCAGGGCGGCGGTGATCGCGGCGTCGTCCAGCAGTTCGGTCATGCCGTGCATCCTGCCCGGCACCCCGCGAGCGGGGCCGGAACGTGCGCAGGCATTCGGATGACTCGCGCGGGGTTCCGGGCGACTGGCGGGCGGACCCGGGCGGCTCGCGGGCGGACCCGCGCGGCTCGCGCCGCTTGGGGGCGACTCGCGGGCGGAATGGGGGCGACTCGCGGGCCGAAATCGGGCGACTCGCGGGTTGATTTGGGGCGACTCGCGGGCGGAATGGGGGCGACTCGCGGGCTGAAATCGGGCGACTCGCGGGTTGACTTGGGGCGACTCGCGCAGGTGTGGTGGGTCAGGCGTCGCGGCGGAGCATGCGGTGGATCGTCAGACCGCCGCCGATGGCGACGTAGCAGAGGGCGCGCAGCGAGCTCTCCGCCATGCCGTCGAGCGGGAGGGGGTCGCGCAGGGCGTCGGCGCCCGCCGTCCAGCCGCTGGTGAGGAGGTAGGGCTGCAGCCACTCCAGGGCCGGGATCGCGCTGAGCACGCCGAACACGATCAGCCCGCCCAGCACCGAGGCCAGCACGACGAGCGGATGCTCGGTGAACGACGAGATCGCGAGTGCGACCGCGCCCACCGCGGCGAGCTGCCACACCGTCCAGACGGCGACGAGCGCCACCCTGGCCAGCGCGTCCCCGAGCCCGACGGCCGTGCCGGAGAGCGTGACGAGCTGGCCGTCGGCCCCGCCGACCACGACGAGCCCCGCGAGCACGCCCATCACCGCGAGGGCCAGTGTCGCCAGCGTCGCGACGACGAGCACGCCGAACGCCTTCATCGCGACGAGCCGCAGCCGCCCCACCGGCGCGATCAGCAGCCCGCGCAGTGTGCCGTGCGCTGCCTCGCCCGCGATCGCGTCGGCTGCTGCCATCGACACGGCGAGCGGCAGCAGGAGGGCGAGGGCCAGCGTCATCGCCGCGACCGGCAGCACCAGTCCGTTTCCGGCTATTGCCCCGATCAGGCCGGCCCCGGGTCCGGGCGTGCGGTTCGCGACGGCCACCCCGATCGAGATCAGCACGGGTACGAGCGCGAAGAGCCCCAGCATCACCAGCGTGCGCGGGCGGCGCAGCACCCAGCGCAGCTCGGCGGCGAGCAGCCGGCCCAGCGGTGCGTTGTGCGGCGCGGAGAGCGGCTCGCCGGTGAGCACTGCAGAGGTCATGACGACTCCTCGGTCAGCCGCGCGAACAGGTCATCGAGGTTGGACCGGCTGCGCCGCGCCTCGTGCACCGCGACCCCTGCCCGCACCAACAGCGCGATCGCCTCCGGCGCGGCCGGGCCGTCATCGCCCACGACGATGGCCTGCTCCTCGGCGGGCGACCGCTCCGCCCGGTAGGTCGTGGCGCCCGCGCTCCGCAGCGTTCGCAGCGCGAGCTCGACGTCGGGAGTGGTGATCTCCAGCCCGCCGGTGCCGGTCGCCAGCAGCGCGTTCAGCTCGCCCGCCGCCACGAGCGAGCCCGACTGCAGGACGGCCACGTGCGTGCACGTGGCCTCCACCTCGGCGAGCAGGTGCGAGGAGACGATGACGGTGGCGCCCCCTGCGTGCAGCTCGGCGATGATCTGCCGGACGTCGCGGGTGCCGGCGGGGTCGAGACCGTTGGTCGGCTCGTCGAGCACGACGAGCGACCGGGGGAGCAACAGCGCCGCAGCCAGGCCGAGGCGCTGCTTCATCCCGAGTGAGTAGCCGCGGAACCGTCGGTCCGCCGCGTCCCCGAGCCCGACGCGGTGCAGCGCCGCGTCGACCGCCTCGCGTATCTCCGCGGTGCCGAGCAGCGGCTCGGTGGCCGCGGCCCGGCGCAGGTTCTCCCGCCCGGACAGGAACGGGTGGAAGCCAGGCCCCTCGACGAGCGCGCCGACCTGCGGCAAGGCCCTGGCCGACTCCTCGGGGATCGGGTGGCCGAGCAGCTCGGCGGCTCCCGCGGTGGGCCGCGTCAGCCCGAGGAGCATCCGGATGAGCGTGGTCTTGCCCGAGCCGTTCGGTCCGAGCATGCCGAGTACCGAGCCCGCCGGGACCTCGAGGTCGATCCCGTCGACCGCAACGGTGCGGCCGAAGGTCTTGCGGAGTCCGACGGCCCGCGCGGCCACGGGACGGACCGGCGCGGCGCCGGCCGGGGCAGCCGCTGCGTCGACCCGGGGGCTGCTCGTCACTGGGAGAGGGCCTCGGCGAGGACCTGCTCGGGCACGGCGCCGGCCGCGATCCGGCCGTCGTCGGTGACGATCGCGCCCGCCACGGTCGTGGTGATCAGCCGCCCGCTGCCCCACGGTCCGCTGACGGGCGTGCCCAGTGCGGACAGGTCGGCGCCGCCGCCGAACCGGTCACCCTCCGCTCCGCGGGCGGGGGCCTGCGGCGGTTTCTTCGTGACGATCACCGTGTCCCAGCCCTTGCCGACGACCGTCGGCCCTGCAGCCTCGGGCTTCCCGGCCTGCCCGCCCTGGGGACGTTGCTCGTCCTGGACCGTGGCTCCGGGCGGCGGCGTGAACGTGAACAGCGACGGGTCCTGCGCACCGAACGTGAGATTCGTGAACCCGAGCTGCAGCGCGGGGTCGGACGAGCCGTTGGCCAGCACCGTCAGCCGCAGCGGCACGCGCTTGTCGGCGTCGACGGCGATCCGGACCTCGCGCAGCAGTGTGCGTTCCGACGGAACCGGGGCGAGCACGAGCTCGTACGCCGGGCGGCCCGCGACCTCGGCCGTGCCATCGACGCTGATCTCGCTGGTGGGCTGGAGCGCGGCGAGCGCCTGGGTGGCCGCGGCCGTGGGGTCGGTGGCGGCGCCCTCCGGACGCTGCGCGCTGTGCTCCGGTGCCCGCGTGACCGTGCGGTCCTCCGAGTTCCAGGACCAGAAGGTCGCCCCGTCGGACACCAGCGTGCGCTCACCCGCCTTGGTGGGGACCTGGATCCGGCCGCGGCCCTCACCGTCGGACCACACCCGCGCGGTGCTCGTGCCGTTGGCCGCCTGCGGCAGGTTCGGCAGCGCCGGGAGGCCCAGCGCGTTGTCCAGCTCGACCGTGCCGCCGAACGCGCCGGGGCGCGCCGCCAGCACCGAGCCGACCAGATCGGCCGCCGAGACGGGCGGCAGCTCGGGCGCCGCCCCGGCCCCGCCGGGGACCGCCAGCAGGCCGAGACCGACCGCCCCCGCGACCGCGACGCCCGCGGCGACCGTGCGTCCTGCCCTTCCCCTGCTCCGCGTGCCCCTGTTCCTCGCGTCACCCTGCCCCGTTGCCATGTGCACAGCGTGACTCATCCCTGCTGAGAGTCCTCCAAGGTGGAGCGGGCCCTCCGCCGGGTAGCGTCCGCGGCAATGGCACGCGTGCTGGTGGTGGACGACGAACCGGGCATCCGGACGGCCGTCGCGCGGGGGCTCACGGCCGAGGGCATGGAGGTTGTGGCCCTCGCCGACGGTCCGTCCGCGCTCAACGCCGCCCTCACCGGCAGCTTCGACGCGGTCGTGCTCGACATTATCCTGCCCGGCTTGTCGGGCTACCGGGTGCTCGAGCAGCTGCGCGCGGCCGGCGTGGACACGCCGGTGCTGCTGCTGTCGGCCAAGGACGGCGAGTTCGACCAGGCCGACGGGCTCGACCTCGGAGCGGACGGCTACCTCGTCAAGCCGTTCGCCTTCGTCGTGCTGGTGGCGCAGCTGCGAGCGTTGCTGCGCCGCCGTGATGCCGCACTCGGCCGGACCGGGCAGCGCGTCCGGCTGGGGTCCCTGATCGTCGACCCCGTCTCCAGGTCGGTCAGCTGGAACGGTGCCGTGGTCGAGCTTTCGCCGCGTGAGTTCGCGCTGCTGCACGCGCTCGCCTGCCGGCCCGACACGGCCGTCGCGAAGGACGAGCTGTTGCGCCTCGTCTGGGGCGACGAGCAGGCGGCCAGCCGCAACGTCGTCGAGGTGTACGTCGGGTACGTGCGGCGCAAGCTCGACGCGGTCGGGGCCGGGCACGTCCTGAAGACGGTGCGCGGCTACGGCTACATCGTCGAGTCGTCATGACCGGCTTGGTGCTCGTCGGGGCCGGGGCCGAACCGCCATGAGCAGCCCCACGCAGCGGCTGCGGCGATGGTGGGCCTCGCGGACGTTGCGGTTGCGGATCACGCTTGTGGTGGGGGTCGTCGCCCTCGCAGCTCTGCTGGCGCTGAGCCGGCTGGGTGTGGGCCTGCTCTACGGCACGATGCTCGGCGCCGCCGATGCCGAGCTGCGTGGCGAGGCCCAGGGGGTAGCGGCGCAGCTGGCGGCCGGAACTCCCCCCGCCGATGTGCGGCAACCGGAGATCCGCATCGTCGACAGCGCGGGCGACCCCGTCGACGGCGGGCCCGACCTGCCGCTGCGGCCCAAGCAGGTCCGGGAGCTCGCGGCGGGCGATGCACTTACCGCCGGGCGTCTCACGGAGCTGCGGCGATGGCTGGCCGTCAGCACAGTGACGCCGGACGGCTCCACCCGTCTCGTTGTCGTGACGGCGGACATCGTCGGTGGGACGATGCTGCTTGCGCACGCCGCGGTCGGGTTCGTGGTCGGCGCGCTCGTGGTCGGGGCCGTCGTCGTGCTCGCAGCGTGGGTGGCCACCAGGGCGGCGTTGCGCCCGGTGGATCGGATGCGCACCGCTGCCGCTGCCCTGCCGCCCGGCCAGCGCCTGCCGGTGCCCGTACCGCGCGACGAGCTGCGCGCGCTGGCCGAGGAGATCAACCTCCTGCTGGCACGGCGCGACGAGGCGGTCGCGCGCCTGGAACGGTTCACGGGCGACGCCGCGCACGAGCTCAGGTCGCCGGTGGCCGCGATCCGCGCGCAAGCGGAGGTGGCCGTGGCGCACCCCGACCCGGAGCTGGCGCAGGAGTCGCTGCGTTCGGTGGCGGAGGAGGCGGCCCGGCTCTCGACGCTGCTCTCGGACCTGCTCGCACTGGCCCGGGCCGACGCCGGGCAGCGGCCTCCGGCGCAGTCGGTTGACCTCGTGGCCGCCGCGCGCGCTGCCATGGGCAGGGCCGCAGGCGCCGAGGCCGACGAACCGGTGCTGCAGCTCGTCGCCCCGGCGCCTGCGCACGCCGGCGCGAGCCCGTCGGAGGTCGCGCTCGTGCTGGACAACCTCATCGCCAACGCGCGTCGTTATGCCCGTTCCCTCGTGCGGATCGGCGTGCTGCCGGCGCGCCGGTCGGTGCGGCTCGTCGTGGAGGACGACGGTCCGGGCATCCCCGAGGCCGACCGGCAGCGGATCTTCGACCGCTTCCTGCGCCTGTCCCCGGAGGCCGGCGGTGGTGCCGGTCTCGGGCTCGCCCTGGTTGCGGCGCTGGTCCGGGGCCGAGGCGGCTCCGTGACGGCCGGTGCGACTCCGTCCGGCGGGGCCCGCATCGAGGTGCGGTGGCCGGCGGCGGCTGTCCCCGAGAGCGGCCCGGCTCCCGGTACCGGGCCTCCCCCTGCGGGGTCGGCCCGCTCGGCGAGGCCGGGCGCTGGACCGCCCGATGGCCGGTCTCCTCCTGCGGGGTCGGCCCGCTCTGCCAGGCCGACCGCCGGGTTGCCCGATGGCGGTTCTCCGTCTGCCCGGTCGGCCGGCTCGACGACTCCGGAGGCTGGGCCCGGTCCGGAGTAGTGCGGGCCGGAGGAGCGGGCGAGCGCCCTGGCGT
>DASRSC010000209.1:0-7503 GCA_035695525.1 Pseudonocardia sp. | reverse complement strand
GAGCAGGGCCTGCCCAACGAGCCGCTCATCTCGACGATCACTCTCGCCGAGCTGTCCGTCGGACCCTTGGTTGCGACGACGGACGATGAGCGGGCGGCCCGACAGTCGGTCCTGCAGAAACGAACTGCCTGTCCATACGTGCAACCCGGCCGACTTCGCCGGGATCACCGGTCTCGACGTCGTGACCGTCCCGGTGCCCCCCAGGCGTCAGCTCCCTGCGCGCAGGGTCTCGATCGCTGGTCCGAACAGGTCGTCGCCGTGCGGGTAGGGCGCGTAGAAGGCGAACCGGTCGACGATGCTGCCGTACCGCTCCAGCAGTGCAGGACCCAGCCGGTCCGGCTCAGTGACCACCGCGAAGGCGTCCACGACCTCGTCCTCGACGAGCTCGCCCATCCGCTGCCAGCGGTCGTCGTCGCTGCTGCGCGAGAGCCGGTTGAGCTCGACGCCGAGCTCCCCCCAGCCGTGCAGGTCCAGCACCTTCCGGTAAGCAGGGGTGCTCCCGTAGAACGCGATCTGCTGCCGCACGCCGCGCGCGGCCGTCGCCATCTCCTCCTCGGTCGTCCCGGTCACGACGAAGCCCGAGAAGCTGATCGAGAAGTCGGCGAGCGAGCGCCCCGAGGCGGCGAGGCCCTCCTCCAGGATCGGGATGGTCTGCTCGCGCAGGTAACGCTGCGTCGTGAACGTGTGCGGCTGGAGGCCGTCGCACACCTCGCCTGCGGCGCGCGTCATGTGCTCGCCGACAGCCGCGAGGTACACCTTGGGCGGCCCCCAGGGGCTCGGCGCCGGGGAGAAGAACGGCGTCATGAGCGTGTGGGCGTAGAAATCGCCCTGGAAGTTCAGCTTCTCGCCATCGTTCCAGGCCGCCCAGATCGCGCGCAGTGCCTGCACGTACTCGCGCATCCGCGGGGCGGGGTGGCTCCACGGCATGGCGAAGCGGCGCTCGATGTGCGGCCGCACCTGGCTCCCCAGGCCCAGCAGGAAACGGCCCTCGGAGTGCACCTGCAGGTCGTGCGCCACGTACGCGGTGGTCATGGGGCTGCGGGCGAAGGCGACCGCGATGGCGGTGCCCACCGCCACCCGTGCGGTGTGTTCGGCCACCGGCATCAGCGGGAGGAACGGGTCGTGCGGCCCCTCGAAGCTCCACAGCCCGTCGTAGCCGGCGGCCTCCCGCTCCTGCGCCTCGGCGGCGAGTTCCGCCAGCCCTGAGCCCTGCAGCACTGCGTCGACCTTCATGGCCCTCCGCCTCGTCGTCGTGTCGATCTCGTCGTCGTTCCGGATCGTGGTGAGTGCGAGCATGGACGACGACGGCAGGCGCTCCCCATCCGGCACGCCATCCCGCTCCCGCTAGCCGCGGGCGCCGACAACCGCGGAGGGCTGATGGTCGCAGCGCAGGCGCCGGACAACGGGATGCGCAGGCGCCGGTTGATGCGTTGGGGCGTGGCCGCCGTCGGCGTGGCGCTCGTCGGGCAGGCCGTCGTGCTCGCGCTCTGGCCTGCGGCGCACCTGCTGATGATCGACCTGCAGGTGTACCGGGCGGGCGGAGAGCACATCGTGCGCCACGAGCAGCTGTACACCGGTGGCGTGCTGTTGGACCTCCCGTTCGTCTACCCGCCGTTCGCAGCGGTGCTGTTCGCGCCACTGTCCCTGCTGCCCCTCGACGTGCTCAAGGTCGCGTGGACGGCGGGCGGCCTCGGCCTGCTCGCCTACGTCGTGCACCGCTGCGGCCGCAGCGTCGGTGTGCCGGCCGGATCCGCCGCCACGACGATGCTGCTCACACTCCTCGCGACGTGCCTGGACCCGGTGCGCACCACGCTCTACCTCGGACAGATCAACATCGTGCTGCTCGCCGTCGTGGTGGGCGACGTGCTGGGACGCAGGGACAGCCGCTGGCGCGGGGTCGGCGTCGGCATCGCGGCCGCCGTGAAGCTGACGCCGCTGGTGTTCGTCGTCTACCTGCTGCTCACTGGGCGCAAGCGGGCCGCGGCCACCGCCGTCGGGGTGTTCGTCGCTGCCACGGGGATCGGGTTCCTCGCCGCCCCTGCCGACTCTGTCGCCTACTGGTTCGACGGGACGTTCGCCGCCGCCGATCGGATCTCTGACGTCGCGGGCACCGCCAACCACTCACTGAACGGGCTGCTCGCGCGACTCGGCAGCCACGGGACGGTGGCGTGGCTCGTCGGCGCCGTGGTGCTCGGCACCGTCACCGTGGGGCTGGCCGTGCGGGCGCACCGGGCGGAGCAGGAGGTGCTCGCGCTGACGCTGTGCGGTCTGGGCTCGGCAGCGCTTGCGCCGTTCGCCTGGTCGCACCACTGGGTGTGGGTCGTGCCCCTGGTCGTCCTGCTCGCCCACCGAGCGGTGGCGGGCGAGCGTGCTGCCAGCGCGGCGCTCCTCGGCGTGCTCGTTGCCACGGTCGCTGTGGTCACGGCCCTGCCCGGGCCCGGGGTCGGGCCGATCCCGAGCACCGGACTGATCTCGCTGCAGCCCGACGTCTACCTGCTGCTGTTCCTCGCAGTGCTCACGGCGAGCGCTGTCCAGCGCCGAACGCGCACCGGTGCAGCCAGGAGCCGGAACCAGTGCACGCTCGACCGGTTTTCCTGAGCAGCCCCCGAACGCGCACCGGTTCAGCCCGGAACCGGAACCGGTGCACGCTGGGTGGGTGGATCAGAAGCCGCGAACGGCGAGAGGGCCCCGCCGGTGTCCCGGCGGGGCCCTCTCGGGTGGGTGCTGGCGCGACTCTCAGTCGCCGGCGTGCGGTCCCGACTCCCGCGCGTGCGGCCCGGCCAGCGCTTCGCGCTCTTCGGTGCGCGCCTCGCGCTCGCCGTGCCCGGCGTCGGTGGAGGCGCCATTGTGCCGTGCCGCCTCGAGAGCGGCCTCCTCGGCCCTGGCCCGCTCCAGCGCCGTCGTCTCCTCGGGGGAGTCGGGGCTGAGCAACGAACCCGATACCGGGGCGCCACCCATGCCCAGCTGGTTCATCCGCTTGGGCACCGGTGCGCCCTGGTACTCCAGCGGGATGGGGTGCCCGTGGTCGTCCACACCCGCGAGCGGCTGGTGCACCTCGATGAACTCGCCGTGGGGCAGCCGCTTGATGATGCCGGTCTCGATGCCGTGATCGAGGACCGCCCGGTCGGAGCGCTGCAGGCCGATGCAGATCCGGTAGGACACGTAGTACGCCAGTGGCGGGACGACCAGGACGCCGATCCGGCCTGCCCAGGTGGTGGCGTTGAGCGAGATGTCGAAGAAGTACGCGATCAGGTCGTTGCTGCCGCTCAGGACCAGCATCCCGTAAAACGCGATGGCCATGACGCCGAGCGAGGTGCGGACCGGGACGTCCCGGGGCCGCTGCAGCAGGTTGTGCAGCGCGTTGTCCTTGGTGAAGTGGCGCTCGATCGTCGGATAGACCCCGGCGAGCACGTAGAGCACCGGCAGGAACGCGGGACTGGCCCAGAAGGCCGGTGGGATCGTGTAGTCCCCGATGGCGATGTTCCACGGCGGGAAGATCCGCAGCATTCCCTCGGTGAAGAGCACGTACCAGTCCGGCTGGGAACCGGCGGAGATGTGGGAGGGGTTGTACGGGCCGAAGTTCCAGATCGGGTTGATCTGGAACACCCCGCCCATGATCCCGAGGACGCCGACGGTCACCGCGAAGAAGGCCCCGCCCTTGGCCGCGAACGCCGGGAGGATCCGGACGCCCACCACGTTGTTCTCGGTGCGGCCCGGTCCCGGGAACTGGGTGTGCTTCTGGTACCAGACCAGCCCGACGTGCACCGCGATGAGCGCGAGCAGGATCCCCGGAATGAGCAGCACGTGGATGATGTAGAGCCGCGGGAGGATCTCCGTGCCGGGGAACTCGCCGCCGAATAGGGCCCACTGGGTCCAGGTGCCGATCACCGGCACCGCCAGGATGAACCCGGAGGCGATCCGCAGCCCCGTGCCCGACAGCAGGTCGTCGGGAAGCGAGTAGCCGCTGAAGCCCTCCATGAACCCGAGGAACAGCAGCAGGACCCCGATGACCCAGTTGGCCTCGCGCGGCTTGCGGAACGCGCCGGTGAAGAAGGTGCGGCACATGTGCGCGACCATCGCGGCCACGAACAGCAGAGCGGCCCAGTGGTGCACCTGCCGGACGAAGAGGCCGCCGCGCACCTGGAACGAGATCTCGAGGGCGCTCTCGTAGGCGCGGCTCATGTGGATGCCACGCAGGTTGTCGAACGGGCCGTTGTACGTGACCTCGACCATGGACGGGTCGAAGAACAGCCCGAGGTACGTGCCCGAGAGCAGCAGGACGATGAAGCTGTAGAGCGCGATCTCGCCGAGCATGAACGACCAGTGCGTCGGGAAGACCTTGTTGAACTGCTTCCGCATACCCGCTGCCGGGTGGTAGCGCTGGTCCAGCTCGTCGAGTGCCGCGGCGCCCTTGGCGTGGAGCCCACCACTGGAGCTGGTGGGCGTGGTGATCCCGCTCATGATCTCAGCTCCCAGAAGGCCGGACCGACTGGCTGGTTGAAGTCACCGGTGGCGACGAGGTAGCCCTCGTTGTTCACGGTAATGGGAAGTTTGGGTAGTGCGCGCGTCGCGGGACCGAAAATTGGCTTCGCGTCGTCCGTGGCGAGGAACTGGGACTGGTGGCAGGGGCACAGGATCCGCTGCGTCTGCGCCTCGTACAGCGATGCCGGGCAGCCCAGGTGCGTGCAGATCTTCGAGAAGGCGTAGTAGTCGCCGTAGTGGTAGTTCTCCGTGCCGGGACCCTGGGTGACCTGGGTGCCGGGGCGGAACCGGATGAGCATCACCGGAGTGTCGGAGCCCTGCAGAGCAGCCTGGAGCGCCTCCGGGTTACCTCGCTCGGACTCCCGGAACGGGAACACGGTCTCCATCGAGCCCGCTTCCTGGTCCTCGGGGCGCACCAGCGAGATCTCGTCCGGGATCCCGGTGTCGCGGCGCAGGTACACCGTCTCGCCGGCTACCGGCTTCCACGCGGTGACCCACAGTGGGGAGTTGGGTCCGGCCTTCCACGGGTTGCGCACCAGCGGGGCGATCGCGGCGATGCCGAGCCCGAGGCCGAAGATGCCGGCCGCCGCGCCCGCCGCGCGCGTGATCAGCTTGCGGCGCGCGATCCCGGTGTCCTGGCCCGCCTTGGCGAGCTGCGCCATCACGGTCTGGCGCGCGATCTCGTCGGACGCCCCGTCGTGGCGCTGCTGCACCGACACCTCGTCGGGGAAGAACTTCTTCACGTAGGCGATGACGGCGATGCCCAGCGCCAGCACCGCGAGCCCGAAGGTTGCCCCGACGACCGGCGTGTAGAGCGCGTACATGGTGTAGCCGGGCTGGGAGGGCGCCCGGTACTCGAAGGGCCAGAACAGGAAGGCCAGCAGGAACGCGAGCGCGGAGAGCGCGGAGATCGCGAACCACAGTGCAACGGAGCGTTCGGCCCGCTTCTCGGCCCGGGTGCCCGGGATCGGCCACTTCCGCTGGTTGTGGACGATCACGACGTCGTCGAGCTCGGCGGCCAGGATGGCGCGCTGCTCCGGCGTCATGTCCTCCACCTCGGCGGCGGAGGGGATGCGCGGGTGCGGGTGCTCCGTGCCCAGCGCGGGCGGGTCTTGGCGTGAGGTCGTCATGACTTCGCTCCCAGCCACAGTGCGAATCCGATCAGGCCGGCCAGGCCGACGATGAACGCGATCAGGCCCTCGGAGACCGGCCCGATGCCGCCCAGCGGGTCGCCGCCGGGGTTGTTGTTGCCGTTGGTCACCGACTTGATGTAGCCGATGATGTCCGTCTTCTCCTCCGGCGTGAGCTGCCGGTCGGAGAACCTCGGCATGTTCTGCGGACCCGTGAGCATCGCGGCGTAGATCTGGGTGTTGGTGGCCGGATCCAGGCTGGGTGCGAACTTGCCGGAGGTCAGCGCGCCACCGCGGCCGGTGAAGTTGTGGCACGACGCGCAGTTGAGCCGGAACAGCTCACCGCCGCGGGCGGTGTCGTTGCCGCGCAACGCGGCGTCGGACTCGGCAGGCAGTGTGGGACCGCCGCCGTTGGCCTGGACGAAGGCGCCGAGCGCGTCGAGGTTCGCGGCACCCTCGGGGGTGCTCGGATCGAACTCCGGCAGCGGGGGCTTGCGCACCGCCTGCGCCTCCTGCCGGGCGAGCGGCATGCGACCCGACGAGACCTGGAAGTAGGCGGCCGCGTCGCCGACACCGATCAGGCTCGGCCCGCGGTTCTGCACGCCCTGCAGGTTCGTGCCGTGGCAGGTGATGCAGTGGGAGTTGTAAAGCTCCTGGCCCTTCGCCACCAGCGCGGCATCGGTCGGCTGCGCTATCGCGACCTGCGGCTGCGGCGCGAGCATCGTGTAGAGACCGCCGGCGGCGAGCAGGCCGATACCGAGCGCCAACGCGCCGGCAAGGCGCCGGCGGAAGCGGCTACGCGGGCCCCGGAGTCGCCTTGAGGGGGGTGTCGTGGTCATCGTCTGCGTCTTCCAGCCCTCTGTCGGCGGTCAGCGGATGAAGTAGATGACGGCGAACAGGCCGATCCACACCACGTCGACGAAGTGCCAGTAGTACGACACGACGATCGCCGCGGTGGCCTGCTGCGGGGTGAACTTGCTGAGCTTGGTGCGGATGATCAAGAAAATGAAGGCGATGAGCCCGCCCGTGACGTGCAGGCCGTGGAACCCGGTGGCCAGGTAGAAGACCGTGCCGTAGGGGCCGGACGCGAACGTCGTCTCGTGCTCGGTGACCAGCGTGTGGTACTCGTTCGCCTGCCCGAGCACGAAGAACGTGCCCATCAGGAGCGTGAGCAGGTACCACCGGCGCAGGCCGAACACGTCGCCGCGCTCGGCCGCGAAGACGCCGAACTGGCAGGTGAACGACGAGGCCACGAGCACGATCGTCACGACGAGCGCGTACGGCACGTCCAGCTCGGTCGGTGCCGGGGGCCACGTCTGGCCGGGAGGGTTCTGGGCCCGCGCGGTGAAGTAGATCGCGAACAGCCCGGCGTAGAACATCAGCTCGCTGGACAGCCAGACGATCGTGCCGATGCTGACCAGGTTGGGCCGGTTCAGCGAGTGGATCCGCGCGCTGATGTTGGGTGCCGCTGTCGTCACCGGGGCATTATGACCCCACGCGAACTTCTACAGCCTGTCGGGATACCCCTCGGTAGATCACGATCGGTGGACGGCGGCCCCGCGTCCCTCGTCACAGCCGCCAACGGACGCCGCGGGGCCGGGGTTCCCGGCCGGTCCGGACGACTAGTATCCGCGCCGTGGCGAGCGCAGGTGTGACCGGTGGCACGGCAGGGGAGATCGGTAGCGGCGGGGACGGGCGACGTCCGGCGCCGTCGACGATCCTGGTCTACAGCCACCGCCCCGAGGTCCGTGAGGCGATCATCAACGCGGTCGGCAGGCGGCCGGCGCCGGACGTGGGCCGGGTGACGTTCCGTGAGGCGGGCGGGGTGGCCGAGGTGCTCGCCGCGTGCGACGCGGGCGAGGTCGACCTCGCGATCCTGGACGGGGAGGCG
>DASRSC010000208.1:0-12426 GCA_035695525.1 Pseudonocardia sp. | reverse complement strand
CACGATCCCGCGATCCCGGGACCGACGACGACGCGGCGCGGGTCGGCCGCCACCGCGGCCCGGTAGACCCGCACCACGGAGGCGGCCACGGCGGGCCAGCCGAAGTCGGCGGCCCGCAGTCGGCCTGCCGCGGACATCGCGGCGCGCCGCGCGGGGTCGTCCAGCAGGGCGGAGAGCGACACGGCCAGCGCAGCGGCGTCGCCCCTCGGGAAGGAGACGCCCGCCCCCGCCCCCCCCAGCACGGCACGGAAGGCGTCGAGATCGCTGGCCAGCACCGGCGCCCCGGCCGCCATCGCCTCCGTCAGTACGATGCCGAAGCTCTCGCCTCCCAGGTTCGGCGCGCAGAACACGTCCACCGATCGCAGCGCGGCAGCCTTTGTCGCGTCGTCGACAGGACCGAGCACATCGAGCCGGTCGGCCACCGTGCCCGCGGCGCGACGCAGCGCGCCCACATCCCCCCTGCCGACCACCAGCACACGCAGGGCAGGTCGCGACGGGGCCAGGGCACGGAGTGCGTCGAGCAGCACGGTCATGCCCTTGCGCGGCTCGTCGAACCGGCCCAGGAAGCCGACGGTCTCCTGGCGCGGATAGCCGGACAGCAGCGGCCCGTCGGCGAAGGCCGGGAGGTCGACCCCATTGGGGATCTCCACGGCGTCGCCACCGAGATGCTCGACCTGTACGCGGCGGGCCAGCGGCGACACCGCGATCCGCGCCGTGACCTTCTCCATCAGCGGCCGCAGCATCCCGCCGAACGCACTCAGCGCGCGCGACCGCTCCGTGGAGGTGTGGAACGTCGCCACGATCGGCCCCTCGGCGGCGAACAGCGCCAGCACGGACAGGCTGAACGTGGTCGGCTCGTGCAGGTGGAGCACGTCGAAGGAGTTCTCGGCGAGCCAGCGGCGCGCCCGCGCGTAGGTGACCGGCCCGAACGACACCCGCGCAACCGACCCGTTGTAGGGCACACCCAGCGCCCGCCCGGCCGGAGTGACGAACGCGGGTACCGGCGTGTTGAGGGCGGCGGGAGCCAACACGCTGACGCTGTGCCCGAGGTCTTCCAACGCTCCTGCGAGGCCCACGACGTGAGCCTGCACCCCACCGGAGACGTCGAGGGAGTACGGGCAGACGATGCCCACCCGCAGCGCCTGCTGCCTCCTCAGCGATAACCCGCTCGGAAGCTCACTCATCGATCGGCCTCGCTGCCCTCTGCCGACGCTTCGCCGTGCGGAGTGTGGTCGGCGGTCCAGATCGGCTGCAGCGCGTGCCAGTCCGCCGGCGCCTCGGCGATCAACCGGCCGAACGTGTCGGCGACGTCCTGCGTCGCCTTTGCCACGGCGTCGGTGCCCCTGCCCACCGGCACCGGCTCCGCCATCCGCAGCAACCAGGCGTCCGGGGTGAAGCGGGGGTAGGCCGGCACCAGCAGGGCGCCCGTGAGCCCGGCCAACCGGGCGGGGCCCGCGGGAAGACGCGCAGGCTCGCCGAGGAACTGCACCTCGACGCCGGTGGCCGTGACGTCCCGGTCGGCCACGAGGCAGACGACGCCACCGGCGCGCAGTCGCCGGATGAGCGCCCGGTACGCCGCCGACCCGTCTTCGGCCGCGACGACCTCGAACCCGAGCGATTCCCGGTAGGCGACGAATCGCCGGTAGAGCGACTCCGGGCGCAGCCGCTGCGCCACAGTCGTGAACGCCGGCGGCAAGCCGCGCCGGCGCAGCATCTCCACCAGCCACACGCCTGCGGTGTCCCAGTTGCCGCTGTGCGGAACCGCGAAGACCACGGGACGGCCGGCGTCGAGCGCTTCGAAGAACGGGCCGCTGCCGATGACGAACGGGTCGGTCCGGGCGTGGATCTCCGCCGGATCCATCGCCGGCAGCCGGAACATCTCCCACCAGTAGCGGGCGTAGCTGCGCATGCCCTCGCGAACCAGCGCATCGAGCTCGGCCGGGGAGGCGGACGGCACGACGCGCGCCAGGTTGGCCCGCAGTCGCCGCACGCTCGCCCCGCCGCGGCGCGCGGCGAGGTCGGCGCCCAACCGGAAAGCCCCGAGCGCCGGGCTCTGCGGGAGCATCTGCACCAGCCGCCACCCCGCCGCGTACTCAGCATCGGTGATCCGCTCGGCGAACCGGGCAGCGCGTGGTGCGCCACCCGGCGCCGTCCCGCCGGGCGGGGACACGGTGCGCGCGGACACCGCCTCCGGCACCCCGTCGGCGTGCGAGGGCTCGAGTCGGGCGGTCACGGGCTCGGCGCCGGGTCGGCGGAGTCGCTCGCCACAGAATTCCCCGCATGCGCCTGCGCGCTCCGGTACACCGCGAGGATCCGTTGCCCGACCGTCCACACCGTCGCCGCCGCCAGCACCCAGAGGGCGACGGGGAGCGCGTAGGGCACGCCCAGCCCGTGCAGGCCGGTACCGACGAGCGCGACGATGAGGCGCTCGGCCCGCTCGACGAGCCCGCCGTCCGCCGACAGCCCCGCACCTTCTGCCCGGGCCTTGATGTAGGAGACGAGCTGGCCCGCGACGAGGCAGACCAGTGCGGCCACCCCCAGGGCGCGGTCGTCGCCCACTCCGAGGCACCACCAGGTGAGCGCGGCGAACACCGCGCCGTCCGCCACCCTGTCGCACGTGGAGTCGAGCACCGCCCCGAACCGGGTGCCGTGCCCCCTCGCCCGTGCCATCGCGCCGTCCACGAGGTCGAACAGCACGAAGAGCGTGATCACCAGCGTGCCGACGAAGAGCTGGTTGCGCGGGAGGAACCAGAGCGCCGCGGCAACCGTTCCGACCGTGCCGATGACAGTGACCACATCGGGCGCGACCCCGTGCCCGACGAGCCACCGGCCGATCGGGTCGGTCACGCGGTTGACGCGCACGCGGGCGAGGACGTTGAGCATGGACTCCTGCTTGTCGACCGGGGCCCACGGTGGCCGGCCGCCGGCCGCCGCCCGGGCCACTTGCAGCCTAGTCCGGGTCGGCACCGGCCTTTTCCGGCGGCTCTCCGCCCACCGACCATGCAGCGGCCAGCAACGCACGCGTCTCAGAGAGCAGCTGCGGAATCACCTTGGTCTGCCCGACGACCGCGATGAAGTTCGCGTCGCCACCCCAGCGCGGAACGACGTGCTGGTGCAGGTGCTCGGCCAGCGAGCCACCCGCGACGGTGCCCAGGTTCAGCCCGACGTTGAACGCGTGCGGCGCCGCCACCTCCTTCAGCGCCCGGACGGCGGCCTGGGTGCAGGTCATGAGCTCGACCGCCTCCTCAGGGGTGAGATCCTCCAGCTCGGCGACGTGCCGGTAGGGCAGCACCATGAGGTGCCCGGGGTTGTAGGGGTGCAGGTTGAGGACCGCGTAGACCGTGCGCCCCCTGGCGACGACGAGACCCTCCTCGTCCGGGAGGCCGGGGATACGGCAGAACGGGCAACCGTCGCCCCCGGCATCCTTGATGTACGCCAACCGGTGCGGCGTCCACAGCCTGCGGAAGCCGTCAGGCGTGCCGACGCCGTCGCGCGGCTCGGCCCCTGGCTCGGCCGGGCCGCTCGTCGCTCCCGGCGGGGCCGCGTCGCTCATGGCGCGATCCTAAGGCGTGTCCGATGGATCTTGTCCGATGAGAGCCGGGATCCAGGTGGTTCCTGACAGCCCGCCGGATCGGCCTCCTACCTCGGGTGGGCGGACGACCCGACGGTGCCGTCAGAGGCGCCCGGACCGGCAGTTACGGCGCGGCCGCGAAGACATCGCCGGTCGGGGACGTGTTGTTCCGGCTCGCGATCCAATCGGCGACCGCCGCCACCGCGTCGGCTACGGGCATCCCGTTGAGCTGCGTGCCGTCGCGGAACCGGAAGCTCACAGCACCCGCCTCGACATCCCGCGCACCCACGAGCATCAGGAACGGCACCTTCTGCAGCGTGTGGGTCCGGATCTTCTTCTGCATCCGGTCGTCACCCGCGTCCACCTCGACCCGGACGCCGCGCCGGCGCAGCTGCGCGGCGACATCCTCGACGTACCCGACCTGCTCGTCGGTGACCGGGATCGCGACGACCTGCACGGGGGCGAGCCACGCAGGGAAGGCACCGGCGTAGTGCTCGGTGAGCACGCCGAAGAACCGCTCGATGGAACCGAACAGGGCCCGGTGGATCATGACGGGGCGCTGCCGCGAGCCGTCCGCGGCGGTGTACTCGAGGCCGAAGCGCTCGGGCAGGTTGAGGTCGAGCTGGATGGTCGACATCTGCCAGGTACGGCCAATGGCGTCCCGCGCCTGCACCGAGATCTTCGGCCCGTAGAACGCCGCGCCGCCCGGGTCGGCGACGAGCTCGAGGCCCGAGTCCTCGGCGGCCTCGCGCAGCGCCTCGGTGGCCTCGTCCCACATCTCGTCCGTGCCGACCGACTTGTCGGGGTTGCGCGTCGACAGCTCGAGGTAGAAGTCGTCGAGGCCGTAGTCGCGCAGGAGGTCGAGCACGAACTTGAGCAGCGACTTGAGCTCGTCCTGCACCTGCTCCGCGGTGCAGAAGATGTGGGCGTCGTCCTGGGTCATGCCGCGCACGCGGGTGAGCCCGTGGATCACGCCCGACTTCTCGTAGCGGTACACCGAGCCGAACTCGAACTCGCGCAGCGGCAGCTCGCGGTACGACCGCCCGCGCGAGTCGAAGATCAGAATGTGCATCGGGCAGTTCATCGGCTTGAGGTAGTAGTCCTGCCCCGGCTTGCGCACCTCACCGTCCGGGCCGCGCTCCTCATCGAGGTGCATCGCCGGGTACATGCTGTCGGCGTACCAGTCAAGGTGCCCGGAGATCTCGTAGAGCCGCCCCTTGGTGATGTGCGGCGTGTAGACGAACTCGTAGCCCGCTTCCTCGTGCCGGCGCCGGGAGTAGTCCTCCAGCTCGCGCCGGATGATCCCGCCCTTCGGGTGGAACACCGGCAGGCCCGAGCCCAGCTCGTCGGGGAACGAGAACAGGTCGAGCTCCGCACCGAGGCGGCGGTGGTCGCGGCGCTCCGCCTCGGCCAGCCGCTCCAGGTGGGCGTCGAGGGCCTCCTGGCTCTCCCACGCCGTGCCGTAGATGCGCTGCAGCTGCGGGTTCTTCTCGCTGCCGCGCCAGTACGCGGCGGCGGAGCGCGTGAGCTTGAACGCGGGGATGAACCGTGTGGTGGGGATGTGCGGGCCGCGGCAGAGATCGGACCACACCGTCTCCCCGGTGTGGGCGTGCACGTTGTCGTAGATGGTCAGCTCGCCGGAGGCGTCGACCTCCATGACCTCGCTGTCCGCGACCGCCCCGTCCTCGGCCTCCGACCCGCCCTTGAGGTCGATCAGCTCCAGCTTGTACGGCTCGTCGGCGAGCTCCTTGCGGGCGTCGTCCAGGGAGTCGAAGCGGCGCCGGGAGAAGCGCTGGCCGGCTTTGATGATCTTCTTCATCGCCGACTCGAGCTTGCCGAGGTCTTCGGGGGTGAAGGGGGTCTCGACGTCGAAGTCGTAGTAGAAGCCGTCGGTGATCGGCGGCCCGATCCCGAGCTTCGCCTCGGGATGCAGCTGCTGCACGGCCTGTGCGAGCACGTGCGCCGCGGAGTGCCGGATGACGCTGCGGCCGTCCTCGGTGTCGGCGCCGACCGGCTCGACCTCGACGTCGGCGTCGGGCGCCCAGGCGAGGTCGCGGAGCTGCCCCTGCGGGTCGCGGACGACGACCACGGTGCTCGGGCCGCTCGTGGGGAGGCCCGCCTCGCGCACGGCGGTGCCCGCCGTCGTCCCCGCCGGCACCCGGACGGGAGCGGACACGGCGGTGGATGCTGGCGCGGGCACGAGAGGGCCTCCATCAGTAGACGGCTGTGGTGTCGATGCTAGAGGGGCACGGCGAGGGGGTTTCCGGCAGCGCCCGCCGGCGGCTTCTACGGAAGCCTGCGCAACCCGGCCAGCACCCGCTGCAACGCGTCCATGTCCCGGGCCCATGCCTGCTTGAGGACGGCATCCCCCGCCGGGCCCACCGTCACCGGCCGGGGGGACGGCTTGCGGCGCGGCAGCGGCAGATCGGCATCGGCCCGGGGGTCGACGTCCTGCAGCGCCAGCACGGCCAGGGCCCCGGTACTGGCCTGCGGCCGCACCCCGGCGAGGGTCACCAGTGCGGGCTGCTGGTCGAAAGCGGGCACGGTCGGGTGCCGCGGCCGCGGTATGAGCGACGGCCCGGAGGTCGGTACGGCCGTCGCCCGAGGGCCCGGTGAGACCGGCATCCCCGGCGCGGGCACCGGTTCCACCATCACCGGTAGCGCCGGCCCATGCTCTGCAGGACGTGGCTGGGCAGTTGTCGGCTGAGCTGTGATCGGCTGGGCAGTTGTCGCATCGGAGGCGACCGGCCGCGAGGAGACAACCTGGAAGACGCCCGCCTGGAAGACGCCCGGCGCCAGCGGCGCCGCCGGCCGGGCCGGTGGACCGTCCAGCCAGGCCCGCACCGCCCGTTGCAGGCCGGCCGCACGGAGGGCCCGGCGGGCGGCGCCGACGTCCCCGCGCTCCCGGTCGAGGCGGAGGTGCAGGAACGTTCCGGGCACCCCACACTCCCGCAGCACGTGAACCGACCGGCGGGTGGTGACGACCACGTCGTCGAGCCCGTCCCCCCGCGGCGCGACGGAAGAGGTGGCGCGGGCGAGTTGGACGAGGGCGGCCACGTCGTCTCCGCCCGTCGCGCCCACCGCGGCGACGACCAGCCCCCGCCGGCCGTCCACCGCGCGGGCAGCCTGGACGCCGGGCGTCCTCAGCATGCCGGCGAGCACGGCGCCGAGCTGGTCGATCTCGAGCGGACCGGTCTCGTACGGGTCGGCGGGGGGGCGCATACCTCAGCCTGGCGTGACGGTCCGGAGCAGCGGCAGGGCACCCGCTCGGCAGCGCCCGTCATGGGCCATTCGGCGTCGGAACGCCCGGGAAGAACCGTCCGCGCGTCGCGGTTGGATCAAATGTGGTGCCTCTCTCAGTGCTCGACCTCGTCCCCATCGGCTCCGGCTCGACGGCCACGGTAGCGCTCCAGCACAGCACGGCGCTGATCCGGCGCGTCGAGGAGCTCGGCTTCCGTCGCTACTGGGTCGCCGAGCACCACGGGATGCCGGGGATCGCAAGCTCGTCGCCCGCCGTGCTGATCGCCCACCTCGCCGGGGCCACCTCGCTGATCCGCGTCGGGTCCGGCGGGGTCATGCTGCCCAACCACCAGCCGCTCGTCATCGCGGAGCAGTTCGGCACACTCGACGCGCTGCACCCCGGCCGGATCGACCTCGGGATCGGCCGTGCCCCGGGCACCGACCAGCGCACCGCCCGCGCCCTGCGCCGCGGCGCCGAGCAGGTGGGCGCCGACGACTTCCCCGAGCAGCTCACGGAGCTGGCGGCGTACTTCCGGGGCGAGGGCCCAGTGGTAGCCGTGCCGGCGCACGGCCAGGAGCCGGCGATGTGGCTGCTCGGGTCCAGCGGCTACAGCGCGCAGCTGGCCGGACTGTTGGGCCTGCCGTTCGCGTTCGCCCACCATTTCAGCGCCGAGAACACCCTCCCGGCACTGGCGCTCTACCGCGAGTCGTTCCGGCCGTCGTCCATCCTGTCGGAGCCCTACTCCATGATCGCCGCCTCGGTGCTGGCCGCTGACACGAACGCCCAGGCGCAGCGCCTTGCCCTGCCGAGCGCGTTGCAGTTCCTGCGGCTGCGACTCGGGCGACCCGGCCTGGTTCCGAATTTGGAAGAGGCGAGCGCGTACCCGTACACGGCGGAGGAGCGGGCGTTCGTCGACGATCGGATGGCCGGCCAGATCATCGGCTCGCCCGACACGGTGCGCGAGGGCGTCCACGGGCTCGTGGAGCGCACCGGTGTAGACGAGCTGATGGTTCTCACCAGCACCCACGACGGGGCCGACCGGCTGCGCTCGTACGAGCTGCTCGCGGAAGCGGTGGCTCCTGCGCGCGTCTGAACCCCCCTGTGCCACGCCACCTACCCCGATCGCTGACTGCTCGGCGACCGCCTGCGACTGACGCCCCGCCCGCCCCAGGGCCTACGCCGGCCGGCGTGGCCGCGGGGGGCGAGCGCACGTTCCAGGTGGTGGTCTGGCTCTCCGAGCGGGGCCTGGTGCTGTACGTGCCGCGCTGTAACACTGATTCGCTCGCAAGCTCGCTCATTGCCGATCTCACCGGGCTTGACGCTGCCGCCGTCCGGTGCGAGATCCGCCCTCGCCGCGCCCACGGGTCCGGCGGACCGGCGCCGCTTGCCTGACCGGGCGCGGAAGCGCTCCACGACGAGATCACGGACGTGCTCGCTGATCCCGTCGTACTGTCTCGGGCATGGAGCAGGCAGTGACCGAAGCGCCCCGCGAGGTCGCGGACCGGATGGCCGAAGCGGCGGGCGCGTGGCTCGCGTGCCTCGAGGCCGAGCAACGACAGGTGGCCAGCGGCGCCACCCCGGGCGCCGACGACCCGTCCGACGCCGAGCGGCTCCGCTGGTTCTACACCCCCACCGACCACGGCGGACTCACCCTCCACCAGCAGCGCCCCGCACAGCAGCGGCTTGCCATGCGGCTGGTCGCGACCGGCCTGTCGACCGCCGCGTACGTGACGGCGGCGACCGTCATGGGGCTGGAGAACGTGCTCGACCACGTCGAGGGCTTCACCGTGACGTTCGGGCGCGAGCGCGGGCGTGACCCCGGCATGTACTACCTGCGGGTGTTCGGCGAACCGGGCGGCGCGGCACCGTGGGGTTGGCGCTTCGGCGGGCACCATGTGTCGCTCAACAACCTCGTCGTCGATGGCCGCGTCGCCGCCACGACGCCGTGCTTCCTGGGCTCCGACCCGGCCACGGCGCCGTTGCTGGGCGGGACGGTGCTGCGCCCGCTCGCCGCACCGGAGGACCTCGCCCGCGAGATCGTCCGCTCGCTACCGCCCGAGCTCGCCCAGCGCGCCGTGCTGCTACCCCACGCCCCGACCGACATCGTCGGGGGAAACCGGTCCCGCCTGGCCGACGGCGACGAGGCCATCCCGCTCGTCGGCGTCTGGCGCGGCCCGTTCCCCGACCCGGGCGAGCAGGACGCCCTGAAGGCGGGCAGCGACCGGGCCGAGGCCGCCACCGGTGTCGACCGCGACGGCCACCGCGCACTGGCGCTGACCGGCACGCCGAAGGGCCTGCCGGCCGCGGAGCTCGACGCCGGGCAGCGCGAGCTCCTACTGCAACTGCTCGCCACCTACCTCGGCCGCGTCCCGGACGGCGTATCGCCGCTGCACCACTACCACGACCCCGCAGCGCTCGACGCCGTCCACCTCGCCTGGGCGGGCTCGACCGCCGCGGGTGAGCCGCACTACTACCGCCTGCAGGGGCCCCGGCTGCTGGCCGAGTGGGACAACACGCAGCGCCAGGTCAACCACGCCCACTCGGTGTGGCGTGACCCGGAGTCCGACTTCGGGTTCGACGTCCTCGCCGCGCACCGGGCCGCGCACCACAGCTGACAGATTCGGCGACGTGCTCAGTCGGCGGCCGGGAGCGACTGCAGGAGGACGGCCGGGACGATGAGGTGCGCCCGGTCCCTGGTCCGCTCCACCATGGCGGCGTTGGGCTCATCCACCGCTGCCACCCACGCCGCGGCGCGCGCCGGTTCCTTGCCGAACGCGACGTGCCGGGCGGTGAGCTGGGCCAGCCGGACGTCCGGCCGCGGGTCGCAGAACCACACCTCGTCGAGCTCGGGGCGGACCTCCGCCCACCGCCCCTCGTCGAGCAGCAGGTAGTTGCCCTCGGTGAGCACCAGCCGCGCCTCTCTCGGCACGGCGATGGCTCCGGCGATGGGCTGCTCGAGATCGCGCTCGAACGCGGGCGCGTAGACCACGTCCTCTGCCGGGTCGGCGGCGGCGGCCCGCAGCCTGCGCAGCAGGGCGACGTAGCCGCCGACGTCGAACGTGTCCGGGGCTCCCTTCGCGTCCCGGCGCCCGATCGACTCGAGTGCCACGTCGGCGAGATGGAACCCGTCCATCGGCACGTGCGCGACGCAGACGTCGCCCAGCCGCGCGAGCAGGGCCGCCACCAGCGTCGACTTGCCCGCACCGGGGCTGCCGGTGATCCCCAGGATCGCTCGCCGGGGGCCGGCGGCGAGTGCAGCGGCCCGCGCCACGAGCTCCTCGATGGTCATCCGCCCGCCGCAAGACGCAGGGCGAGCACCACGATGTCGTCGCCGGTGTCGGCGATGGTTGCTCGCACGAGGTGGTCACAGAACTCGGGAAGCGGGAGGGGGGCGCCCCCGCGCACGAGGTCCAGGAGCTGCGTGTTCGCGTGGTCGCCGGGGTCGCGGCGGCGCTCGAACAGTCCGTCGGTGTAGAGCAGCAGCGTCGAACCGGGCTCGATCTCCACCTCGCAGTCGTGCCGGCGCGCCCCGGGGTCGACCCCCAGTACGACGTCGACCTCACCCGACAGCAGCCGCGGCCGCCCATCCGGGCCGATCAGGATCGGCCCGGGATGGCCGGCATTGGACCAGCGGAACATCGCACGTCCCCCGGCCAGGGAGAGCCTCCCGTAGACGAGCGTGGTGAACCGTGTGACGTCGAGTCCGGACGCCACCCGGTCCAGCCGGGCCAGCACCGCCGACGGCGGGTCCTCGCTGTCGTGCGCCAGTCCCCGGAGCATGCTGCGCAGCTGCCCCATCGTGGCCGCGGCGGGCAGGTCGTGACCCTCGACGTCGCCGACCCCGACCGCCAGGTCGCCCCCGGGCAGTGTGAAGGCGTCATACCAGTCGCCGCCGACCTGCAGCTCCGCCGCCGCGGGCAGGTACCGGGCCTCGATCTCCACACCGGGGTACCGCGGCGGCAGGCTGAGCATCGCGCTCTGCAGCGCCACCGAGACCTCGCGGCTCCGCTGGAACGTCACCGCGGTCTCCACGGCGGCCGAGGCGCGCGCCGCGAGGTCGCCGACGAGCGCAAGGTCGTCCTGCGTGTAGGGCGCCCGGTCCCCGCACGCGATGAACAGCAGCGCCGCCACGACCGCGCCGCGCGAGAACACCGGGGCCACCAGCACTGAGTTGACGTCGATCACCGTTCCCCACGAGGCCTGATCCTCCGGAGCCCGCCAGTGCGACGCCGTCTCGTCGGACACCTGCATCAGGACGGGCGCTGCGGTGCGCACACTGCGAGAGATCGGATGCTCGGCAGGAAACGTGAAGCGTTCCTCGCTCGACGGTGACGGCGGGATCCCCGGCGCGCTCCGCGTGACGGACCGCCGCCCCGTGACGGTCCCGCCGCCGGGGGCGGTGCGCACTGCGCCGGGCCGACGATCTCGGCCCGCGCAGTTCGCCTGGGGCAACGGGTCCGGCTCGAGTAGGAAGACCCGGCACAGGTCGGCGAACTGCGGGACCACCGCCTCGGCCAGCGCCACCAGCTCGCCCTCGGCGTCGGGGTCGAGCGCGGCGTTCATCGCGAACGTGGCCTGGGCCAGTACGGCGAGCCGGTCGCGGGCGCGCATCCCGTCGTCGATGTCGGTCTCAGTGCCCACCCACTCCACGACCCGCCCTCCGGAGTGGACGGGGACCGCGCGCGTGCGGAACCAGCGGTAACCCCCCGCGGCCGTGCGCAGCCGGTAGGAGTGGACGAACACCTCGGCGGGTTCAGTGGTGGCCGCCGCCCGCCAGGCCACGTCGAGGGCGTGGCGGTGCGCGGGATGGACGGCGTCGAGGAAGCCCCATCCGGCGTGCTCCGCGGCGCTCTGTCCGGTGATCGCCCGCAGGCCCGGGGCGTCGCGCAGCGCGCTGCCGTCGGCCCCCCGGATCCAGACCGCCGCGCTCGTGGCCGCCACCAGGCTCTGGTACCGGTTGAGCGCGTGCTCGCGCTGCGCCGCGGACTCTGCCAGCTCCCGCCGGGTGCGCTCGGCCGCGGTGACGTCCACCAGCACCACGCCGACCCCGACGATGGGCCCCTCCGGCGCACGCACCGGGTAGAGGTACATCCGCCACTCCTGGAACGGACCACGCCCGTGCCACAACCGTCCCTGTACCGGGACGTCCAACCGTGGCTTGCCGTCGGCGAGTACTGCGCGCAACCCCTCGGCGATCGTGGCGCCGACGGGTCCGTGGACCTCCTCCGGCGTCCGGCCCAGCCGGTCGTCGACCGTGCCGCCGTCGATGTCGAGGACAGCACCGTTGAGCCGCCGGTACCGCACCTCGGTGTCGAAGTACGCGAGCCCGACGGGGGCGGTCTCCCACAGCGCGTCGAGCAGCGCGAACGCCTCGTCCGACGCCTCCGTGTCGTCGACGTCCTGCAGCACTCCGACAATGGTCGAGCCGGGTCCAGGTGCGGCACGGAAGTAGAGCGTGCGCCCGCTGACGGGCGTGGCGGGCACCCTGCCGCTGAACGACCGCCCCGCGCCGAGCTCGTCGAGGATGCGGGCAGCGGTCGGTGCGTCGAACGTGCGCCGGGTGGGGTCGGGGCCCATCACGCGCTGTCCGACCACCTCACTGCCGGACCAGCCC
>DASRSC010000207.1:0-2096 GCA_035695525.1 Pseudonocardia sp. | reverse complement strand
CTTCCGTCGCAGTGAAACGGGAGCACGGACGGCGCTCCCGCGGGCGAGCCCGCGGGGCCTTCGGCACGAGTACTACCTGGCCAGTGCGGTCTCTGGTGGTTCAACGCACCACCCGTCACACATAGTCCCAGGTGACCACGCTCACCACTGCACCGCCCCCGCTGTCAGGTCGTGGAGTTCACCCGAACGCCGGCAGCACGTCCTTGCGCCACGCGTCGAAGAAGCCCGGAAGATCGTGGCCGATCTGCTGCACGTATACCTCGTCGAGGCCGGCGTCGACGTAACGCTGGACCTGTGCGATGTGCTTGTCCGCGTCGTCCCCGCAGGTCATGGAGCTGGCGATCACATCACGCGGCACGAGCGGCTGGACGTCCATGAAGTCCCGCGGCCGCGGCAGGACCTGGGCGAGCTGCCCCGGCAGGCCCTCGTTGCCCCAGATCCGGTGGGCCGTCTCGACCGCCCGCTCGGCGTCCCGGTCCCAGCACACCTTCGTGCCCGCCTGCGTCGGCTTGCCGGCGCCGCCCGCCTCCCGGAACACCTGCAGCAGGTCGCTGTCGGGCATCGTCGTGCACAGGCCGTCGCCGACGCGCCCGGCCAGCTCTGCGGACTGCGGACCGAACGCCGAGACGTAGATCGGCACCGGACGCTCGGGCCGGGTGTAGATCTTCGCCTCCTGCACCTCGTAGTACGTGCCGTGGTGGCTGATCTCCTTGCCCGCATGGAGCCGTCGGATGATCTCGATCGCCTCCTCCAGCATCTCGCGCCGGATCCCGATCGACGGCCAGTGGTCCGCCAGTACGTGCTCGTTGAGGGCCTCCCCGCTCCCCACTCCGAGCACGAACCGGCCATCGAGCTGGACGGCCGCAGTCGCGGCAGCCTGGGCGATGATCGCCGGGTGGATGCGGAACGTCGGACACGTCACCGCCGTGGTGACGGGGAGGGACGTGGCCTCGGACAGAGCCCCGATCACACCCCACACGAACGGGCTCTGACCCTGCTCGTCGTTCCACGGATGGAAGTGGTCGGAGATCCACAGCCGCTCGAACCCCGCCTCCTCGGCGCGACGGGCCTGCTCGATGAGCTCCTTGGGGCCGAACTGTTCGCAGGACAGGAAGTAGCCGATGCTCGCCATGCCGGTTTACCTACCCCGGACCAGGTCGCCCGATTCGCAATCATGTGCCGCGAGAGGTGGCCGGGTGTCACCCGCAGCTCACGTGGGCGCTGCGACGCCTGGGGATGTGCACACCACGGATCGCCCGCAGCAGCGCGGCCAGGTCGGAGCGGACGCTCGCCCGTGCGCGAGGGGCCTCCGGTTCGCCCCGCCCCGGCGTCCAGCTGTCCGCGGTGCGGGTGTCGGCGCCGTAGCGGATCGCGGCGAGCGCCAGTGCCACGAGCAGTACCGCGAAGATGGTCAATCCAGCCATGTCGACTCCTGTGTTCGCTGGTGAGACCAGGTTCGGGGTAAGGGACGGCGCCCGGCATCAGAGGTTCACGCCGTCCTGCGGCGTCCGGGCGGCGCCGGCCTGAGGGATTCCCGGTGCGAGGATCGGCGGGTGACCCGACGGCTGCTGATGTGGGACGTCGACCGGACCTTGCTCGTCGGCGGCGGGGTGGGGGTCGAGGCGTATGCGGCGGCTTTCACCGCCGTGACCGGCAGGGCGTGGGCCGGCACGCTCATCGCGGCCGGACGCACGGACCTCGAGATCACCCCGCAGCTGTTCGCACAGCACGGCATCGCCGACGCGGCTCCGCACCTCGCGAGCTTCTTCACACGCTATGCGTCGGAGTTCGGTGCACGCAGCCATCTCGTGCGCGGCCGCGGGTGGCTGCTGCCCGGCGTCGCCGACGTCCTCGCCGCGCTGGACGCCCGTCCCGGCGTGATCCAGACCCTTGTCACCGGCAACATCACCGCCATCGGCATCGCCAAGGTGGCGGCGTTCGGGCTGGACCGGTATTTCGACACCACGATCGGCGGCTACGGCGACGACGACGCCGTCCGGTCCGAGCTCGTGCGGCGCAGCAGGCGCCGGGCCGAGGCCGCCCACGGGCCGTTCGGCGCCGAGGACGTGCTGGTGATCGGGGACACCGAGCACGAC
>DASRSC010000206.1:0-2563 GCA_035695525.1 Pseudonocardia sp. | reverse complement strand
ACGGACACCAGGTCACGGTCGTCGACCTGCACAACCTCCCCGAGCGCGCCCAGCGGTTCGTCGTCGGCGTGGTGCTGGCATCCGAGACTGCCCGCAAGGAGGCCGCAGGGCCCGGCGGGCTGTTGTTCACGATGATCGACGAGCTCAACAAGTACGCGCCGCGGGAGGGATCGAGCCCGATCAAGGAGGTGCTGCTCGATATCGCCGAGCGCGGCCGCTCACTGGGGATCATCCTCATCGGTGCGCAGCAGACGGCGAGCGAGGTGGAGCGGCGGATCGTCTCGAACTCGTCGGTGAAGGTGGTCGGCAGGCTCGACCCCGCCGAGGCAGGGCGTCCCGAGTACGGCTTCCTGCCCGCGTCCCAGCGGCAGCGCGCGACGCTCGCGAAGCCGGGCACGATGTTCGTCTCGCAGCCGGAGATCCCGGTGCCGCTGGCCGTCGAGTTCCCGTTCCCGGCCTGGGCGACGCGGCTGTCCGAGTCGGCGGGTAGCCCGGCCGCGAGCACCAACGGTGCCGTGCGGCGCGATCCCTTCGCCCGGCTGCCTGCGGTGCCCGACGACGAGGACGACGTCCCGTTCTGAGTCGGCTCATGCAGTAGCGGATGTTTCGGGAGGTAACGGCGGGACCGGACGTCGGGGGTGGCCGTCCCGCCGATTCTGACCTCTGATGGAGCACGGTCCGGTCAGCCGACGACCAAGCGTGCTCTGACGAGGGAGATCCATGAAAACGGTCTATCGCGTCCTGGCCTATCTGGTGGCCCTCGCGGTCGTCATTCAGGCCGCGACGATCGCGTTCGCGGTGTTCGGGTTGCTGAAGTGGATCGACGACGGCGGGGTACTCGACAGGGCCGCGACGAGGAGCGGACCCGATTCGTTCACCGGCGCCTCCGGCTTCGTCGCACACGGGACCAACGGGCAGATGATCGTCCCGATCCTCGCCGTGCTGCTGCTCGTCGTGTCCTTCTTCGCGAAGGTGCAGAGCGGCGTCGTCTGGGCCGGTGCCGTGCTGCTCACGGTCGTGGTCGAGGTGGTGCTGGGCACCTTCGCCCACGCCCTGCCGGAGCTCGGCATCCTGCACGGGATCCTCGCCATCGCGTTGTTCGCGATCGCCGTGATCGCGGCACGGCAGGCGGAGGCAGCCGCCCCCAGGGAGGCGGAGCCGGCAGGCACAGGCCGGCCGAACCGGTGAGCCGCACGAGCGCCTCGTCCGGGGGCACGCTCAGCGTTGCCGAAACCGCTGCGACAGCTCCGGGTCGTCCTCCCACCACAGCCGCGGGCGCTGCGCCGCGTCTCCCGGATCGGCAGAATCGGGAGACGCGGGCCGGGCGGCCTCGAGCTCGTCGAGCTCCGCGTCGATCACAGCAGCGCGCTGGTGATCCTCGCGCGTCATCCGCGCGAACACGACTCCGATGAAGGGCAGCCCCACCACGTCGCCCCCGATCCAGAGCACGCCGGCTCCGAGCAGCTGGTCGACGCGCAGGCTCGGGCCCCAGTCGCGGGACAGCGCCGTGTAGAAGCCGGCCGCGACCAGCGGGCCCAGCCACAGCACCACACCGAGCACGGCGTCGCCGATCATCTCCACGATCGTGATCGCGAGCGTCACCCCGTACGGATCGGCCCGGGGCGCCGGATCGATGCGGAACCGGGTCCAGAAGTACACGAACCCCGTGGTCGCCAGGACCAGCCCGGCAAGCGCGCTCGCTGCCGCGTTGCGCAGGGTCAGCTCGTACAGCGGACTGAGGTACAGCACCAGCAGGGGCAGGGTCAGCACGACGGTGACGATCAACGGAAAGGTGGCGACCCGGGCCGCCCGGCTGTGCAGCATCCGCGACAGGCGGCCGCGTGCCGGCTCAGGTAGCAGGTCACGCAGCAGCGTGATCGGGGCACCCATCGCCAACAGCATCGGGATCACCATCAGCAACACGATGTTCTGCACCGCCCGCACCCAGAACAGCGTGTCGTCGTAGACGCCGAGGAACGACATCCCGACCAGCGCGATCGAGACGACCCCGGCCCCGAAGCACACAGTCCGCCCACGTGGCCACGGACCCGCCCCTTCCGGACGACGGCGCAGCCCGATCCCATAACCCCCGCCGAGCGCGGCCACTGTCGTCGCCACGCCGGGCGTGAACCGCCAGGACGTGAACGTGCGTGCCAGTGTCAACGGCGGCGGACCGGCATATGCCAGCGCCGCGACCAGTCCGGAAGCCACGCCCGCGACGCTACGCGCGGAGCCGAGCCGGTCGGTGCGGGCGGGAAGGCGGACGCGTTTCGCGTGCCGGATCCGGTCCGCGCAGGGGCCGCGGGTCCTGCGCGGACCACCATCGGCGCGCGTCCCGGATGCGGGAGATCGCGGCGCCTACGATGTCCGTCTGATGCGACTGCTACATACGTCCGACTGGCACGTCGGCAAGACTCTCAAGGGCCATTCGCGCCTCGACGAGCAGGAGCAGGTGCTCCGCGAGATCGTCGGCATCGCCCGGGAGCACGAGGTCGACGCTGTGCTCGTCGCGGGGGACCTCTACGACACCGCGGCGCCCTCGGCGCAGGCCCAGCAGCTCGTG
>DASRSC010000205.1:0-2265 GCA_035695525.1 Pseudonocardia sp. | reverse complement strand
GTCGGCGAACTCGGGCCAGGTGATCGGCTCCATCTCGACGGCCGCGTTCAGCTTCATCGTGCACGACCCGAGCGGGATCATCGTGCGGTCCAGCGCCAGGTCGGCGTCGGCGAGGCGGCGGAGCCAGCGCATCAACGACGTCTCCGAGCGGTGCTCGTGGAAAACCGGATGGGTGAGGTACTCGCTGCTCCGGACGAGGCCGGCGGGGAGCGCGTCGTCCGTGGCGTCATCGAGGGCGGCGATGTCGGCCGTCACCCCGAACGCTGCGAACACGGCCTGGAGATGCGCCGTGGTCGTCACCTCGGAACAGGCGATGCCCAGGGTGTCGCCGTCCACCCGGCGCAGCGCGATGCCGGCGGCATGCGCGGCGTCGGCCACGTCGACGGCGCGTCCCGGCACGCGGACCGCCACGGTGTCGAAGAACTGTTCGTGGAGCACCTCGACACCACCGGCCCGCAACCCGGCAGCCAGCACGGCTGCCATCCGGTGCGCGCGCTGCGCGATGCGGCGCAGGCCGTCCGGCCCGTGGTACACCGCGTAGCACGCGGCGACCACTGCGAGCAGCACCTGCGCGGTGCAGATGTTCGACGTCGCCTTCTCCCGCCGGATGTGCTGCTCTCGGGTCTGCAGCGCGAGCCGCAGCGCCGGGTTGCCGTCGGCGTCGCGGGACAGGCCGACGAGCCGCCCGGGCAGCTGACGCGCGTGCTTCTGCTGCACCGAGAGGTAGCCCGCGTGCGGCCCACCGAAGCCGAGCGGCACCCCGAACCGCTGGGTGGTGCCCACCGCGGCGTCGGCACCGAGCTCGCCGGGCGGGGTGAGCATCGTGAGGGCCAGCAGGTCCGCGGCCACGGCGACCAACGCACCGCGCTCGTGCGCCGCAGCGATCAGCGCCGACGGATCGGCGACCGCTCCGGAGGCACCCGGGTAGGACAGCAGCAGCCCGAACAGGTCGCCGTCAGGCAGCCCCCCGGCGAGGTCCGTCACCACCAGCTCGATCCCCAGCGGCTCGGCGCGGGTGCGCAGCACGTCGATCGTCTGCGGCAGGGTGTCGGCGTCGACCACGAAGCGCGGGGACGCGGCGCGGCCGGCCCGGCGCAGCAGCGTCATCGCCTCGGCGGCCGCGGTGGCCTCGTCGAGCAGTGACGCCCCGGCGACGGGCAGTCCGGTGAGGTCGGCGACGGTGGTCTGGAACGTCAGCAGTGCTTCGAGCCGGCCCTGGCTGATCTCCGGCTGGTAGGGCGTATAGGCCGTGTACCAGGCCGGGTTCTCCAGCACGTGCCGGCGGATCACCGGCGGCGTGATCGTGCCCGAGTAGCCCAGCCCGATCATCGGGACAGTGACCGTGTTCCGTGCCGCGAGGGCCCGCAGCTCGGCGATCACCGCCGTCTCGGAGGCAGCCGGCGGCAGGCTGGAGGAGATGGGCTCACGGTCCCGGATGCTGTCGGGCACCACCGAGTCGGCGAGGTCGTCGAGGGACTCCGCTCCGATCACGGCGAGCATGGTGTCCAGTTCCTCGGCCCGCGGGCCGAGGTGTCGTTCGACGAACGGGATGCCACGCTCGAGGTCGTGCAGCGCGGGGCGGTCGTCGGTCACAGGGCCTCCGAGGTCTGGCAATGGGCAGGGCACGCAACTGCTGCCCTCCCCCTCTGTCCCCGCCCGAGAACCGGGCGCCTGAGAGATTCACCCCGTGACAGAGCGGGCTTTCCCCGTCGGCGGACGGGCACGCCCGTCACTTTCCAGAGGCGTCTCACCCGGGCGGTCCTGGATGCCTGAGAGATTCCGGGGAGGATTTGCTCCTTCGGCGCCCGGTCGACGTCAGCTGCGACGGCGTCCGGGACTCTCCCGCGCGGGTTCGGCGACTACCCGACATATGGTACCGCTCCCCCACGGTCGCCCTCCCCCCACTCGGCCGTGAACGACGGCGGCCGCCTCGTGGCCGGGCGCGCGCGGCGTCAGCGACCAGGACCGTCTGCGCCCGGGCCGGGGATGGGTCCGACGTTCTCCTCGGAGAAGAACTCCGCAGGCGAGGTCATCCCGGCCTTGGCCCGCGCGAACCCGTCCATGGCCTCCTGGTCGCCCTGCATGGCCCAGCAGCTGTTCGAGCTCGGGCGGCGGGGGCTCGAGCGACGCGAGCTCGGCGGTGAACTCGTACAGCGGCAGGACGTGCTCGTCGCGGACGGACTGGTAGTCGCGCATCGCGACGTCGAAGGGGCGGGCACCGGAGAGCGTCTGGTCCAGTGCCGTCGCGCACAGCTCGGCGTCCCG
>DASRSC010000204.1:0-8429 GCA_035695525.1 Pseudonocardia sp. | reverse complement strand
GGTCGTTGAGCCAGCCGATCGAGAGCTGCCCGGTGAGCACTGCCGCGGCCACGAGCAGCACCCCGGCCACGTCCCGGCCGGTGGTCACCGCGAGGGCCGTGACCATGAGCGTGACTGCGACCGTGGGTTCGGGGTGACAGGAGCGCAGCAGCGCGACCGCTTTCGCGGTGAGAGGCCGCATGGTGGGCAGTCTGGCAGCCTGGACCCGTGCCCGACGTCCGGAACGGCCGAATCGCCCGGCTGGCGCGCAATGACCCGGCCCAGTACGACGCCCTGGCGCGGCACTGGTGGCGGCCCCGGGGGCCCTTCGCGATGCTGCACTGGCTCGCGGCGGCTCGCGGCGCGCTGGTACCCCCGGCCCCACGCGAGGAGGCTGTCCTGGTCGACCTGGGCTGCGGAGCCGGCCTCCTCGCCCCGCACGTCGACGCAGCGGGTTACCGGCACATCGGCATCGATGTCACGGCGTCCGCGCTCGCCCAGGCAGCGGCCCACGGGGTGACGGCGGTGCGCGCTGACGTCGCGGCCGTGCCGCTGGCCGACGGGTGCGCCGACGTCGTCGCAGCGGGGGAGATCCTCGAGCATGTACCCGATCTGGCCGCCGTCGTGGCGGAGGCATGCCGGCTGCTGCGCCCTGGTGGCCTGCTCGTGATCGACACCCTGGCTGCCACGGCGCTGAGCCGGTTCGTCGCCGTGACGCTGGCCGAGCGCATACCCGGCGCGGCGCCACCGGGCATCCACGATCCCGCGCTGTTCGTCGACCGTGCCGCCCTCGTGCGCGAGTGCGCCCGGCACGGGGTGTCCCTGCGGCTGCGCGGGATCCGGCCGTCGCTCGTCGGCCTCGCCCGCTGGGCAACCGGACGGGCCGACTCGGTGCCGATGGTGTCGGTGCCGACCACCGCAGTGCTGTTCCAGGCCGTGGGACGGCGGGGCCAGGAGGAGCCGGGATTGACATCGGGCGGCGGCGGGGATTCCTCCACGTGAGCGCCTCTGCGTACATCGCGGGATTCGGCATCGCCGTACCAGGGGGCGGGCTCACCCAGACCGAGATGTGGGACGGGTTCTTCGCGCAGCATTTCGCCGGTGACCGAATGGCGGAGCGGATCTTCCGTGGAGCAGGGGTGCGGCGCAGGCACGCCGCGGTGAACCCGGTGGTCGAGGACGTCTCGCGTTGGTCGACCGGCGAGCGGATGCGGCGCTACGTCGCCGAGGCGCTCCCGCTGGGCAAGGAGGCGGTGGCGGCGGCGCTTGCCGACGCCGGCCTCGCGCCCGGTGATGTGGGGCTGCTCGCGGTCGTCTCGTGCACCGGATACGTCACGCCGGGCCTCGATATCCGCGTCGCGGCCGATCTCGGGATGGCCTCCGACGTGCAGCGGCTGTTCGTGGGCCACATGGGCTGCTACGCCGCCATCCCCGGCCTCGGTGCTGCCGCCGACTACGTCGTCGCCCGCGGCCGGCCCGCCGTGGTGCTGTGCCTGGAGTTGACGTCGCTGCACGTGCAGCCGGCCGCGGACGACCACGGTCACGTCGACAGGGGCCAGGTCGTGTCCCACGCACTGTTCGGCGACGCCGCCGCTGCTGTCGTCGTGTTGCCGAACGCAGCGGACCCTCGGCGCGTTGGTGGACTCGAGGTGGTCGAGATCGCGGCGGTCACCGACGCGGCGAGTGCCGACCACATGACCTGGGACGTTACCGACCTGGGGTTCCGGATGGGGCTCTCGCCCGAGGTGCCACGGGTGCTGGCTCGCCACGTCAGCGACATGGTGTCGGGGCTGCTCGGACGGCACGGGCTGACCACGGCGGACGTGGACGGGTGGGCTGTGCACCCCGGCGGCCCCCGGATCCTGAGCACCGTCGCGGAGCGGCTCGGGCTACCGGACGACGCGTTGGACGCCTCGCTGGGAGTGCTCGCCGAGCGCGGCAACTGCTCGTCGGCCACGGTGCTCCTCGTGCTCGACGCCCTGCGCACCATGAGGCGTCCGCGTTCGAGACGCGCCACGGTGGCAATGGCCTTCGGGCCCGGGCTCACGCTCTACGTCGCCCTGCTGCGCGGCACCTAGCTCAGAAACCGCCCGCGAGTCGCCCGAAAACCGCCCGCGAGTCGCCCCGAAACCGCCCCCGAGTCGCCCCAAACGGCGGGCGAGTCACCCTGCGGGATGGTGTCCATGATGAGGGCCGCCTACGGAAGATCCGTCAGTGGCGGCGTGGCTACGGGCTCGGCCGCCCGCATCGGGCACGTTGGGTCCGCCCGTTCGTGGCCCGCAATCGTGACGACTCGCGCCCCCGCGGGCGAGTCACGGCAGCAAGAGGCGACTCGCGGGCGGGAAACTGCCCTCGCCGGCGCGCGAAACGGGACGTCACGGGGGTCGCGAAACGGGCGACACGGGGTCGCGAAACGGGCGACTCGCGGGCGGGAACCGGGCGACTCGCGGGCGGGGAACGGGCGACTCGCGGGGTCAGGGTGCGTGTGGGGCGGTGGCCAGGACGATCCGGTCGGGGCGGAGCAGGGCCGCACCTGCGCGGCCGCGGGCAAGCCACGCGCGCAGCTGCCCGCCGTCGTCCAGCTGCCCATGGTCGTGCTGCACTCGACCGGCCGCTTCCGGGGTCGGGCGGAGTTGGAGGACCGTGGCGCCGAGTCGCTGCGCCCTGGCCCGCAGCGCAGGGGGCACGGGACCCGCGGCGAGGAGGGTGTAGCCGTCGCCCAGGACGTCGTCGAGCCGGGACGGGTGCCCGTCGACCAGGACGGTCGGCTGCGGGCAGTGTGTGCCGGCGAGGTCGCGGCGGTGTCGGCGGCGGTCGACCAGCGGTCCAGGCGCATACCGCGTCGCGATCCCGCGCTGCGCCGCCGCACGCACCCCCGGTACGCGGAGGAGCAGGCCGGTCGCCGGGCGGCGCAACGCGGCAGCGATGTCCTGTCCGCCGGTCATCGCCCGTCCCACGAGGACGGCGCCGCGGATCACCGCCTCCGCATGCGGCGCGCGCTCGGCCTGGTAGCTGTCGAGGAGGACGTCCTCGTCGGCGCCGCCCAGCACGGCGGCGAGCTTCCAGGCGAGGTTGTGGGCGTCGCGCAGCCCGGCGCCGAGGCCCTGACCGATGAACGGGGGCGTCAGGTGGGCGGCGTCGCCGAGCAGCAGCACCCGGCCATGGCGCCACCGGTCGGTGATCCTTGCCCGGAACGTGTACTCCGCGGCGCGCAGCACCTCCAACCCGGACGCCGGGGTGCCCCACCGGGCGGTGAGCTCGGCGATCCGCTCCGGCCGTGCGAGTTCCGCGGCTGTCTCACCGGGACGCATCCGGAACTCCCACCGATACCGGTTGCCGGGCAGCGGGAGGAAGGTCGCCGCGCGGCGGGGGTCGCAGACCTGGTCGACACCGCCCCAACCCGGCAGCGGCCGCTCGCAGCAGACGTCGAGGACGAACCACCGCTCGGTGAACCCCAGATCGCGGAAGCGGGCCCGGATGGCGGGACGGATCGTGCTGCCGGCGCCGTCGCAGCCGAGTACCGCCTCCGCACACACCCGCCGTGCGGCGCCCGAGCACGTCTCCCGCAGCTCGACGAGCAGGTCAGACGGCCGGACGGTGGTCACCTCGACCCCCTCCCGCAGCTCCACCAGCGGCTGGCGGCCCACCTCGGCGCGCAGAATCCGTTCGAGGTCGGGCTGGTCGAACAGGTTGGACTCGGGGTGGCCGTGGTCGCCGACCGGCCGGTCACGGCGAAACTCCGCAAAGGGCCGGAGTGTCGCGTCGAGCAGCCGCAGACCCGTCGCCGGGCTGCTGATGCGAGCGAACGCCTCGGCGACGCCGGCCCGCTGCAGGATGCGCACCGCCTCGTCGTCGAGGTGCACCGCACGGGGCAGCCCATGGATCCCGACGTGCCGGTCGACGACCGTGCAGGCCACTCCGAGCCGGGCCAGCAGGAGGGCTGTGGTGAGCCCGGTGGGACCGGCGCCGACGATCAGTACCGGCGGGCTGCCGTCCTGGTCCACACCGCTCACCTCCGTCAGCCAAGCACAGCTGCGACATGGACAGGGGCCGTAGGCTCCGTCATGTCGAGGGCAGCCGCACGGCTCCGACGTCCTCGGTGAGGAGCGCAGCACCCGCCGCGCCCGGCCGAGGAGGAGCGCCAGATGAAGTACATGCTGCTGACCTACGGCATTCCCGCCCCGGGTGCGCATCTGGAGGCCTCAGGCAACGGCGCGGAGGACACCTTGCTGGCGGAGATCGTGGAGACGGGGGAGTGGGTGGACCGCGCACCACTGGCCGATCCGGCGTTGACCCGAACCGTCCGGGTGCTCGACGGTGCGGTGGGGACCACCGACGGACCGTTCACCGCTGTCGCGGAGCAGCTGACGGGCTACTGGCTGGTCGACTGCGAGAGCATGGGCCGGGCCCTCGAGCTCGCCGCCCTGCTGGCCGGGACCCGCACCGTCGCGGTCGAGGTCCGTCCGTTGATGGACCCGTCCGGGATGGAGATGTGAACGAGCGGCCCGCGGACATCGGGGAGCTGCTGCGCCCGCTGGCGCCGCAGGTCCTCGGGGTGGTGGTGCGCCGGCACGGCCAGTTCGACGCGTGCGAGGACGCGGTGCAGGACGCGCTGCTCGCCGCCGCGGTGCAGTGGCCGGTCGAGGGTGTGCCCGACAACCCGCGCGGCTGGCTGATCACCGTGGCCTCGCGGCGGCTGGCCGACCAGTGGCGCAGCGAGAACGCGCGCAGGCGCCGCGAGAGCACGGCTGCGGCCCTCGACGGAATGGACGCGGCACCTGCCGCTGACGTCGACCGGGCCGGGGCGGCGGACGACACGCTCACCCTGCTGTTCCTGTGCTGTCACCCGGCGCTGTCGCCCCCGTCGCAGGTAGCGCTCACCCTGCGGGCCGTTGGCGGGCTGACCACCACCCAGATCGCGCACGCGTTTCTCGTACCCGAGTCGACGATGGCGCAGCGGATCAGCCGGGCGAAGCGCACGGTCGCCGGCACCGAGTTCGCCAGGCCGGCCGAGGCCGAGCGGACCGAACGGCTCGGTGCCGTGCTGCACGTGCTGTACCTCGTCTTCAACGAGGGCTACACGGCCACCTCCGGTCCTGACCTGCAGCGTCCCGACCTCACCCGCGAGGCGATCCGGCTGGCTCGCCAGGTGCATCGGCTGCTGCCCGACGACGGTGAGGCCGCCGGGCTGCTCGCCCTGATGCTGATCACGGACGCCCGCAGGCCCGCCCGCACCCGCCCGGACGGCGCTCTCGTGCCCCTGGCCGAGCAGGACAGGAGCCGCTGGGACACCGCGCCGATTGCGGAGGGGGTCGCGCTGATCAGCGCCACGCTGGCCCGCGCGCCGGTCGGCCCTTACCAGCTCCAGGCGGCGATCGCGGCTGTGCACGCCGAGGCGGGGCGCGCCGAGGACACCGACTGGCCGCAGGTTGCCGCGCTCTACCGGGTGTTGGACGTGCTCGCGCCCGGCCCGGTCGTCACGCTCAACCGGGCCGTCGCCGTCGCGATGGTGGACGGTCCGCAGGCGGGCCTGGACCTCTTGGCGACGCTCGACTCCGACGAGCGGATCGGGGGGCTCCACCGCGTGCCGGCCGTCCGCGGCCATCTGCTGGAGATGGCGGGGGACGAGGCAGCAGCCCGGTCCGCCTACCTGGAGGCAGCCCGCCGCACCACCAGCGTGCCGGAGCAGCGGTATCTCGAGGACCGCGCTGCCCGCCTGCCCCTATGACAGCCCGGCGTCTTCGCAGAGGCTGGGGACGCTGCGAGGACGACAGCCACGAGGACGACAGCCACCGTGCGAGGACGCCAACCCGCCGGCGGTGAGTAACCCACTCGTGTTGTCGTCGTTGGGATACCGTGCGTCCTCGCAGCGGCCGCTGGGCCTTTCCCCTCGTCCTGGCGGCGGTCATGACCGTGGTGGCCGCGGCGACCGCGACCGCGGACGTCCCGCCCGCTCCGTCGGAGCAGACGCCGGCGCAGAGCTACGTAGCGCTCGGCGACTCCTACGCGTCCGGTCCGCTAATCCCGGTGCAGACCGGGCAGCCGGCCGGGTGCCTGCGCTCCACCAACAACTACCCGGCGATCGTGGGGCGCACGCTCGGCGTGCCCGGTTTCCAGGACGTGAGCTGCAGCGGAGCCACCACGGAGAACCTCGCGGGCTCGCAGTCCGTACGGCTGGGCGTCAACGCCCCGCAGTTCGACGCGCTGTCGAAGGACACCGAGCTGGTGACGCTCACGATCGGTGGCAACGACATCGGTTTCAGCTCGATCATCAACGAGTGCGCCACCCGCTCCCCCCGGCAGCCGGCCGGGGCCGCGTGCCGGGACTTCTACACCGCGGGCGGCACCGACCAGCTCGCCGAGCGGATCGACGGCACCGCACCGAAGATCGCTGACGCGTTGAAGGAGATCGGCAAGCGCTCCCCGGATGCCCGGGTGCTCCTCGTCGGCTACCCGGCGATCCTCCCCGACACCGGACCCGGCTGCTTCCCGGTGGTCCCGTTCAGCCCTGGTGACGTGGCCTACCTGCGCGAGACCGAGAAGCGGCTCAACGCGATGCTCGCCGACGAGGCCGCCGCGGCCGATATCGACTTCGTCGACACCTACACGCCCACTATCGGGCACGACATGTGCCAGCTGCCTGGCACGAAGTGGATCGAGGGTCTGGTGCCCACGGCTCCCGCCTATCCGGTGCACCCCAACGCCCTGGGCATGGCAGGGATCGCCGCAGTGGTCGTCGAGGCCCTGGCCGACGAGACCGTCCCGGTGGCGGCGGGCACCTGACCTCCGCTAGGCCCGCTGCGTCGTCGGCCCGGCATCGAACCGGAACTGTGCGGCCAGCGCCCGCGTGGCGAGTGACTGAGGGACGCACCGGAACGCGGCGTTCCGCAGCTGTGCACGTCCTCAACCATTCGGTTGTGCTTTTGCGCCCGGCGCGCCACCCTTGCGCGCCTGAGCCGGGGCGAGGCCTCGGTCACCGAGCTGGCTGAGCCTTTCGCGGTCAGCATGCCGGCGATCTTCAAGCACCTGAAGGTCCTCGAACGTGCCGGCCTGATCACGCGCAGCCGCTCCGCGCAGTGGCGGCCGGGCCGGCTCGATGCGGGTCCGCTCGCCGACGTAGCCGACTGGGTGCAGCGCTGCCAGGAGTTCTGGGAGGGCGCTTCGACCGCCTCGACGACCACCTGCGGCAGTTCCAGGAGGGGAGCCCGGATGGCTGCCGGCGCAGGGCACGGCCTGCGGAGCGGGAGTTCACCAGCACCCACGTCCTCGACGTACCACGAGAGGTGGTCTTCCGGGTCTGGACCGACCCCACCCATGTCACGACGTGGTTCGGGCCAGGGGCTTCACCACACCGCTGTCGACGATCGACATGGACGTCCGCCCCGGGCCACGCTGATCCGTGATGACGACGGTGTCGAGTACCCGACCGGCGGTTTCTACATCGAGGTGGTGGAGCCCGAGCGCCTCGTCGCCCGCCGGGCGTCCGCAGACCGCGCCGTACCAGTGGCGGCGGCTGCACGACGAGTACTGAGCCTGCATGCCTGGTGGGATTCAGCGCTCGTCGTAGCCCTCGACGATCCGCAGCTGCATCGGGAAACGCACCGGGGACGGGCCGAAGAGCCGGCGGCCGGCTGTGTCGGCGGCGGCGCGGACGGCAGTCGCGGCCTCCTCGGCTGCTGCAGCCGGGGTGTGCAGCAACACCTCGTCGTGCTGGAAGAACACCAGCCGAGCCGGGCTCCTGGCCGCCCGCAGCTGCAGGCGCAGCTCCGCGAGCAGGACCAGCGCCCACTCCGCCGCGGTCGCCTGCACGACAAAGTTGCGGGTGAACCGGCCCCTGGCGCGGGCCGCGGCCGGCTGCTCGTGACCGGGGCGCGCAGGCGGGCAGGTGCGGCCGAGGTGTGAGCGCACGAGCCTGCCCTCCTCACCGGCCCTCGCGGCGTCCTCCACGTAGCCCATCGCCGCGGGGAACCGCCTGCGCAAGGTGGCCAGCAGTACTCCGGCACCACCGGAGGTCTGGCCGTACATCGCGGACAGCAGCGCGAGCTTGGCCTTGGCGCGGTCGCCGCCGAACTCGCGGGCGGCGAGGGCGGTGTACAGGTCGTCCTCGCCGGGGGCGAGCGCGTGGTCACCCGAGAGCGCCGCAAGCACCCGTGGCTCCAGTTGCGCGGCGTCGGCCACGACCAGGCGCCATCCGGGATCGGCCCGGACGGCGGCGCGCACGGCGCGTGGGATCTGCAGGGCGCCCCCGCCGCGGGAGGCCCACCGGCCCGACACCACCCCGCCGACCACGTACTCCGGCCGGAACCGGCCGCCGTCCACCCAGGTGCGCAGCCACGACCATCCGTGGGCGGAGTGCAGCCGGGCCAGCTCCTTGTACGCCAGCAGCGGCTCGACGGCCGGATGGTCGATCCGGCGCAGCTCCCACGAGCGTGTGGTCTCCAGCTCGTGCC
>DASRSC010000203.1:0-12812 GCA_035695525.1 Pseudonocardia sp. | reverse complement strand
CCCGTCTGCAGCGCCGCCACGAGATCGTGACCACCGGCGGCATGGACGGCGTGCTGCGCATCGGCGCTGCGCTGCGCGCCTGCGGCTTCCCGGTCCGCGACTTCACCGTCGAGGTCCGCGACGGCGTCCCCTACAGCTCGGTGACCTGCACCGTCTCGGTCACCAGCGACGAGTCGGCCACGTTCGCCGAGCGCATCGGCGCCGTGCCGGCGGTCGTGTCCATCGCACCCTGCTGACCCACCCTGGCGCTGGGCCTCCGGCGCCCCTGGAGCCACTCGGGGCGCCCGTCGAGCGTGGCGCGGTCGAGAGTTCGCCAGTGTCGCCGCTCCAGCAGGAGGGTGAGCCCCGCCGCGCCGGCCATCACGGCTTTGCGACCCCGCAGGTCCAGGCCCTGGATGCCGGTCTGGGCCTGCCGTGCCGACCCTGCGAGATCGCCGTTGATGGCGGACTCGGATAACACGACTCGTGGATCCGGTTACCGCTGAACGGGTGTAGACCATTTAGCGCAATATTGCTACGCCATTTGCGTAACAGCATACCGCCGTCCTCCATCCGCTGGAGCTAGTTGTACCGTTCGCCGCCGACGACGAGAACGACGAGCCGTTGTGGCGGCCGGACGGAGCAGATCTCGATGCAGGCCATTGCGCCGATCGGTCCTCCTGGGGAGGGCATTACCCCGAATGGTCCTCCTGGGCAGGGCTGGGTAGACGGCCGCGAAGGTGGTGGCCAGGGTGTGGCCCGTCTCCTGGCCTATCTGCCGCGCGGCAACCTGCTCGACGACAAGGCCTGGCAGCGGCGGCACCGGTTGCTGCAGTGGGTCCTGCTGCTGCACGTGCCCGGGTTGGCGCTGTTCGGCTTGTGGCTCGGCAACCGGCCCGCCGTCGTCGGCTACGTGCTGATCGCCCCCGTGGTCGCCCTCGTCGGTGGCTACGCCATCAAGCAGCGGCGGCTTGCGTCGTTCTTCGTAACCGGCGGACTCGTCTTCTGCTCGGCTGGGCTCGTGGTGCTCACCAAGGGCACCATCGAGGCGCATTTCCACTTCTTCATCATTATCGGCTTCATCGCGCTCTACCAGGACTGGGTGCCGTTCCTCTGGAACGTCACGTTCACCGTCGTCAGCCATGGCATCGGCACGATCTGGCTCGGCAATCTGATCTTCGCGACCCCGGCGGGCCAGGCGAACCCGTGGTTGTGGTCGGGGATTCACGGCGTCGCCGTGCTCGCGGCGTGCGTCGGAATGGTGATCTTCTGGAGAATCACGGAGGACGAGCAGGTCGAGAAGGAAGCGCTGGGCCGCCAGTTGGTGACGGCCGACGCGGAGATCGGGCGGCGCCGGTTCACCTCCGAGATGCTGGTCAACCTCGCCCGCCGGAACCAGAGCATGCTCTACCGGCAGCTGGACATCATCAACCAGCTGGAGGAGAAGGAGCAGGATCCGGATGCCCTCTCCGACCTGTTCACGCTCGACCACCTGGCCACCCGGGTCAGGCGCAACGCGGAGAACCTGCTGGTGCTCGCGGGGGAGCAGCCGCCGCGCACGTGGTCGGCCCCCGTCCCGCTGCGCGACGTCGTGCGCGCGGCCATCGCCGAAACCGAGGACCTCGACCGGGTGGTGTTCGCGGTCAACGAGGCCATCGCGGTGGCCGGTCACGCCGTCGCCGACCTGACGCACCTGCTGGCAGAGCTGACCGAGAACGCGGTGCGCTTCTCGCCGCCGGATACCGTCGTCACCGTTCGCGTCCGCCCGGACCGTCGGGACGAAGGCGCGTACACGATGACGATCGAGGACTGGGGAGTCGGCATGCCGCCCGACGACCTCGCCGCCGCGAACGAGCTGCTCGCTCGGCCCCGCGACGTGGACCTGGCGGTGGCGCAGCGCCTGGGCTTCCATGTCGTGTCCCGGCTCGCCGCACGACACGCCGTGGGGGTGTCGCTGAGCACCACGCCGGGTTCCGGTGTCACGGCGATCGTCTCCCTTCCGGCCGAGCTCTTTGCCGAGACCGGGGACCGACCGGCTCCGGCGCCCGCCGCCGAGGACGTCGTCGCCGTCCCGCGTCCCTACGTGCCCGGCCACCGGTTCCGCCGTCCCGACGGGTTCGCAACGGGACCGGTCAGGCCGGTGGCCGCGGACCGGCGCGTCGGCGCCGAGTCCGCGGCAGGGGTCGGGCGGTTGAGCACCGAGAGCGCCCTGCCCCGGCCGCGGCACGCCGCCGACGGCGCTCCTGCGATCGCGTCATCGCCCCAATCCTTGTCGACGCAGGGCTCGCCGCCCCAATACTCGCCGCAGGCCCCCTCGACGCCGCAGGGCGCGCCGCGCGCGGCCGAGCAAGGGTGGGTCGACGGCGGTTGGCGTGGCTGGTGGAACCCGGAGTCGGCGGGTGCCGCCGAGGCGGGGCCCGCGAACGGACAGAACGCGACGGTGGACAGCCGGACCGCGGTCGCCGAGGCGACCCCGTCGAACGGCGCGACGCACGGGGCACAGCCCGCTGCCCGACTGCGCCCGGTGCCCGCGCCCCGCCAGTACTCCGACTCGGCCCCGTCCGGTTCGGGCCGTCGGACGCCACCGGGCGCCGCGCCCTCGGGCGGCGGTCCGAGCCTGCGCCGACGGGTGCCGCAGTCCCATCTCGCCCCCGAGCTGCGTCGTCCGGACGCAGCGGACGACCCGGCGCCCGTCCCGCAGTACGACGGGGCTGCCGCCAGCGCCCTCTCCCGCTACCAGGCGAGTCGAAAGGCCGCGCAGGCGCAGGTCGGGGAGCACCCCGAAAACCGAGGAGGAGAGTCCACATGAGCACGCGGTCGGGGCAGCTGGACTGGCTGCTGGTCGAGTTCGCCCGCGACGTACCGGGCGTGGTCCACGGGGTGGTCGTCTCCGGTGACGGGCTCCGTCTGGCCACGTCGCCCGGCGTCGGTGTCGCCCTGGGCGACCAGCTCTCTGCGGCGGCGTCCGGACTCGTGAGCCTGGCGCGCGGGACGGCGCACCTGCTCGGCGCGGGACCGGTCAGTCAGACAATCGTCGAGATGGCGGGCGGTTACCTCTTCGTGAGCTCGGTCAGCCAGGGCGCGACGCTCGCGGTGTTCGCCGACCGGCGTTGCGACATCGGGATGATCGGGTACGAGATGACGATGCTGGCAAACCGGGTCGGTCACGCGCTCACACCGGCACCGCGCACGAGTGCGGGCGGGTAGTGGTGGAGTACCCCGACCCTGCCGGCGCCGGCCCCGTGCGGGGCGGCCGCGTCGTGCCCGTGTATGCGCTCACCGGCGGCCGCACCCGTTCCGGCGCAGGCCGGGACATGCCGGTGGAGACGCTCGTGACGATGACCTCCGCGGGCGGGCGCACGAACGACCTGCAGCTGGAGTACCGCACCACCGTCGAGCTGGCCGCGCGGCCGATCTCGATCGTCGAGATCGGTGCAGCGCTCGGCGTGCCCGTCGGTGTGGCGCGGGTCCTGGTCAGCGACCTGGTCGACGCCGGTCATCTGGCGGTGCACCTGCCACCGCAGACGGTGGGCGGCGGCGGCCCCGCCCCCCAGATCCTCGAAAGACTGTTGGAGGGACTCCGTGCGCGCTGAGCAGGACGAGCTGATCCCGCTGAAGGTGTTGATCGCCGGCGGGTTCGGGGTGGGCAAGACGACGCTCGTCCGCTCGCTCTCCGAGATCCCACCGCTGCTCACGGAGCAGGCCATGACGGCCGCGTCGATCGGGGTCGACGACGCCGACGCAGTGCCGGACAAGCGCACGACCACCGTCGCCATGGACTTCGGCCGCATCACCGTTGACAAGTCGCTGATCCTCTACCTGTTCGGCACCCCGGGGCAGTCCCGGTTCTGGTTCATGTGGGACGAGCTCGCCCGCGGGGCCGTCGGCGCCGTGGTGCTGGTGGACCTGCGTCGCGTGGACGACTGCTTCCCGGCCATCGACTACTTCGAGAACCGTCGGCTCCCGTTCGTGGTGGGCGTCAACCGGTTCCCGGGGGCGGAGGACTACGACGAGGAGACCGTCCGGGACGCTCTCGCGCTGCCGGCGGACTGCCCCCTGGTCTGGATGGACGCCAGGAATGCGGCGTCGAGCAGTTCGGCGCTGGTGACCCTGGTCGAACACGCCCTTGCCCGCACCGCGGTCGTCGGCTGAGTCACAGGAACTCCAGGTCCCGACGCGACAGCAGCAACGAGCGCACGACGAAGGCCAACCCTGTCAGGGGGTCGTGACGCCGTGCGCTGCGTCGAGCATCTCCGCCAGGTCGGCCACCTTCACCCGCTCCGCGCCACGCCGGCCGCCGCGACGGATCTCCTCGGCGTCGACCCGGAGCCACCCCGTCCAGTCCACCGGCCGCATGCCGTACGAGGCCAGCGCCGCCCGGAACGCCGCGGGCTCGGGGGATTTCGGCGCGGGGAGCCCGGGAAGGTCGGCCAGCAACGCGGCGACGGTCTCGGCGGCGTCGCTCTTGTTCGTGCCGATCACACCGGTCGGGCCGCGCTTGATCCACCCTGTGACGTAGGCGCCGGGCACAGGGACGCCGTCGCGCACGACCCGCCCGCCATCGTTCGGCACGGTGCCGGTGCGGGCGTCGAAGGGAAGCCCTGGGATCGGCTCCGCGTCGTACCCGATGGCAGGCACCACGAGGCCGACGTCGAGCGTCTCCTCCTCGCCCGTGCCGACGACACGACCGGCGTCGTCGATCCGGGTGCGCTCCACGACCACACCGCTCACCCGCCCGCCCGTGCCGAGCAGCCGCACCGGGTTGCGCAGGAAGCGCAGGTGCACCCGCCGCGGCTTGCCCGTGGTCTCCCGCCCGGCCCACTCCGTGAGCATCTGCAGGTTCTGCTTCTGCCGCCTGTCCTCGGGCTGCTCGATGCCGGCCGCGAGCAGCCCGTCGTCGTGCACGACCACGTCCGCGTTCGCGAGCTCGCCGATCTGGCGCAGCTCCGCCGGGGTGAATCGAACATGCTGCGGGCCGCGGCGGATCAGGACGTGGACGTCGCGGACGGCGCTGCTGCGCAGCGCGTCGAGCACCGGCTCGGGGACGTCGGTCTCGGCCATCTCCTCAGCCGTCTTGGCCAGCACGCGGGCGACGTCGAGTGCGACGTTGCCGGCGCCGACCACCGCCACGTCGGCGTGGTCCAGCAGCGGAAGCAGATCTCGGTGGTCCGGATGGCCGCAGTACCAGCTGACGAATGCGCCGGACCCGAGCGAGCCGGCCAGCTCCTCGCCCGGCACCCCCAGGCGGCGGTCGACCGAGCTACCGGTGGCGTGCACGACGGCGTGGAAATGCTCCCGCAGCACATCCAGCGGGATGCCGCCGTCCCCGACCCGGACCCCGCCGAGGAACTCGACATGCGCCGGGTCGAAGGGCTTCTGCAGCACGCGGATGACCGACTTCATCTTCACGTGGTCGGGCGCCACGCCGTAACGGACGAGGCCGTACGGTGCGGGCAGCCGATCCAGCACCTCGACACTCACGGGCGCACCGGACGCGAGTAGGGCCGCCGCGGCGTACAGGCCAGACGGGCCCGCTCCGATCACCGCGACGCGAGCCTGTCCCTGCTGCATGCGCTCATCTCCTGTGCCGGTCCTGATCCGATCCTGCCACCGGGAACCGGTCAGGACGTGGTTCAGTGCTCCCTAACGCTGATCTCACGGGCCTGCCTGTGGACCGAGGGGCGCGGAGCTGCGGCGAACATCTCCGGGCCCGGCGCCAAGCCGGCGTGCCGCTCGGGGCAGTTGAAGGTCGGGGCGACGGCGCGATCGGAATCGGGCTCGGTGAGCACAGCGGCCCCACCCGTTCGCATCTTGCTCACGTCCCGACATTACGGCGAACGATCCCCGATCGGGAGCGCACGGAGGACGGTGTGCGCCACGACTCAGGAACCCACTGATCATCCGTTCGGCGCAACGATGATGCCCCCAACGCGGCTACCCTCCCGCCTCGTGGACCGAAGTGCGGGCGAACTTCTCGGCAAGCCGGCGCTGGTGGAGTTCTCGCACGCGATCGAGCAGTTCGCCCTTGCCGCCGCACCCGGTGAGCCACTGATCGTCATCGCGATGTTCCAGAAGCTGTCCTACTTCGCGCGCGCTCTCCCGGTCTACGAGGCCATCGCCGACCGAGGAGCCGTCACGCTCGTGGGGATGGCCGAGGACGTCCCGCCTCTGCTGCCCCCCGGGATACATCACGCGCTGGTGCCGGCGTCGGACTCGCTCGCTCGCGAGTGGAGCATCACCGTGCTCGGCCCGCACGGCGGCGCCACGCTCGTCGCCGTCGACCTCGAGACGCTCGACCCGGTGGCACGGACGATCGAGGAAGGCAGGCAGTTCTGCGGCCGGTGGTCCTTCCGCCGGGATGACGCCTTCCACGAGGTGCTCCGGCTGCGCTCGCAGCTGCGGCTGACGCCGGCCGTCGTCGGGCAGATCGATGCCGTCCTGCGTGCCGTGCAGGTCCGGCCCGAACCCGCGCACCAGGATTGGTGGGGCGTCCCGGCCCGTTTCCTCGCCCACCGGATGGAGGCCGCTGTGCGGGCGCGCACGGCGGCGGAGGTGGCCCTGGAGGCCGTCGCGGAGGACCGCGGCGAGCGCGACCCACGCACCGGCCTCTACACCGAGAAGTTCCTCGACCGCTGGACGGCGGGCCTCGGCGCGGGCACGTTGCCGATCGGTCTGGCCCTGCTGCGCGTCTTCGGCATCGCCGAGGTACGGGCGGACTACGGTTTGCGGGCCGAGCTCGCAGCCCTGCACGGGGTCAGTGGATGTGTACAGGACCTGCTCACGCGCGTCGACAGGGTGGTCCGGATCGGCCGCGAGGACTTCCTCGTCGTGCTCCCGTCCTCGCCGCCGGAGAAGGTCATGTGGTTCTGCCAGGAGGTGTGTGAGCGCGTGGCGCGGCTGGAGGACGTCTACCCGTTCATCGCCCTCCCGGGCGTCGCAGCGGCCACGGTGACGCGCAGCAGGCCGCTGCCGATCCAGCAGCTCGTGGAGCAGGTGGAGCTGGGGGGCCGGGAGTCCGAACCGGTCAGCCTGCTGGCCGACTGACGCTCACCCGAGCAGCCGCGGGATCGCATCACCGGCCCGCGACCGCCCCACGCACGGCGAAGGTGCGCCGGTAGTCGGCGGGCGCCACTCCGACGACCTTGCGGAAGTGGTGGCGCAGCAGCGCCCCACCCCCGAAGCCGCTGCGCTCGGCCACCTCGTCCATGCCGAGGTCGGTGTCCTCGAGCAGCCGCTGCGCACGCAGCACGCGCTGCAGGGTCAGCCAGCGGTGGGGCGTGGTGCCCGTCTCGGCGACGAACCGACGGGCGAAGCTGCGGTCGGACATTCGAGCCCGGCGAGCGAGATCCGTGACCGAGTGCTCGACCTCCAGGTGATCGAGCACCCAGTCCAGCACCGGCGCGAGGCCGTCGGACGAGCACCGCGGGACCGGCTGCTCCACGAACTGCCGCTGCCCACCGTCGCGCTGCGGGGGCACGACCATCCGGCGGGCGATCGTGTTGACGATCGCACTGCCCAGCTCCCGGCGCACGAGGTGCAGGCAGGCGTCGATGCCCGCCGCCGTGCCCGCGCTGGTGATGAGGTTGCCGTCGTCGACGAACAGCACGTCCGGGTCGATGCGGGCCCGCGGGTAGCGCTCGCGAAGCTCGTCGACGTTCATCCAGTGGGTGGTGCAGTGGCGGTCGTCGAGCAACCCGGCGGCACCGAGCACGAACGCTCCCGAGCACACACTGAGCATCGTGCTGCCGGCCGCGGCGGCCTCGCGCAGCGCCTCCAGTACGGGCTCGGGGAACGACCGTTGCCGGGTGGCGGCGACCGCGACGAGGTCGGCGCCGCGCAGGCCGTCGAGCCCGTGGTCGGGCACGACGCTCATCCCCACGGTGCTCGAGACCGGCTCCCCCGCCGTCGGCCCGCAGACCCGCAGCTCGAACGGCGGCACCCCCTCGTTGCTGCGATCGATACCGAAGACCTCGCAGATCGTGCCGAACTCGAAGGGCGAGACCTCGGGAAGCACGAGCGCGGCAACGATGGACAGCATGCGGCCAGTGTAATGGCAGGATCTTTGCTGTCGTGGGCGCGACTGCCACTGGTGGCAGGAAGTCGATGCTCGAATAATTACTGCCATGGTTACTGCGATCATCGTCCTGATCTGCGTCGCACTCGCCGTCGCGATCTCGATCATCCGTCCGACCGGCAATTTTCCCGCGCCGACCGTGGTCGACCGCGATCGCGAGCGGGTGCTTGCGGACCTGCGCGCGCTGCCCGACTACCGGTGCGACGTCCGCCTGCCCTGACAACCGGGTGGTCATCCCCTGGCGTAGAACTCCGTGAGGCGTTCGGCCTCCTCCTTCACCTCACGGGAGGCCCCGTCGGGCAGCTCGTGGAACGGCTCGCACCGGACGGCGCCGTCGACGTGACGCCACGTACCGGCCACGTGGCCGTCGACGAGGAACGTGGGCACGGACTGGGGGATCGACCTCGCGAAGACCCGCGGCCGGTACTCCTCCGGCAGGATCTCCGCACGCCGCGCGTGCACCAGAAGGCTCGCGTCCCACTGGCCCAGGAACCGGACGGGCACCGGGGTGTCGGCAGGCGGCAGCGGGGCGCGCGGCAGGTCGACCAGTTCGCCGCCGGACTCGTCGCGAAAGCGGCGGAGCTCCAGGCGCTCCAGGACGCGCCGCGTGGCGGTGATCGTCCAGCCGCAGAACGACGAGACGTCTTTGACCGACGCCGGGCCGAAACCACCCAGGTACCGCCGGGCCAGCAGCTCCTGCCCGTCCTCCACCGAGGGTGCGGGCTCGGGCACGGGGACCGTCTGCTCCGCCAGCCCGTAGACGTGAGCCCGTGGCGTGCCCCAGGTGCCCGCCGGCGGCACCCGCACCAGATCGAGCCAGAGCTGGGCGCCCGACCACGCCTCGCGCGGAAACCCGTCGGCGGCCAGTAGCCGCTGGATCTCGACCTGCTTGAGCGGCCCCTCCGCGAGGTGGCCGCGCACCGCATCGGCGAGGGCCTCCATGTCGACGCCCGCCGGTCGCGCGACGCGGGCGTACCAGTCCCGGCGAGCTGCGCGGACGGCCTCGGTGAGCGGCGGGTAGTCGCGCGCCGAGACCATGTGGATCGTGCAGCGCATCACCCAGCCCTGCACGATTCGCCCCTGCAGCAGCGCGTCCGTGAGGGCATCGCGGCGGAAACCCGCCAAGCGCGACCACAGCCCGATGTAGCCCGACGGCGCGTACTGCGTCTGCAGCCCCGCGACCTGCTCGACGGCGCGTTCCGGTGGCAGCGGGGACCGTTCGAGCAGGAGCTGGCGGGCGAGAACCGCACGGTTGAGCTCGTCGGTGGACAACACGCGCTCCGCCATGGTCAGGAGTGTGCCCCGAACCACCGACAAGTCCCCGATCACAGACGATCGTGACAATTGTCAGGGCGAGGGGCTGACTCCGTCCCCTGCCCCGCCCGGCCCGCACGCGGCACCGTGAACGGCATGATCGACGTACTGCAGATCGCGGGCGCGCACCACCGGTACGGCGCCCTGACCGCCCTCGACTCGGTGGACCTGACCGTCCGCGCGGGCGAGTGCGTGGCGCTGCTGGGCCCGAACGGCGCAGGCAAGACGACGCTGGTGGGGCTGGCCACCGGGCTGCTGACCCCGCAGGCGGGCCGGGTGCGCGTCTGCGGCGGGGACCCGCGGCGGGCGGCGACCCGGCGACACCTCGGCGTGGTGCAGCAGTCGATGGGCTTCCCGCGCACTCGCCTCGCGGCGCGCGTTCTGGCAGACGATCGCCGCGCGCCGCGATGCGGGCGTGGGGATCCTGCTGACCACGCACATCGTGGAGGAGGCCGCCGTCGCCGACCGGGTCGTGGTGTTGCACCACGGCCGTGTCGTGGCCGCCGACACCCCGGCCGGGCTCACCGCCCGCCTACCCGACCGCACGATCATCGCGCGGACCTCGCTTCCCGATGCCGTGCTGCGGGCGCTGCCCGGCGTGCTCTCCGTGACCCGGGACGGCGACCGGGTCCAGGTGGCCACGACCGGCCCGGAGGACGTCCTCCGGTGGTGGCTGGTACTCGATGAGCGGGCAGCGGGTGGTGGACCCGGCGCTCGCCGTCGCCGCATGGGACGGCGCCGACCCGATGACCGACCGCGAGCGGGACGTGCTCCGCCGCCAAGCTGCACCTGGCCGAGGGGACGGTGCGCAACTACCTCTCCACGGCGATCATCAAGCTCGGGGTGCGGAACCGGATCGAGGCCGCCCGCGTCGCCCGCGACCGGGGCCGGCTTGAGGAGCGCGCTGGACAACTCTGCTACCGCGCGGACTTGTTCAACACCCTCCTCAGCAACCCCGTCACCCTGCGGCCCGGGCTGCGAGGCGACCGGCGGTGGGGCGGGCGAGCCCGAGGTGGTGGCGCAGGGTCGACCCGGTGTACTCCGTGCGGTAGCTGCCGCGGTCCTGCAGCTCCGGCACCACCTTCTCGACGAACTCGTCGAGGCCGCCGGGCACCAGGTGCGGGATCAGGATGAAGCCGTCGCTGGCGTTCTCCTGCACGTAGGTGTCCATCTGCTCGGCCACCTGCCGCGGGGTGCCGACGAACGACTGCCGAGCGGTCGTCTCGATGATCAGCTCCCGGATCGAGAGGCCGCCCTTGGCCTCGGCGAGCTCGCGCCACTGCCGGGCCACGGCCACCGTGTCCTTCTCGTGGCGCACCCGGCCGCGGGTGATCGACACCCCCTCCGGGTCGGGGTCGACGTCGGGCAGCGGGCCATCGGGGTCGTAGTCCGACAGGTCGCGGCCCCACACCTGTTCGAGGAACGCGATCGCGGTCTGCGGGCTCACCTGCGCCCGCCGCACCTGCGCGGCCAGCGCCTCCGCCTCCTCCGCGCTGTCGCCCAGCACGAAGGTCGTGGCCGGCAGGATCGTGACATCCCGCTCGGCGCGTCCGTAGCGCGGCAGCCTGCCCTTCAGATCGCGGTAGAACGCCTGGCCCGTCTCCAACGTGCCGTGCCGGGAGAAGATCGCGTCGGCGGTGCGGGCCCCGAACTCCCGACCGGCATCCGAGTCACCGGACTGGATCAGCACCGGGTGTCCCTGCGGCGTCGGCGGGAGCGAGAACCGCCCCGAGAACGAGAACTGCTCACCCCGGTGCTCCACGACGGGCGCTCCCCCGTCGCGGACGAACACGCCGCGCTCCCGGTCGGCCACGACCGCGTCCTCGGCCCAGGAGAGCCACAGCTCGCGGGTGGCGTCGAGGATCTCCTGCGCACGCTCGTAGCGCTGCTCGGGCCGCAGGAACCCCCCGCGGCGGAAGTTCTCGCCGGTGAACGCGTCCGAGCTGGTGACGAGGTTCCACGCGGCCCGGCCGCCGGAGAGGTGGTCGAGCGAGGCCAGCTGCTTCGCGAGCTCGTAGGGCTCGTTGAACGTGGTGTTGAGGGTGCCGCCCAGGCCGAGGTGTGTGGTGACGGCGGCGATCGCGTTGAGCACGGTGAGCGTGTCGGGGCGCCCGACGACATCGAGGTCGTGGATCCGCCCGCGGTGCTCGCGCAACCGCAGCCCCTCGGCGAGGAACAGGAAGTCGAACAGGCCCCGCTCGGCCGTCTGCGCGAAGTGCACGAACGACGCGAAGTCGGTCTGGCTGCCCGACACCGGGTCGCTCCAGACGGTGGTGTTGTTCACGCCGGGGAAGTGCGCGGCCAGGTGGATCTGCTTCTTGCCGGTCATGCCTTTGCCTCCACGAACTGGTTGGCGGGGCGGGGCAGGCCGAAGCGGTCGCGCAGCGTGGCCCCGGGCGGGACCGGCATCCGCAGGCCGCGGCCGGCGAGCCGGGGCATCACGTCGGCGGCGATGGCCTGCAAGCCGCTGGGCAGCGCGAGGGGCACAACGGTGAGGCCGTCGGCGGCGCCGCTCGCTACGGCCTCGGCGATCACGTCGACCAGCGCGTCCGCCGTGTCGACGACCCTCAGCGACGAGGCGGCGACCTCGTGGTGGGCGTCGAGCGCGTCGAGCTCCCGGCGGGCGCTGCGTGGGTCGGCACCCAGCAGCACCTCCACGTCGAGCAGCACCGCGACGGTGTCCGGGTCCCTGCCCGCCGCAGCCACCGCGGCGCGCACCCGCTCGCGGGCAGAGTGCGCTGCGGCGAGGTCGGCAGCGGCGACGCGGACGACGTCGGCCCACGCCCCCGCCACCGGCAGCGCCTCCGGCTCGTCCCCGCGCAGGACGACCAGCGGGTGGGCCTGCGGGCTTCGCGGCGTGATCGACGGGCCCTTCACGGAGAAGAACTCGCCGGTGAAGTCGATGTAGTGCAGCTTGTCGCGGTCGACGTAGCGGCCGGTGGCGACGTCGCGGATCACGGCGTCGTCCTCCCAGGAGTCCCAGAGCCGCACCACGACCTCGACCGCGGCGGCGGCCTCGCGCCACAGCTCCTCGGGCGGCGCGGCGGGCTTGCGACCGAACTGCTCGGCCTCGGCGGGTGTCCGCGACGCGACGGGCTCCCAGCCGGCTCGGCCGGCCGACACGATGTCGAGGGTGGCGATCGCTTTGGAGATGTGGAACGGCTCGGTGTGGGTGACGGTCACCGACGGAACCAGCCCGACCCCGGCGACGACCGGCGCCACCCGCGCGGCGATCGCCACCGCGTCCAGTCGCAGCGGAACCAGGTCCGGATCGTCGCCGGGCGGGGCGAAGGAATCGGGCACGGCAACGAAATCGGCGCCGGAGCGGGCTGCGAGCTCCGCCAGCCCGACGTGGTACGGCGCCGTGAGCAACGCCTCCGGGTGAGCGTCGGCCCGCCGCCACGCCGCCGGGTGCCGGCCCGTGCCGGACACCTCCACTGCCAGA
>DASRSC010000202.1:0-18759 GCA_035695525.1 Pseudonocardia sp. | reverse complement strand
GCGTGGAGCTTCCAGATCGCCGCTCGCGCCCGCGGACTCGGCAGCGCCTGGACGACCCTGCACCTGCGTTACGAGAAGGAGATCGCCGAGCTGCTCGGGATCCCCCCGAACGTCCGGCAGGGCGTACTCCTGCCCACCGCGTACTACACCGGAGAGACGTTCAAGCCCGCCCCGCGAGAGCCGCTCGACACGGTGCTGCACCTGGACCGCTGGTAGCGGAACGTGTGCGGTAGTTGCACGCTGTACTGAAACGGTACGGGTCGGTGCCACCCGGTCGGCCGTACAGCTTGCCAGCGGGCAGTGACAGTGCAGGCCAACCCGGTACGTTCCGGCCGTCGCGCGAACCGCTGGTCAGCGAGTTCTCGTTTTTCCAATGTGACGAGAGCAGGCCTGGAGCCCACCACCCCGTCCGGTTCTCGAGGTGCACTGCACGGGGAGCTGCGAAATCTGACCGGGCTGCGGATCGTCGCGGCGGCGTGGGTCGTCGTCTTCCATTTCCACTTCACCCCGCTGCCGGGGGTCACCGACGTGGTCGACGTGCTGGGGCCGTTGATCACCTCTGGTGCCCTCGGGGTCGACCTGTTCTTCGTCCTCAGCGGGTTCGTGATCACCTACACCTATCTGGACGCCCTGGGGCCGGCGCTGCGTGCGCGTGCCACCGCCCGGTTCGTGTGGGCGCGCGCCTGCCGCGTGTGGCCGGCGTACGCCGTGGTGTTCCACCTGTTCGGACTGTGGCTGGTGGCCCGCGCGGTGTTCGGGTCCGACTCCAACATCGCGTTCCAGGCCGTCCAGCCGGAGCTCGGCCCGGGCGAGTACGTCCAGCAGCTGTTCATGGTCCAGCTCTGGGACAACCCCTTCTTCGACGGGGCGTCCTGGGTGGGGTCCACCTGGTCGATCAGCGCGGAGTGGCTGGCCTACCTGCTCTTCCCGCTGGCCGTGCTTGTGCTCTTCCGGGTCCGCAACCTGCCCGCCGTGGTGCTGGGCGTCGCCGCGCTTGCGCTGATGGCTCCGATGGCTTGGGCATACCTGAGCAGCGGCAGCCCGTACTACCCGTGGAGCTGGCTGGTGCGCATCCTGTGCGGGTTCAGCGGAGGCGCGCTGATGTACCTGGCCGTCCGCAAGATGCGCCGGACGGCCAGGATGCAGCTCGGCGCGTCGGTGCTCGCCGTCGTGCTGCCGGTGCTGATCGCGGCGGGCCTGCTGCTCGGCGAGCTCGTCGGGCCGGGCCGGGGCGGCGCGGTGATCGCGTTGTTCCCGCTCTTGGTCGGGGCCCTGGCCGTGGCCGATCGCGGCCCGGCCATGGTGCTGTCCGCGGAGTGGGCCGTGTACGGCGGCCGCATCTCCTACTGCCTCTACCTCGTGCACATCCCGATCTTCGAGCTCTACTGGCTGGCGCTGCAGAAGTTCTCCTGGCTCGGGCCCGATACGCCGCTGGCGCACGTCATCGGGGCGCTCGTGCTGATGTCGACCCTCACGGTGGCGGCGCTCGCATACCGCGTGGTGGAGGAGCCGGCCCGGCGCCGCATGCGCCGGATGGTGTCGGTCGGTGGGCCGTCGACGCCGATGGTGACGCCACCCGTGCCCCCTCGGCACCGGGCTGTCGGAGGGGCAGGCACCGGATGGCCGGAGGTGGGCAACACATCGGCCGTCTCCCGCACCGCGGCCAGGCGCCGGGCCCTCGCCACCGGGAACAGCCGCGAGAGCGGCACCGGTGACGGGGCCGCCCCGTTCGCCAGGTTGTCCTCGCCGGCGCCGCGCCACGCCGCGTCGGGTACGCGTCAGCCGACACTCGCCGCCGCGCTGATCGACGCCCAGCGCGATCGACCGGCACACCGCGGTGACTACGAACGCGCCGCATACGTGCGCGGGGGGTTCCTGAACGTGGAGAGCTGAAAGCGCCACGAGAGCCGGAACACACTTCGCAACGTCAGGGCCCGGCGTAGGTTGATTCGCGAGGCCACTGTGCAGTTCAAGCACGATTTCGAGGGGACGAGATGTCCGTTCTGGACGGCATTCTCGACGGAGTTCGGGAGGATCTCGAACAGCGGCAGAACGATGTTTCCCTTGCCGAGTTGAAGGCGCGTGCCGCGGCCGCGCCGCCGCCGCTGGATCCGTTGCCAGCCTTTCGCACCACCGGGGTATCGATCATCGCCGAGGTGAAACGGAAAAGTCCGAGCAAGGGCGCGCTGGCCGACATTCCGGACCCTGCCCGGCTCGCGGGTGAGTACGCCGCGGGCGGTGCCGCTGCCATCAGCGTACTGACCGAGCAGCGGCGGTTCGGTGGCTCGCTGGCCGACCTGGACGCCGTAAGGAAGTCGGTGGACGTCCCGGTGCTGCGCAAGGACTTCATGGTCACGCAGTACCAACTCTGGGAAGCCCGGGCCCATGGCGCCGACCTGGCGCTGCTGATGGTGGTCTCACTCGGGGGCGGCCTGCTCGCCGACATGCTCGGGCTGTCCCGCGAGCTCGGACTCACCGCCCTCGTCGAGGCACACACGGCCGCTGAGCTCGAACGTGCAATCGAGGTCGGAGCGGATGTCATCGGGATCAACGCCCGCGACCTGACGACGCTGAAGGTCGATCGCTCGGTCTTCGCCGAGCTGGCACCGCACATCCCGGAGGATGCGGTTCGGGTGGCCGAGTCGGGTGTCGCCGGGCCGGAGGACGTCGCCGCGTACCGCCGGTCCGGAGCGGACGTGGTGCTGGTGGGTGAGGCGCTGGTTCGCGCAGGCGACCCGCGCTCCTCGGTCGGGCACTTCATCGCCGCGGCCAACGCCCAGGTCTGAGCCGCCCGGCTCGAGCACAGGCCTTCGGGGCCTTGGCGTTACTCGGGGCCCGCCGAGAACATGACCGGCCGGACCTCGATCCCCATCCCTTCGACCCCGGCGTCCGGGATCAGGCCGGCGAGCTCGAGCGCACGCTCCCGCGTCTCGCACTCCACGATGTAGAAGCCGCCCATGAACTCCTTGGCCTCCAGGAACGGGCCGTCGGTCACGGCCGGGACTCCGCCCCGCACGCGTACGACGGCGCTCTGCGCCGGTTCGGCCAGGGCGTGGGTCTCGACCATCTCTCCCGAAGCCTTGATCGTGTCAAGGAAGGCGCCGTGGCCGTTCATCACCTCGTCGCGCTGCTCGGGGGACAGCGCGTCCCACGCGACCGGGTTCAGCTGCATGATCAGCATGTACTTCACAGGTCTACTCCTCAGGCCCGGCGCCGCCGGTGGGCACCGTCGCGAACAGGTCGGAGCACCCGCATCGTTCTCGACATCGGGTTCACCCGTGTCCGGGTGTCGCTGACCGTCCCCCGGGGATCAGACGGGCAGGCGGCGGAACACTGCGCGCGGCAGGTGCCGCAGCACGCTCATCAACACCCGCAGCGGAGCCGGAGCCCAGACGAGCTCGCGGCGGTTGCGTACGGCGTCCACCACCACGGCGGCGACGGCTTCGGGGGTGGTCGACAACGGAGCGGGCTTCCTGCCTTCGGTCATCCTGGTGTGCACGAATCCGGGGCGCACCACGGTGACGCCGACACCGGACGGGCGCAACGCCTCGGTGAGTCCGGAGTAGAACGCGTCCATGCCGGCCTTGGTGGAGCCGTAGACGAAGTTCGACCGCCGTGCCCGCTCGCCCGCAACCGAGGAGAACGCGACCAGCGCCCCATGGCCCTGGGCGCGCAGCCGCTCCGCGAGCGCGACGCCCACCGACACGGCCGCGGTGTAGTTCACCTGTGCCAGTTCGACGGCGGTCTCGACGTCGGTCCACGCCTGCTCGTTGTCGCCGAGCAGCCCGAAGGCGACGACGGCCACGTCGATGTCGCCGCCGGTGAATGCCTTGCGCACCACGTCGGCGTGTGTGTCGAGAGCGCGTGCGTCGAACGGGAGCGTCTCGACGGCGCACCCGAGACCCTCGAGACGGGCCCGGGCCGCATCCAGCCGCTCCGAGGGCCGCGCGGCCAGCACCACGCGGAGCGGCCGGTCGGCGGCGAACGCCTCGACGACGGCCAGTCCGATCTCCGAGGTTCCGCCCATCAGCAGAACGCTCTGCGGGTTGCCCACGGCGTCGATCATCAGTTCGTCAGCTCCAGCCGTCTGGCCATGTCGGATGTGAAGACCCCGGTGGGATCGGCCGCGTCGCGTACCTTGCGCCACTCCTCGAACCGGGGGTAGCCGCGGCGGATGGTCGCGGCGCTCGCGCGCGACTCCTTGGCCAGGTACAGCCGCCCGCCCGCGCCGAGTACGAGCTCGTCGAGCTCCTCGCAGAAGCGGTGCAGCCCGCGCGCGATCGGGAAGTCGACGGTGATCGTCCAGCCCGGCTGCGGGAACGACAGCGGCGCCGCATTGCCCTCGCCGAAGCGCTTGAGCACGTTGAGCCCGGACGCGTGCGGCGACTGCGCGATCTTCTCGACGACCTTGCGGAACGTCGGTTCCTCGCCGAACGGGACGAGGAACTGGTACTGCAGGAAACCGCGCGATCCGTAGACCCGGTTCCAGTCGCCGAACAGGTCGAGCACCTGGTAGAAGGTCGTGATGTTCTGCACCGACCCGCGCTGGCGCTTCGGGGCCTTGCGGTACCAGAGCTCGCTGAAGGCGCGCAGCGTGATCCGGTTGGCCAGCCCGTTCGGAAACACGTCGGGGAACGACAGCAGCTGCGGCGCCTCGAACTTCAGCGGATCGTGGCGCAGCTTGGGCGGCAGCTGGTCGAGGGTGGCGAGCGAACCCCGCGTGAGCACCGCGCGGCCGAGCTGCGCGCCGGTGGTCGTGGTGTCGAACCAGGCGGCGGAGTAGCCGTAGGTGTCGTCGGAGCCGTCGGTGAGCAACCCCATCAGCTCGTCGAGGTCGGCGGTGCGGTCAGTGTCGACCACGAAGTAGGCCGACTCCGTGCGGTGCAGCTGCACCGTGGCACGCACGATCACACCCGTGAGACCCATCCCGCCCACCGTGGCCCAGAACAGCTCGGCGTCCGGGCCGTCCGGGGTGAGGGTGCGGAGCGCACCATCGGCGGTGACCAGGTCCAGCGACAGGACGTGGTTCCCGAAGCTGCCCTTGCTGTGATGGTTCTTGCCGTGGACATCGGCGCCGACCGCCCCGCCGATCGTCACCTGCCGGGTGCCCGGCAGGACAGGTACCCAGAGCCCGTACGGCAGGGCGCGACGCATCAACGTGTCGAGGCTGACCCCGCCGTCGACCACCGCGATCCCGCTGTCGGCGTCGATGGAGTGAATGGTGGCGAGGCCGGTCATGTCGAGCACCGTGCCGCCCGCGTTCTGCGCAGGATCACCGTAGGACCGGCCGAGGCCGCGGGCGATGATCCCGCGTGGGCCTGCCGCCGCCACGGCCGCGCGGACATCATCGACGGACCTGGGTTCGTGCACCTGCGCCGTGGTGGGCGCGGTGCGCCCCCATCCGCGCAGGCTCGCCGTTCCGGACATCGGGGTCAGGCTACTCCCCGTCGATATTGCGCTTGAGCCTCCACCCGCTGGAGATCCCACGCTCCCTCTCATGCCGGCCAGGAGACGCATTCGTCAGGTGACGTTGCAGCTCAAGGCGGGCGCCGCGCGGCGACGTCGTGCCCACGGTCGTCACGGTGTTCGACGACCGGCGTTCACACTCCAGCTCCGAACCCCGCCGACGTCGGACTGAAGGTCTGGCGACGGCATGTATCGGCACTATCCTCGCGAACGTGAGTACGACGCCCCCGGATCCGCCCGGAATCAGGATCTCCGACGCCGACCGGGAGCGAGCCGCCGCCCAGCTCCACAAGGCGCTCGCCGAGGGCCGCATCACCGTTTCCGAGCTGGAGGAGCGGCTGTCGGTGGTCTACGCGGCGCGGTACGAAGCCGATCTCCGTCCGCCACTGGCCGATCTGCCCGGCGCCCATCAGCTCGCCGTCCCGGCGTCCGCCCCGCAGAGCGCGCCGGACGCACCACCCCTGGTGTTGCGCACCGGAGCCTCGACCATCAAGCGCCGCGGAGCCTGGGACGTCCCGCCGCGGCTGCGCCTGCAGAGCGCCATGGGCTCCGTCGTCCTCGACTTCTGCGACACAGCCCTGCCGTACGACGTCATCGACATCGAGGTGGACCTCGGCGCAGGCTCCGCGCGGCTCCTCGTGCCGGACGAGTCCACCGCCAACATCGACCGCGTCGTGGCCAGCATGGGCACCGTCAAGAGCAGCGTCCCCGCCACCCGTCGCCCCGGCGTCCCCCATTTCGTGGTGCACGGCCGCGCCGGGATGGGCTCGGTGTCTGTGCGCAGGCGCTACCACTTCGCCGGCCACTACTTCTGAGGCGGCTCCGACGTCCTACAGGCGGGCGAGCTCGGCCGTCAGGTCGTCCAGGCCCAGGCTGCCCAAGGACAGGGCGGCGGCATGCCACGCCTTGAGGTCGAAGTCCGCACCGCGAGCGGTCATCGCGGCATCCCGCCCGGCCAGCCACGCCCGCTCGCCGAGCTTGTAGCTGATCGCCTGACCAGGCCAGCCCAGGTACCGGACGATCTCGCTGTCCAGGAACGGGCCGGGACGGCCGGAGTGGGCCCCGAAGAATTGACGCGCCACCTCCGGCGTCCAGGTCTCCCCGGCGAGCAGCGGCGAGTCGGCGGGAACCTGCAGCCCGAGGTGCATACCGATGTCGATCACCACCCGAATGGCGCGCATCTGCTGCGCGTCGAGATACCCGAGCCGCGCACCGGGCGGGGTCAGGTAGCCCAGCTCGTCCATCAGCCGCTCGGAGTAGAGTGCCCAGCCCTCGGTGTTGCCGGACACCGAGCCGACCGAGGTCTGGTACGTCGAAAGCCGGTTGGCGAGGTGCGTCCACTGCGCGAGCTGCAGATGATGGCCGGGGACGCCCTCGTGGTACCAGGTGCTGATCAGACCCCACAGCGGGAACCGGTGCTGCCCCAGCGTGGGCAGCCACGTCCGGCCGGGCCGGGAGAAGTCCAGCGACGGGCGCGTGTAGTACGGCGCCGCGGCGCTGCCGGACGGCGCGATCATCGCCTCGACGGTGCGAACCGGCGCGGCGATGTCGAAGTGCACACCGTCCAGCTCGTCCATCGCGGTGTCCATCATCTGCTGCAGCCAGGCGCGCACCTCGTCGACGCCGTCGACCGCCGCACCGTTCTCATCGAGGTGACGCATCGCCATGACGGGGCCGGCGCCTGCCAGTACCCCTTCCGCCTCGCGGCGCATCTCCGCGTCCAGGCGGCGGAACTCGTCCCAGCCCCAGGCGTAGGCCTCGGCGAGATCGAGGTCCGAGCCGGTGCTCACGCGCGCTCCGATCCGGTAGCGCTCCGCGCCGACGCCGTCCGGCGTGCCCTGCGCCGCGGGCAGATACTCCCGGGCGAGGAAATCCCGGAGCTCGGCGGCGGCAGCCGTGGCGGCGCCTGCTCCTTCGTGCAGCGCGTCGCGCACCGTGGGTCCGGTGACGTCGGCCGCCTTTGCGACGAACGCCTGGAACCAGGACCCGCCCGCGTCCGTGAGCCAGGCGTCGAGCTGGCCGATGACCGTCTCGACCTGGCGGGGCGCGGCGTGCAACCCGCGGCGGGATCCCTCGGTGAGTGATGCGACGTAACCCGAGTAGGCCTGGGGCACCTTCGCCATCCGGCGCGCCACCACCGCCCAGTCATCGGACGTGGCCGTCGGCATCAGCTCGAAGAGCTGCCGTACCTGCTGGTGGGGGCCCACGATGTTGCGCACCGCGCGCAGGTGCTCGCCAGTCTCGCTCACGGCGAGCTGGGCCTCGAGGCGCTCCCGCAGCAGGCGGGCGCAGCGTCGATCATCCTCGTCGGCCACCACAGCGGTGGGAAGGGCGGTGAGCACCCTTCGCGCGAGCTCGTCGGTCGCACTCTGGCCGTCGGGAGAGAGGTTGGGGACCCGGTCGTCGCCGGGATGGGTACCCAGCATGGTCGCGACTCTGGTGTCGAGGTCGGCGAGGCGGCGGACGTAGTCGTCGGCGAGGGCGCGTACCCCGGTGGGGGTGTCGGCATCGGTCACGGTGGTCACCCGATGATCGTGCCGGGAGGACACAAGCTCTCGCATCCGCGCCCGTCCGCCGGCATCGGCGGGGCGATGGCGGTCGCCGGCCGATCCTGCCCGGCCGATACCCTGCTGCGGTGACCGCGACCCGACCCGCACCGGCGCAGCTCGGCCTGGTCGCGCAGCTGAGCAGGTTCGTCGCGATCGGCGTGCTGTCGGCCCTCGTCGACTTCGGCTCCTACCAGGGGCTGCTCGCGCTGGGCACGTGGGTACACGCCGCGAAGGCCATCAGCTTCATCCTCGGCACCACCACCGCGTACCTGCTGAACCGGCGCTTCACGTTCACGGTCGACGGTGCAGGCCGGGCCCGGTTCGCCGGCTTCGTACTGCTCTACGGCACGACGTTCGCGCTGAACATCGGCGTGAACGCCCTCATGCTCGCCGTGCTGCCGGCGATCCCGATGCGGGTCAGCCTGGCCTGGGTGATCGCCCAGGGCGCCGCCACCGCCATCAACTTCGTCATGCTCCGCACGGTCGTCTTCCGCCGCTGACCACACGTCCCACGGGTTCCGGCCCGACGGCCGGGCGCCGCCGGACCGGTCGTGGGTCAGCTGCGGCCGAGCCCGATCCACGCGAACCCGGCGCGGCGGAGCACGTCGGGGTCGAGCAGGTTGCGGGTGTCGATCACCACGGGCGCGCCGACCACACCGCCGAGTGCGGTCCAGTCCAGCGACCGGAACTGCTGCCACTCGGTGAGCACGACAAGCGCAACCGCGTCCTTGGCCGCGTCCAGCGCGTCGTCGACGACGATGATCCCGTCGGTCACACCGGGGACGTCCTGCGGGCAGGCCGGGTCGTAACCGGTCAGCTCGGCGCCCTCCGCGCGCAGCAGCGCCGCGACGGCGAGCGCGGGTGAGTCGCGCAGGTCGTCGGTGCCGGCCTTGAACGTGAGCCCGAGCAGCCCGATCCGCTGCCCGGCGAGCGAGCCCCCGACAGCCGCGCGGACCTTCTCGACCACCCGCAGGCGCGTCGTCTCGTTGGTCCGGAGGCTCGCCCCGACCAGCTCGAAGTCCATCCCGGCCGCCGCAGCGATCTGCAGCAGGGCATGGGTGTCCTTCGGGAAGCACGAGCCTCCCCAGCCGGGGCCCGGGGACAGGAAGGTCTGCCCGATCCGCCGGTCGTAACCCATGCCCTCGGTGACCTCGATCACGTCCGCGCCGAGGCGTTCACACAGGTCGGCGAGCGCGTTGACGTAGGACAGTTTCATCGCCAGGAAGCAGTTCGCCGCGTACTTGACCATCTCGGCGCTGGCTGCGTCGGTGAGCTGGGTGGGGGCGCCGAGCTTGGAGTACAGGGCAGCCACGCGCTCCGCGGCGTCCTGGGCGTCGCTGCCGACCACGATCCGGTCGGGGTGCAGGAAGTCGTGGACCGCGCTGCCCTCCCTGAGGAACTCCGGGTTGCTGACGACCGACACGTCGCGCCTGCCCAGCATCTTCCGGGTCGCCTCTGCCGTGCCGACCGGGACCGTCGACTTGTTGACCACGACGCAGTCCTTCGGCAGCAGGTGGCGCACCTCGTTCGCGACCGCCTGCACCGCGGCGAGGTCGGCGGCCCCGCCCTCGCCCATCGGCGTCGGGACGCAGAGGAACACCACCTCGACGGCGGGCTCGTCCGGCCGGACGATCGCCTGCCGGGCGCCGAGGACGAACTCGAGACGGCCCGCAGCGACGCCTTCGGAGACCAGCTCGGGCAACCCGGGTTCGAGGATGTCGATCTGGCCGTCGTTCAGGCGGTCGACCTTGTCGCGGTCGATGTCGGCGCACACCACGTGATGGCCCAGTGAGGCCAGGCACGCGCCAGTCGTCAGTCCTACGTAGCCGGTGCCGATGACGGCGATCCGTCGAGCGAACACAGCGGCTCCTCTCGATTCGATTCGGATGGTCCGGGAGGGTCGTGGGCATCAGCCGCAGGCTTCGGGGCTCAGGCCCTGACCGGCGTCGATGCCGCGGTTGTCGCAGCCGACCCGGTTCCGTTCCTTGTTCTTGGTGACGTTGATCGCGAAGCCATCCGCGTTGACCGTGGCGGTGTTGGAGTCGAAGGTGTTGTCCAGGCCCCAGCCGTCGAGGATCTCGTGGACCTGGAACCCGTCCTCGGGACTGTCGGTGCCGACGTTGCCGACGATCGACCAGCCGTTCCCCTTGATGTCCACCCACGAGTCGGCGTCGGTCATCCCGGCGCCCGAGAACGTATTGCCGCGGAGGATCCCGCCGGTGGTGCCTTCCTTGATGTCCACCGACTCCGAGGTCGTCCCGGAGATGGTGTTGCCCTCGATGACGTTGCGGTCGCTGCGGTCGGGCTCGCAGTTGGTCTGCTCGCACCAGTTGCTCTCGGCGCTCCCGATGTAGATGCCCTCGCCGAACTTGCCGTTGCGTAGGCCGGTGCGTTGCACGGTGTTGCCCCGCACGACGTTGTCGGTGCTGTTCTGCCTCAGGTGGATCGCCTCGTCGCCGGTGCCCTCGACGAGGAGGCCGTCGATGACGGTGCCCTGGGTGCGATCGGCCATCACGCCCTTCTGACCGCCGCGGACCGTAAAACCGCTCAGCTCCCAGTGCGTGGCGCCGTCGAGATGGAACGCGTAGCCACCGTCGGTGGTGCCCCCGTCGAGAATCGCGTCGCGGCCGCCGCAGAGGGCGATCGGCTTGTCCGGGGTGCCCTGAGCTGTGGCGACGAACATGCCTCGATAGGTGCCCGCGGCCATGCGGATCACCGATCCCGTACGTGCACCCGCGAGCGCCTCGGTGAGCTCGTCGGCGTTGTGGACCTCAGTGGTGGGGTTCTGCGTGCATGCCGTTCCGGCCGCCGGCAGCGGCGCAGTTGTCGGGGGTGGCGGTGGGCCGGTACCACCACCGGCGCCGCAGGCGGCGACGCCGGCCAGGACACCCACCGCGACCAGGCCGCCGAGGATCGAGGTGACCCGGGGCCGGTTGACCCGGCGGTGGAATCGGCCCCGGGTGACCTCATCGGGCGGGGGCGTCACCGGCGGGCTCCTCGTCCGGAGACCACCGTGACACGCGTGACCGGCAGCGCGACGGTCGCGGTGACGTCCTGGGGTGGGGGCGTCGCCGCGGGCGGGACCACCGGCGGGGGCGGGCGTGGCGCGGTCGGCGCCGGCCTGCCGATTGACGTGATCACGTTGCTGTTGCCGGGGACCGGCGGCCCTGGCGGCACGTTGACGTAGGGGTGGGCGTGCTCGTCGCGGATCCGCCTGCGGCGCTTGGTCCACACCCGGGCGGCGAGCGGAAGCAGGAGGATGAGCAGCCACAGCAGCAGCAGCGGATGGTCCACGGCGTAGTCACGCCAGTAGCGCAGCTCGTCCCGATCGACATTCCACCGGGCCTCGTCGTTCCCGGATATGGCGACGGTGGCGGTGGTGCCGACGCGGTTCACGTCGAGAGCCGACAACCCACGGCCTGCCAGCTTGTTGGCGGCGACCGAGGACCCGGTCACCTCACCGACCAACGAGACGCCGTACCGGGACGCGGCGCGGACCTCGTTCTGATGGATCTTCGCCGACGCGTCCGTGACCTGGATCGCGATGACGGCCGAGCCGATCCGGTTGCCGCTGACCTGCGCGTCCCGGGCGCCGCTCCGCACCGCAATGCCGAACTCGGCGGCATCCACGGCATTGCCCGAGACGGTCGGCCGGTCCGTGCCGCCACGGACCACGATGCCGTCGCGGTTCCCCGAGACGGAGTTGTTGCGCAGTACGAGCCCGGCGGCTTCGACGGCGAGGATCCCCACCTCGGTGTTGCCCGCCGCGGTCGAGCGCTCGATCGTGTAGCCCCTGCCCGGGGCGGTGCTGGCCCCGCCGGCGGTCGCCTCGGCGGCCAGCGGGGAACCGTCGATCCGGATCCCGCTACCTGCGTTGTCCGAGGCCGTGACCTGGGAGAGGGTGATGCGCTGGGCGCCCCGCGTCGCGGTGATGCCGTCGCGTCCGTTGCCGGTGCTTGTGACGCCCGTGGCAACGAGGCCGCTCGTCTCGCGGTGCAGGAGCAGCCCGTCCAGCTCGTTGTCGCGCAGGATCGTGTCGTTGACGACGGCGTCCTTGGTTCGGCTGGTGAAGATCCCGTAGTGGCCGCGCTCGATCGTCGTGTGGTTTGCCGACCCGGTGGCCGCAGCACCCGCGCTCCCGGTCCAGGCCACACCGCCGGTACGACCGCTCCAGAAACCGAGGTCGGAGACGTGCACCGCCGTGAGGTCCATCCGCGCCCCGACCGCACGGATGTAGGCCCGGCCGTCGCCGCGCTCGGCGTCTGCGGCGTTCGTCGCCGGGTCCCAACTGGTGAGTGTCAGCGGCGCGTCGGGACCGCCCGAGAGGGTCAGGGTCCCCTTGAACGCGACCAGCGTCGCGAACCCGCTTGGTCCGCTGGCCAGCCGCAGCGTCGCCCCCGGCTCCTGGATCCGCAGCTCGGCGCCGCGTGCGACCACCACCGAGCGGCTCAGCAACCAGGACCCATCGGGCAGCCTCGCCGCGGCCCCGAGGCGCTCCAGCGCCGGGAGGTCGTAGGGATTGGAGCGGGCCGTGAGCACCACGGTGGGAACGGCCTGGCCTGCGGCAGCCACCTCGTAGGGGACGTCCGAGGGCGGCCTGTCGCTGACGATGGCAAAGAGCCGGTCGTCCTCGGCCTCGACGAGCGTGGCCTGGCGCTGCTGCGCCTCGGTCGTGGGAGCGGCATCCTCGGCGTCGGTCGGCGGCACCACGGCTCCGACCTCCTCGGCGTCGTCGAGCCTGCTGCCGGCGTCCACCGGGCCGAGGCCGGTGACGACGCGATCGACCAGGCCCGTCTGGACGGCCGCGACCCCCATGCCGCCGACGACGGCGAGCGCGGTCAGCAGCACGAGCCAGCGGCGCCCTGCGCTGCGCCTCGGGGGATCAGCCTGCGCCACGGCTGTCCTCCGTCAGGCTGGCCTCGTCCTGGCCCTCGCCGCCGACGAGATCGGCACGCCGGGTGAGCCACCCCTGCTTGTTCATGGTGACGAACGCCCAGGCCTTGATCGGTAGAGCCACGAACATGATCACTAGGGTGACGAGCGGCAGGATGACGACATCGGACGGTCTGCGGCGCAGGTGCGAGAAGCTGCGGATGGCGCGACCGATGAAGAGCCACGCGAGGCCGAGGATCACGGCGAGCTCGCGTTGCGGGCTGAACCAGGCCGCGACGAGGTACCAGACCGTCGCGAACATGGTGACCGGGGTGAACAGGATCTGGAACACGGTCAGCTGTGAGATCAGCGGGGCCCTCCACAACCAGCCCTTGTAGATGGCGGTGAGGTAGCAGCGGTAGGATTTGCGGCTCCAGCGGACGCGCTGCTTGCAGAACGCCCGGAACGTGGAGGGGAACATCGACAAGGCTCGCGCCGAGTCCTGGTGTTCGGTCCGGTAGCCCTGGGCGAGGACCAACCAGGTCAGCCTGCCGTCGTCGCCGGCGACGCAGCGCCTGCCGAGGAAGTATTCGTGCTCGAGGTTCGCGAGGACCGGCATCACCGCGGATCGGCGGTAGGCGGCGGTGCGTCCGGAGACGCAAACGACGCCGCCGCGGCGGGCCGTCGCGGGCACGTAGTCCATGTACCGCAGGTCGATGATCCAGTCGGCCACGCGGCGCCAGACGCTGCTGCGTGGCTCGTGGACGTTCTGCCGGGTGCCGACGGCGCCGACCTTCGAGTTGACGAAGGGCATCTGCACGGCGCCGAGCAGGCCCGGCTCCCACGCGGTGTCGGAGTCGGTGAGTACGAGGATCTCGTGGCGGGCCGCGCGGATGCCGACACCGAGCGCCGACCGCTTGCCCTCGTGGGCGAACATCATGACGTGCAAGCGCCGGTCCTGGCGCGCCATCAGGCGGTCGCGGGCTTCGAGGTCCTCGATGTCGAGCACGATGATGACCTCGGTCGGCCCCTGCGCCAGCCACGTGTCGAGGCAGCGCATGAGGACGTTCGGGTCTTCACGGAACGACGGGACGACCACGGACGTCGTGGTGCGGAAGTCGTTCGTCAGCGGGCGGTAGCGGGCCGACATGAGCTTGCGGATCAGCCAGACCGACCACGAGATTCCGCCGATGACGCCAACCGGCAGGAATAGTTGCCAATGCTCCAGAAAGCGGAGCCAATCCCACATCGCGTATCCCCCGATTCGGCCACTATCGAGGAGAAAAATTAGCAGCGGGGTACAGGCGACGATCACCTGGAGTGGTGAGCCGAGGAGTTAACCGAGTATTTACCTGGATCGATCGAGGCAGCCTTCGTCGCAGGTCGGAAGCTTACGAGAGGGATGTTAGTCGCATTCCGTGAACATTGAACTAGACGCACGACTAACAGCAGAGAAAGATGCGTCGAATTCGCTGTGATCTTAATCACACACGATCGAGTGATACGTGGTGGCGTGCCGTGAACGGACGCCGGGGAGGTCAGGCGCGGTGGAACCGCTCCGCACGCCCCTGCCGCACCAGCCGCACCCACTGGGCGAACTGCCGCGGGCTGCGTTTCGTCACCAGGAAGTACCAGGCGAACCGCGGCACCTCCAGCAGCCCGACCTTCCGCATCCCCGGTTGCGAGACGAGGTACCCGCGGTTGCGGTAGGTGTAGTAGCGCTTCACCGGATCGTCGGGGTCACGGGCGTGCATCCGGCCACAGAGCATCGGCTTGTCGTCGTCCGAGGCGGCCGGGTGCAGGTACGTCGCCCGCAGCGACGTGCCGAACGGCAGGTTCGACCGCACCAGCCTGCGGTGCATCTCCACCTCGTCGCCCCGGACGAACAGCCGGAGGTCCGGGACCCCCACGACGTCGAGGGTGGCAGCCCGGAACAACGCCCCGTTGAACAGCGCGGCAACGCCGGGGAGCAGTTCGTCGTCGGCGCCATGGTCGACGTCAGCGGCGAGCGCCGCCCGCGACCGGTGCCAGGTGAGCCCCCGACGTATCGGGAACGCAAGGCGGTCTGGCTCGTCCTTGTCGGCCACGGTGGGCGACACGGCGGCCAGCCCACGGCGATCCGCGAGATCGACGAGGGTGGCGAGCACCGTCTCGTCGGCCGCGTAGCCGTCGTCGTCGCCCAGCCAGATCCACTCCGCGCCCATGGCGAGCGCGTGCAGCATGCCGAGGGCGAACCCGCCGGCTCCGCCGAGGTTGTTCCACGAGGGCAACCACGTGGCCGGGAGGCCACTGGCCTCGACGACCTCCCGCGCGGGCTGGTCCGGCCCGTTGTCGACAACGACGAGGTGGGCGATGGGGTGGGTCTGTTTCGCGAGCGCGGCCAGCGAGTCGACCAGCATGTCGGCGCGGTGGCGCGTGACGACCACCGCGACGACCGAGCCTGCGGGGAGCGGCTCGTGTCTCACCGGGCGGCTTCGATCTCGGCCAGTACGTCGCGGCCCTTGTAGTGGCGCAGCACGTCACGGAGGGGACCGTGCTCCCGGATGGTGCCCCGGTCCATCCAGATGGCTGTGTCGCACAGGTCCGCGAGGAACTCGTCGGAGTGCGACGCGAACACCAGGATCCCGGAGCGCTCCACCAGTTCGTTGAGCCGGGTGCGCGCCTTGGCGAGAAACTCGGCGTCGACCGCGCCGATACCCTCGTCGAGCAGGAGGATCTCGGGGTCGATGCTGGTGACGACGCCGAGCGCGAGTCGCACGCGCATGCCCGTGGAGTAGGTGCGCAGCGGCATCTTGAGGTAGTCGCCGAGCTCGGTGAAGGCCGCGATGTCGTCGACCCGCGCCTCCATCTGCTTGCGCGTCATACCGAGGAACAGGCCGCGGATGAGGATGTTCTCCAGCCCGGAGATCTCCGGGTCCATCCCGACGGCCAGGTCGAAGACCGGTGCAACCTTGCCGATCACGGAGGAGCGCCCGCGGGTGGGTTCGTAGATGCCCGACATGAGCCGCAGCAGGGTGGACTTGCCTGCCCCGTTGTGCCCGACGAGCGCGACGCGGTCGCCCTTGCGCAGGGACACCGTGATGTCGCGCAGCGCCTCGATGATGGGCACCTTGGAGTCGGTGCCGATCCGGCCGCCCGCGCGGCCGAGCACGGCCTTCTTCAATGACCGCGTCTTGGCGTCGAAGATCGGGAAGTCGACGGCGGCGCCGTCGAGATCGATGCTGACCATGCCGTCCTCAGACCCAGTACGCGACGCGGGAGCGGTAGTTGCGCAAGCAGACGAGCGCCGCGAGGCAGCCCGCCACCGTGATGACGCCGACGACGGCCCAGTGGCGCCAGACGATCGGCTCGCCCAGCAGCGGCTCGCGGAGGATCTCGACGAAGTGCAGCACGGGGTTCAGCTCCGCGATCCGGGCCCGCTCGGCCACGGCCGGATTCTTCAGCAGCGTGTCGTATTGCCACACGATCGGCGTCACAAAGAACAGCAGGTTCGCGAGGCTCGCGATGATCGGAGGGATGTCGCGGAACCGGGTGGCGATGATGCCCGTGACCACGGAGATCCACGCCCCGTTGATGACGAGCAGCATGAAGGCGGGAACCGCCAGCAGCAGAGACCAGCCGAGCGGCGGCCGGAAGATGGCGGCGAGGATCCCCCACACCACGAGGTTGTGCAGGAAGAACAATGTCTGCCGCCACACCAGCCGGTAGACGTGCAGGCTCAGCGGCGCCGGGAGGAACCTGATCAGTCCCTCGTTGGCGATGAAGACCTCGCTGCCCTCGAGGATGCAGCCGTTGATGAAGTACCAGATCAACAGGCCGGTGGCCACGTAGGGCAGGAACGTCCGGAGGTCCTGGCCGAACAGGGCCCCGTAGAGGATGCCCATCGCCGTGGCGACCACGGCCATGGTGATGCTGATCCACAGCGGTCCGAGCACCGAGCGGCGGTAGCGCTGCTTGATGTCCTGCCAGCCGAGGTACCCCCACAGCGGCCGCTGCCGCCAACCCCGCCCGAGGTCGTCGAATGCCCGCTGCCAACTGCGCGACCCGGGTGGGTCTGGCACGACCCCCGGCGCGGACGTCGTGTCCTCTGCCCGGTCGTCACCGGTGGTCATCGTTCGAGCCACCCGACGAGAGTACCGGCGGGTGATGAGGCGCTCGTGCGGCCCCGCCCCGAATGCAGCAGAGCAACGTCCACGCGATGCCGTCGCACGAACGTTGCTCCCCTGCAACGGTGAGCGGCGGCCGGGTTACAGGTACTGACCTGTGCCCCGACCCAGGCCGGCCTCGGCGCCGGGCTGCTGTGGCATGGTGCCGGGGGGCAGCCCCCTGCGCATCTGCTCCAGCTGGGCGCGGGCGGCCATCTGCTGCGCGAACAGCGCCGTCTGGATCCCATGGAACAGGCCCTCCAGCCACCCGACGAGCTGTGCCTGCGCGATCCGCAGCTCCGCGTCGGACGGGATGGTGGTCTCGGAGAACGGCAGGGTCAGGCGGTGCAGCTCGTCGCGCAGCTCCGGTGCGAGACCGCCCTCCAGCTCCTTGATCGAGTTCTCGTGGATCTCCCTGAGCCGGTTGCGGGACGCGTCGTCGAGCGGCGCGGCGCGTACCTCCTCCAGCAGCTGCTTGATCATCGTGCCGATCCGCATGACCTTGCCCGGCTGCTCGATCCCGGCCCCCGGGCCCTGCGCGTCGCCGCCGTCCTCGCCCGACTGCGGCACCGTTGCCATACCCACCGGCCTGCCGTCCGGCCCGATGACCATGACCTGCTGCTCGCCCTTGTCGTTCGTGTGCTGCTCCGATGGCTGGCTCATGGGTCCCCATGTTTCCCGGCGAGCACGGTTCTCCCTCGCCGCATCACTGTTCGACGTGTTCTTCTCGCTACCGTATCCGCACGGAGAACGGGACATACCCAGCCACGAGGGCCTTGAGACCCGGTGGCAGTCGCTCCGTCCTCAGCTCTTGGCCGGCGTCACCAGCAGCACTTTCCCGATCACGCCACCTGCCTCGAGCTGCGCGTGTGCCTCCGCGACGTCGGGCATCGGGAAGGTCGCATGCACGATCGGCTGCACCTTCCCCTCCGCGATCAGCGGCCACACCTGCTCCCGGACGCCCGCGACCACCGCGCCCTTGCCATGGGGCCCGTCGATCGGCCGCCCGCGCAGCCCCATCGCCGTGACGCTGGCCCGCTTGACCAGCAGCTTGTTGAGGTTCAGCTCGCCCTTAGCGCCGCCCTGCAGCCCGATGATCAGCAGCCGGCCGTCGGGGGCGAGGGCGTCGAGGTTGGCGGCGAGGCCCTTGGCGCCCATGTTGTCGAGGATGACGTCGGCGCCGTGGCCGTCGGTGGCCTTCTTCAGCTCGGCCGGGATGTCGTCGTGGTAGTCGATGACGATGTCGGCGCCGAGCTCGCGGCAGCGTTCCAGCCGATCCGGGGCACCCGCCGTGGCGGCGACCCTGGCCCCGAGTGCCTTCGCGACCTGGATCGCGTGCGTCCCGATTCCGCTGCTCCCGCCCTGGACGAGGAAGGTCTCGCCGGCGCTGAGCCGCCCTGCGTCCACGACGTTCGACCACACCGTGCACGCCACCTCGGGCAGCCCAGCGGCCGTCACGATGTCCACGCCGGACGGGATCGGCAGCAGCTGCGCCGCGGGCACCACCACCTTCTCCGCGTACCCGCCGCCGGCGAGCAGGGCGCACACCTCGTCGCCGACCTGCCACCCCTCGACGCCGTCGCCGAGCTGCGCGATCCGGCCGGAGCACTCCAGCCCGATGATGTCCGACGCCCCAGGGGGCGGCGGGTAGTGGCCCTGACGCTGCATCAGGTCGGCGCGGTTGACCGCGCTCGCCACCACGTCGATGACGACCTCTCCGAGGCCCG
>DASRSC010000201.1:0-5661 GCA_035695525.1 Pseudonocardia sp. | reverse complement strand
GGGTCGAGAACCTGGCGTTCCTTCTGCGCGACACGCGGAATCGGAGTTCCGACGACGTCCACGAGCTCGGCCAGGGACGTGATCTCTGCGCGGTCCACGTCCGCGGACTCTACTGCGGCGGATGCGTTCCGGCGGTGCTTTCGCGGGCCGCTGGGTTGCGCCGCCGACCGGCGGTCGATCAACGGCTCCCCGGCGACGACGATGCCACGATGGACGGCGCTTCACCGCCCGCCACCCCGAGCTCGCCAACGACAAGGGCACCACGGTGAGCTGCTCGACGCCTGCGTCGTCTGTGACCAACGCACCTGCCGCGACCAGCACTCCTAACACGCAGGGTGCTATACTTGCTTGTCGGCACGCAATTATATGAGGAGGGCGACATGGACAGCTTCGACGGCGAGGACGTCACCCGGCTACGCGTCGCACTCGCCCGCATCTCGCGCCTGCTCGATCGGCAGTCCCGCGGCAACTCGCTGACCAGCACACAGACATCCGTCCTGGCCACGGTTGCGCGCCTCGGGCCGATACGCTTGTCCGAGCTCGCTGATGTCGAGGGCATCAACCCGACGATGCTCTCGCGCATCGTCGGCAAACTCGAGGACGGCGGCCTGCTGCGGCGGCGCCCCGATCCCGATGACGGGCGCGCTGCGCGCGTCGAGTGCACGGATGCGGGCAGCGCGGAGCACCTGCGACTACGAGCCGAACGCACCCAGCTGCTCACGGCCCGCCTCGCGGCGATGCCCGCAGCCCGCGCGGCCGAGCTGCTCGCCGCGCTGCCGGCCCTCGAAGCCCTCGCCGACCAGCTCACCCTCGCCACCACCCGCAAGGAGAACAGATGACATTGCTCAGCGAGCGAGCGATCGCCCCGCTCGACGCGCTGCGCCGACAGACCTTCGCCTCCCTCTCCAACCGCAACTACCGCCGCTACCTGACCGGTCAGTCGATCTCGCTCGTCGGCACCTGGATGCAGACGATCGCCCAGTCCTGGCTGGTCCTGCAGCTCACCGGCTCCGGTACCGCACTCGGTCTCGTCGTCGCGCTGCAGACGCTGCCGACGCTCGTGCTCGGTCCCTACGGAGGCGTCATTGCCGATCGGATGGACAAGCGCCGGCTGATGATCGGCCTCCAGTCGGTGATGGGCGTGCTCGCCCTGGCGCTCGGGCTGTTGACGATCACCGGCGCTGTGCAGCTGTGGCAGGTATACGTGCTCGCGTTCGTGCTCGGCCTGAACAACTGCTTCGAGAATCCGGCGCGCCAGTCGTTCGTCCTGGAGATGGTCGGATCCGACGATCTGCGCAACGCGGTGAGCCTCAACTCGGTGCTCGTCAACGTTGCCCGCGCGGTCGGCCCGGCCGTGGCCGGCCTCGTCATCGCCACCGGGGGCATCGGCTTGTGCTTCCTGATCAACGCGGCGAGCTTCGTCGCGGTCGTCACGTCGCTCCTCCGGCTCGACGTCTCGGCGCTCTCCCCCTCGAACCCGACGCCGCGCGCTCCTGGGCAACTGCGCGAGGGCCTGACCTACGTCCGCCGGACGCCGAGGCTCGCGATCCCGCTGCTGATGATGGCGCTGGTCGGGTGCCTGGCGTACGAGTTCCAGGTGGTGCTGCCGGTCGTCGCGAGCCAGACGTTTGCTGGTGACGCGCGGACCTACGGGTTTCTGACAGCGGCGATGGGTGCGGGCGCCGTGGTCGGCGGCCTCTACATGGCCGCACGGGGACGCACCGGGATGTGGTCATTGGTCGTCGGAGCCGCCGCGTTCGGCCTGGCGCTGCTGGCCACTGCACTCTCGCCCACTCTCGGGGTGGCACTGGTGGGAATGGGCCTGGTCGGCGCGGCGAGCGTCGCGTTCCAGTCGGCGGGCAACAGCACGCTGCAGTTGGCCGCCGCCCCGCACATGCGTGGGCGCGTGATGGCGCTGTGGGCCGTCGCGTTCCTCGGGTCGACGCCGATCGGCGGTCCGATCGCCGGGCTGGTCAGCCAGCATTTCGGGGGACGCGCCGGGCTGGCACTCGGTGCGGTGGCCTGTATCGTCGCGGCTGGTCTGGGTGCGGTCGTCGCCCGGCGGGAATCAGCCGCCAGGAGTGCCGAGGTCATCGGGTGAGACCTTGGGGGCGGTGTTCAGGGCGGTCTGAGCAGGTCCCACCGGTTCCCGGCGATGTCGAGGAACACGGCGACGCGGCCGTAGCGCTCCGACCGGGTCGGGGTCATGAACTCGACGCCCGCGCGCGCCATCCGGGCGTGAGCGACGGCGAGTCCTCCACGAGCTCGAAACCGAGGACGTCGACGAAGAAGGCGATCGCGGGGTCGTACTCCTCGACGACGACGGTGACCAGACCGATCCGCACCTGCACCCGGCGATGATGAACCCTCCACGCTGAGCCTGACGCGCCCAGGGCCACGGGGCAGCGAGGACCACGGAGAGCGCTCGGAGCGTCCGGTCCCGCCCCAGCCTCGCGGTCAGAGCTCGGCAGGCCCTTCCTGCGGCACCATGCCGAGCTGGTCGGCTACCGCGCCCATCACGTCCTGCACCGCGATGGTGTCGGCGAGTGGCATGACCTCGCTCTGCGTCCGCCCGGCGAGGACGCAGTCGGTGACCTCACGCAGCTCGTGGGCGTAGCCGCCACCGATGTGCGGCACCGTCACCTCCTCCGCGTCGCGGCCGGTGCGGTGGAGCACGAACGTGTCGGGATGGTGGAAACGCGGCAGGAGGTCAATCCAGCCGCCGGTGCCGAACACGCGCATCTGCCCGGGGGTGGCACAGCGGAGCGAGGTGAACAGGGAGGCTGTGCGGCCGTCGGCCCAGCCGAGCAGCACGGCCTCCTCGATGTCGACTCCGGTGGCGTCGAGCGTGCCGTGGGCGGCGACCGTGTCCGGTGTGCCGAGCACCATCTGGGCGAACGAGATCGGGTACACGGTGAGGTCGAACAGGGCGCCGCCGCCGATCGCGATGTTGTAGTACCGGTCCAGCGGGTCGGTCGAGGCGTGCACCCCGAGCTCCCCCTGGACGGCGCGGACCTCGCCGATCGCGCCGTCGGCGATCAGCTCCCGCATCCGAACGACGGCGGGCTGGAAGCGGGTCCACATGGCCTCCATCGCGAAGACCCGTGCGTCGGTGGCCGCGTCGGCGATCTCCCGGGTGGCGGCGGGCGTCACCGTGAACGCCTTCTCCACCAGCACGGCCTTCCCGCCCTTGAGCGCCGCGAGAGCGACGGCCCGGTGGTGTGGGTGCGGGGTGGCGATATACAGCACGTCGACGGCGTCGTCCTCGACGATCGCCCGGTAGGAGTCGTGGACGCGGCCGATTTCGTGGGCGCCGGCGAAGGCCTCGGCGCGCTGCGGCGACCGGGACGCGACCGCGACGACCTCCGCTCCGGGCACGTGCGGGAAGTCGTCCACCACCTTCGCCGCGATCCGGCCCGGACCCACCACTCCCCAGCGGACGATGCTCATGCCACCCATCCTGGCCGGGCCGGTTCCTGGATGCCGAGCGCGTCCACAGGTGTGGACAGGCCCGTGGACAACTCGAACGGACGTTCGAGAACGATTGTGACGAGCCCCACCCACCCGCGTGGGTTACTGATCAGCGCCTGGGATACCTAGCAGCAGTGAGCGCCGGGACCCGGCAGCGGCACACGCAGGCATAGCACGTACGGATGGACGACGAAGGAGACGCATATGGCAGAGGAAGCACGCGAGCCGAGCTCGACGGTCCGCCGGAGCACCGGCGCGGAGCAGCCCGTGGGCAATGGGGATCGTCCTCGGGCCGGGCAGTCGTCGCGTCGGGAGCCGGGCACGACCGGTCAGCCGGCTGGCCCCGGCAGAGCGGGAGAGGCACGGCCGCGTAGCGCGCAGGGCGTGCGCCCCGCGCCCGGCGAGCAGGGCCCCCGCGGCGAGCAGGGTGCAAGCGGGGAGCAGGGCACCCCTGGTGAGCAGGGCAGGCCCGGCGAGCGCGGCGAGCAGGGCGCGCCTGGTGAGAAGGGCGAGCGTGGCGAGCAGGGCGCACGCGGGGAGCAGGGCCTGCCCGGCGAGCGCGGAGAGAAGGGCGAGCACGGCGACAAGGGCCTGCCCGGCGACCAGGGGCCCCGCGGTGAGCAGGGTCTGTCCGGCGAGAAGGGCGCGCCCGGCGAACAGGGACCCCGCGGCGAGCAGGGTGCACGCGGGGAGCAGGGCCTGCCCGGCGAGCAGGGCCCGGTGGGACCGGCTGGGCCGCCCGGGCCTCAGGGAGCTCCCGGACCACAAGGACTTCCCGGCCCCCAGGGGCAGCAGGGTTGGGCGCCGGCGCCCAGCCGCCAGCCGCAGGAGGCAGCGGCGCGTTGGGTCACCCCGGCATCGGCGAAAGCGGTGCCCGGCCTCACGTCCGGGCTCGAACTGGCGTTCATCCCGATCCAGATCTTCACCTCCATGCTCGACACGACGCTGACGGTGCAGAAGAACGTGTGGAACTCGGTGACCGCTGCCGCGAGCACCGGCTCCAGGGACGCGAAGCGGAACTGATCGCTCCATCGTCGGCCGGCGGACGTTCTCACCGCTACGACGGAGAGGACGTCCGCCGGCTGCGCTCTGCCGGGAGCCGCACGCGCACGTGATCGCGCTCGACCTGCCGGTCGGCCTGTTCAGGAACCGTCGGGAGCGTCGGGCGGCCGGCGGTTGAGCTGTCGGTCGCCTGCCGTCGCGACCGCCGTGGTGACCACAGGGCGCGCGATGACGTACTCGAGGCGTTCCAGGACCACAGCGGCGGCCTCGGGATGGTGGCGGATCGCATCGGCGAGGTCCGCCGGAGCCTGTCGCTCCGGGCCGGGCGCCGGTACTGGTCTGCCCCGTCGCCGCAACGGGGCGGGCCACAGCTCCTGCACCGCTGCGTTGAGGTGCGCACCGATGACGATCGCGAGGGCGATGAAGAAGGTGCCGAGCAGGAACGCGATGGGCGCTGCCAGCGCACCGTAGGTGTAGCCGGTGCCGGTGATCCAGTCGAGGTAGACGCGCAGGCCCGTCACACCGACGAGAAACACGACGGCGGCCAGCAGCGCACCGGGCAGGCCCCGATACCACGGCGGCTTGAGCGGTAGCGCGATCTTGTAGAGCGTGGTGAGCGCCAGCACGAGCACCAGCCCGATCAGCGGGTAGTACAGCCACCCGGACACGAACGCCGCAGCGGGCTCCCACGCATCGGGAAGCAGGGGAAGCAGGCGGTCGGGACTCAGTGCGACGATCGGCAGGAACACGATCCCGATGGCCAGGCCGACCAGGTACAGCAGGATGGCGAGAACCCGCTGCCAGACTATGTTGCGTAGCCGGTCCTGACGGTAGGCCCGCGTGATCGCGTCGACGAAGGCGGCCATCGCCGACGAACCCGACCAGAAGCTGAGGAGGAACCCGAGCGAGACGACCTCGCCGTGGGCGGTCGTGAGGACTTGGGCAACCGTCGGGGCGATGATCTCGTCGACGGCGTTGCGGCTGAACACGCCGCTGGTGAGGTCGATGATCCGGTGCTGGACGGCCGTGACCGTGTCGGGGCCGAACCAGTCGCCCACGTAGCCGAGCACACCAAAGAGTCCGAGCAGCAGCGGCGGCAGCGACAGCGTCTGCCAGAATGCCGCCGCGGCCGACTCGCTGAAGATGTCGTCGGCCCACGCACTACCGATGGTGCGGGTCAGGAGTCGG
>DASRSC010000200.1:0-5241 GCA_035695525.1 Pseudonocardia sp. | reverse complement strand
GATCGGGCCGCGTGCCCGCGACCTCCATGTAGCCGTCGAGCAGCTGGTCGACGGTGCCGAACCCGCCAGCTGGCAGGGCCGAACCGAAGCGCCAGCATTTCACGCACAGCCAGCCCAGGTCCTCCCGCGGGTCGCCGCGGTGCACCACCTCCCAGTCGAGCACGGCGCGCAGCCCGTCGGGAGCGATGATCAGGTTGCCGGTGCGGAAGTCGCCGTGCACCACCGTCTCCGCCACCGGGTCCGGCCGGCGCCGCTCGAGCCAGCGCAGCGCGATCTCGATGGTCGGCAGCGGCTCGCCCAGCGCGTCGTAGCTGGCCAGCAGGTGCTCGAGTGGGTCGTGGGTCTCCAGGCCCGGCACGGCGACCAGCGGCACGCTGTGGATCCGGGCCAGGGTCCGGCCCAGCTCGGTGGCCATCGACTCGCGCGCACTCGCGTACTGCGGTTCGCGCAGCAGCCTGCGCGCGATCGTCTCGCCGTCGACGTACTCGGTGACCAGGTACGGCGAGCCGAGCACCGCCGGGTCGGTACCGGAGTCGACGAGCAGCGGCACGGGCACCTTCGCGGCGTGCGCGGCGGCAACGGCGGCGGCCTCGCGGGCCATCCCCTCCGGCCGCCCCGGGCCGGGCGGGTCACGGCGCAGCACGAGCCTGCGGTGCCCGTCATCGGTGAGCGCCGCGAACGACCACGTCTCCCGGCTGGCACCACCGGTGAGGCGGGTGAGCCGCTCGACGGACACCTCGGCACCCGTCACCGTCGTGAGCCGGCGCGCGAGCAGGCGGGCGAGCACATCCGGGTCGCCCGCGTCGACCGGGCGCCCGTCGAGCGTCGCGGCGGCCGTCATCGCGGACCCCGGGCCGAGCGGGTCAGGCGTCGTGCGCCCCCACCATGTCCAGTGCGAGCCGCTGGTAGCGGCGCACCACCTCGGCGCGGCTCATCCGACCTTTCGGGGAGAACCAGTTCGCCACGCCAGTGCACATCACGACGATCGCCCGGGAGGCCTCGAGCGGGATCGGCGTCGTGAACACGCCGAGGTCCACGCCCTGCGTGATCACCCCGTCGAACAGGCGCTGCTGCTGGTGGCGCTTGGCGAGGTGGCGGCTGCGCACCGGCTCCTCCAGCGCGCGCAGCTCGCTCGTGCCGAGCAGCGTGCCCCGCTGGTCCTGGAGGTGGAACAGCACATGCACCTCGACGAGCGCCCGCAGCCGGTCCGCCGGCTCGTCGCCCGCGTCCGCCAGCGCAGCGTGCGTGCGCTCCAGGAGCGCCTTGATCCCGCGCTCCATGATCGTCGCGAGCACCTGCTGCTTGGACGCGAAGTGGTGGTAGAGCGCCGCCGGGCTGACCCCCGCGCGCACCGCGATGTCCCGGACCGACGTGCCGTGGAAGCCGTGCTCCGCCATGACCGCGAGCGCTGCGTCCAGGATCCCCGCCTCGCCGACCGCGCCGTGCGGCACGCGCGCCGGCGTCGGCCCGGCGCGGCGTACGCCGGGCTCCGGCAGAGCTGGCCTCGCCACGCGGCCACCTCCTCTGCACCGTCCCGGTGGGGCGGAGCGACCACGCTACCCGCACGTAGATCCCCTTACTTGATAGCCAGCGGGTTGATCGGTGAGCCGACCGCCCGGCGGAACTTGATGGGCGGCGCCGGGACATGGGAATGACGCTGGGCGAGATCCTCGACTTCGAGAAGCTCGCCGAGGGCTGCGCGGCCGACGGGCGCTATGAGTTCCTCAAGGCCGTCCCACTGCGACGCGCTCTGCAGTGGCATGAAGACGTAATCGTCGGCGTAGTGGAAGGCGCCGGGGAAGTCCTGGTCGGCGCCGGTCTCGGAGAGCAGTTGGACGGGGTTGATGCGCCCGCCGCCGGGCTGCGGGCCATCCGGTCCGAAGGGGATGCCGAGGTCGAACACCTTGCCGTCGCGCACCAGGCTCGCGGCGGCGACGATCCTCTCCGGGGTGAGCAGGTCGGTCGTGCCCCGCTCGTCACGCCGCCCGTCGACGCCCCAGCGGCCCCAGTTCGACAGCCGGCCGCCGAGCTCGCGGAAGTCGTCCACCTGTCTCAGCCCTGTCCCTTCCGCGGTCCGGCGAAGCCGAACAGGTAGCCCGCGACCTTGCGCATCTGGACCTCCTCCGACCCCTCGGTGATCCGGTAGCGGCGGTGGTGGCGGTAGATGTGTTCGAACGGCGTGTGCCGCGTGTAGCCGAGCCCGCCGTGCACCTGCATCGCGCGGTCGGCGGCCTCGCACACGAACCGGTTCGCCCGGTAGTTGCACATCGAGACCTTGTCGCTGATCTGCATGTGCGGCACCCGGTCGAGCTCCCACGCGGTCTTGCGGACCAGCCCGCGCAGCATCTCTGCCTCCGTCTGCAGCTCCACCAGCGGCCACTGGATCGCCTGCCGGGTCGCTAGCGGCTGGCCGAACGTCACGCGCTTACGCGCGTACTCGACGCTGCGGTCGACGCAGTACTGCCCGGCGCCGACACCGGAGGCCGCCTGCCGGATCCTGTTCTCGTGCACGAAGGTCTGGGCCACCGCCAGCCCCGCACCCTCCTCCCCGAAGATTGCGGAGCTCGGGACGCGCACATCGCGGATGGTGACCTCGGCGTGGTCGGTGGGCATGTTGAACGTCCACCAGTGGAAGTCGACAGAGAAACCGGGAGAGTCGACGGGGGTGAAGAACGCCGTGATCCCGCGCGGGTCACCGGGCTTCCCCGATGTCCTCGCGAAGATCACGTCGTGGGTGGCCGAGTGCATCCCCGAGTTGAAGCGCTTCGCGCCGTTGAGGACCCAGTCGTCGCCGTCGCGGACCGCGGTGGTCTCCATCCATGTCGCGTCGCTGCCGTGCTCGGGTTCGGTCAGCCCGAAGCCGATGCGCTTCGTGCGCGTGAGCATCGGCTCGAGGAACTCCTCCTTCTGCGCCTGCGAGCCGTACTGGAGCATCATGTGGACGAACGGGAAGTTCCCGACGATCGACGCCTCGTTCTGCAGGTCGTTGTGCAGCCCAAGGCCCTTGTGTGCCAGGTGCTCGCGGATCACCGCCATGTCGAGGTTCGTTCCGTCGGAGCCGCCCACCTCCTTCGGCAGCCCGTAGCGCAGCCATCCGGCGGCGTCGGCGCGGCGGAACATCTCGCCGAGCAACTCCTCCCACTCGCGCCGCGGCACGCCCCCGTTCTCGAAGTCGGTGCGGGAGTACTCGCGACGGTGGTCGAAGAAACGCTCGTTGTCGTCCTGCGCCTGCAGCGGTCTGATCTCCCGCTCGATGAAGTCATCGAGGTCGGCGAGGCGCTGGGTCAGCTCGACGGGCAGTTCGAAATCCACAGGCCCTCCTTAACGATCGTTCAGCTAGCATTGCACCGCCACCAGCGTCGGGGGAAGAGGGAGACGGCACGTGCGCGAGATCCGCTATGAGGTGACCGACCGAGTAGCCACGCTGACCATCGACCGGCCGGAGAAGCGCGGCGCCATGACGTACGCGATGTTCGACGAGTTCTCCGCGGACGTCGCTCGCGCGAGTGCCGACCCGGACGTGACGGTGCTGCTGGTCACCGGCGTGCCCGGTAGCTTCTGCTCCGGGATCGACCTCGCCGACCTCGCCTCACGCTCCCCCGACGACCGGGGCCGACGCGACGGGGACGGGCGCGCCGATTCGCTGCTCATGGGCTGCCCGAAACCCGTCGTCGCCGCCGTAGACGGCATGGCCGTAGGCATGGGAGCGGAGTTCGCCACCCAGGCCGACCTGCGAGTGATCTCCACCCGGGCACGGTTCAGCTGGAACTTCGTGCATCGCGGCCTGGTGTCCGACACCGGCGCAGGGACGTGGCTGCTACCCCGCCAGATCGGCGTGGGGCCTGCGCTGCGGCTGCTCTACACGGGTGCCGACCTCGGGGCCGACGAAGCGCTGGCGCTCGGCTTCGCCACCGCGGTCGTCGAGCCCGACGCGCTGCCGCAGGCCGCGCTCGAACTGGCCAGCACGATCGCGACCGCCTCACCGTTCGCGCTGGTCAGGACGAAGAAGCTGGTGCTCGACGGCGCAGGCGCCCGCCTCCGGGCGCACGTCGACGCCACCCGGGCGGCCATGGCCGAGTGCTTCGCGTCCGACGATCATGCAGAGGGAGTGGCCGCGTTCCTCGAGCGGCGCCCGGCCAGGTTCACCGGACGATGAGATCAGGAGCAGACCGCATGACCGACGAGCAGCAACGGGTGTCCATCAGCGTGACCGCCGGGGTCGCCGACGTGCGCCTGAACCGCCCGGAGAAGCGCAACGCGCTCGACCCCGCGATGTTCGCGGGCCTCGTCGAGGCGGGCGAGCGGCTCAGGTCCGACGTCTCGGTACGCGCGGTCGTGCTCTCCGGCGAGGGGCCCGACTTCTGCGCAGGCCTCGACTTCACCTCGTTCCGCGCGATGACGTCGGGCGAACGACTCTCGGCGACCGCGCAGCTTCCGTCGTCCGCCGGGCCGGCCAAGGCGGCAGGCCAGCGGGCCGCGTACGTATGGGCAGAGCTGCCCGTCCCCGTGATTGCCGCGATGCGCGGAAACGCGCTGGGCGGCGGCCTGCAGATCGCCCTCGGCGCTGACATCCGCATCGTGGCGCCCGACGCGCGCCTGTCGGTGATGGAGGTCAACTGGGGGCTGGTTCCCGACATGACGGGCACCCAACTGCTGCCCGAGCTCGTCGGCCGCGACGTCGCCAAGGAGCTGACCTGGACCGGCCGCGTGGTCAGCGGCGACGAGGCCGCCGCGCTCGGGTTGTGCACACGCACCGACCCCGATCCGCGCAGCGCCGCCCTCGCCCTGGCGGCAGAGATCGCCGCCCGCAGCCCGCACGCGGTGCGGGCGGCGAAGCGACTGCTCGACCTGGCCGGCCGGGTGGACCTCGAGGCCGGGTTCGCAGCGGAGCAGACGGAGATCGGCGCGCTGATCGGCAGCCCGAACCAGGTGGAGGCCGTGACGGCCCGATTCGAGAAGCGTGACCCGAGCTTCGAGGACTGCTGACCGGTCGGCGTCGACCCGGACCGAGGTCTGCAGCTGCAACGAAGCGTTCACCGCCACCGCGGTCCATGACCGCTTGTGCGGATCAATCGCGATCACGACCGGACCGGCGGAACATCTCGACGCGACACCCAACCTCCTCGACGAGGACCAGCACGGGCCTGAGGAGACGGCCCACCGACTTCGGGCGAAGCAGGCCTCTCCAGCCACTCACCCCGACGGCGATGGCCGGGACACAGGCCGAAGAACAGTCAGCCC
>DASRSC010000199.1:0-5241 GCA_035695525.1 Pseudonocardia sp. | reverse complement strand
CGCGATGCCTAGGCCACCGCGAAGTCCTCGGCCAGGGCGGCGGGTGCCGCGGCCACCCGCACCGCCAGGGCGCGGGCTCGCCTCGACGAGGCTTGAAGGGCCTGCAGGCGACCCGATCACGAAAGCACCCGAGAGCGTGGTCACATGGTGGCGATGCGTGACCACCGCTGCAGCGGGCACCCCGGAGGCACCGTCCCGACCACGGAGAGGACTGACCGCCACCATGGCGAACACCAGCACCGCGACAACACAGACGACCGAGACGAACGTCGTGACCGACACGATCGTCGCGCAGCTCCGCGCGCTCGAGCAGCTCACGCAGACCGAGGCCCAGATCGCCAGGCTCCGCATCGCCCAGGCCCGCACCGACGCCGTCCGGCGCGAGCTGCAACAGAACGGCGACAACGCGGTGCGGCGCGCCCGTCGCATCGCCGACCAGCTGCGGGCGCTCGACGCCGTGCCCGACGTGGTGACACCAGCGCTGGGACGGGTGCTCGCGCTCGTCAAGAGCATGGTGGAGCAGGCCCAGCCGATCGACGAGGCGCTGCTCGGCGACCTCAGCCTCGAGCACCAACTGCTCGACCGCGCCCGCTACGTGCGCGTGCTGGCCGATCGGGCGGAGCTGCCGGCCGTTGAGAGGCTCGCCGACGACCTCGTCACCGCGCACAGCGCCACCGTCGACTGGCTCACGACCGTGCTCGCCGAGGAGGCACTGGGCGGACCCGCCGCGCTGACGCCCACTCCGCTGCAGCGGGTGGCCGGCGGCGTGGTGCACGCGGTCAGCCTGCCGACGCGGTTCGCTGTCGCGAGGGTCAACCGCGCCGTGCACATCGCGTACCGCAGCGGCGAGCAGGCGCGTGACGCCCTCGGCGACGTGGCCGGCAAGGTCGTGCAGCTCGGGAGCGGCACCCGTGAGGTCGCCGCGGCCGGTCGCGACGCCGCGCTGCAGCGGGCCGAGCGGGTGGCCGCACGAGAGGGCGCGGGCGGCGTCGCGGGCGTGGTGCACGAGACACGGGCCGACCTGGGCAGCCTGAAGGCGTCCGAGCTGCCCATCCAGCACTACGAGGAGATGACGGCGCAGCGCGCGATCGCCGCGCTCCGCGAGCTGACGTCGCCCGCGGACCTCACGGTGATGATCGCGTTCGAGGAAAGCCACAAGAACCGCTCGGGCGTCATCTCGGCCGCGCAGACGCGCTACGCCTCGATTGCGCAGAACGCCGCCGGCGTCGAATAAGTTGCGTTTGGGTTACCGAGCAGCGGGCACAGGTCCAGTGTGATGCTGCTGCGGCCACCCGGGGTCTACCGGGCCGAGGGTGACACCCAGATGCTGACCGACGTGATGCGACAGGGCGGTTTCGCCATCGGTCGCGAGGTCCTCGACATCGGGACCGGGAGCGGGGCGCTGGCCGTTTCGGCTGCCCGCGCCGGTGCCCGCTCGGTCACAGCCGTCGACCTGTCGCTGCGATCGGTGGTCGCCACGTGGCTCAACAGCAGGCTGCACGGCGCGGCGGTCTCGGTCCACCGCGGTGACCTCTTCGTCCCGGTGGCCGGGCGCCGCTTCGGCCTGGTGGTGGCGAACCCGCCCTACGTGCCCGCCCCGACCGAGACGCTGCCCCGCCACCGCATGTCCCGCTGCTGGGACGCGGGACCGGACGGCAGGGCCCTGCTCGACCGGATCTGCGCGGGCGTGACCGACGTCCTCGCCCCCGGCGGCGACGTCCTGCTCGTGCACTCGGCGGTGTGCGACACCGCCATGACACTCGACGCCTTGGCGCGGGCCGGGCTCGTGGCACAGGTGCTCTCCCGTGCGACCGTGCCGTTCGGCCCCGTGATGCGCCGACGCGCTGCGCTGCTCGAGGCGCGCGGCATGATCCGCCCCGGTCAGAGCTTCGAGGAGCTCGCGGTGGTCGGAGCCCGGCATGGCTGATCCCGCACGGTGTCCTCGGACCCGCGAGATCATGCTGACGGATGAGGGGCCGCTGCTGGTGTCCGGGCCCGTCGAGGTCGTGCTGCCGGACGGGAGCCGCGTGCGCTCCGACCGCCCGGTCAGTGCGCTGTGCATGTGCCGCCGCAGCCGCCGCCAGCCGTTCTGCGACACCAGCCACCGGCGCAAGGTGCGCCAGGACGAAGGGGGATGACGACAGTGCTCCGCACGAGCCGGCCCCGACTCGTTGAGCCGCCCGCGCTGCCGGAACCCCGCGGGCCCCTGTCGGCGGCCGTGATCGGCTCGCTGCGCCGGGGACCGGAGATCCTGCCGCCGGTCGAGGTCACCGAGCCCTACGGCGACGACCTGCAGCTCGCGCTCTACTGCCTCTACGAGCTGCACTACCGGGGCTTCGCCGGTGTCGAGGACGACCTCGAGTGGGAGCCATCACTGCTGACCGTCCGCGCGGCGATGGAGCGGGTCTTCCTCGACGCGCTGCACGACGACGTGTCCCCCTCCGACGGCTCCATCGACGCCGTTGACGCCGAGCTGGAGTCGTTGCTCGTCGAGCCGCTGGAAGCCCGCGGCGTCTCCCATCACCTGCGCCGCGAGGGCGAGCGCTGGCAGCTGCGTGAGTACGTGGCGCACCGTTCCCTCTACCACCTCAAGGAGGCCGACCCCCAGGCGTGGGTGATCGCCCGGCTGGACGGCCCGGCGAAGGCCGCGCTGGTGACCGTCGAACACGACGAGTACGGCGCAGGCAACCCGGATCGCATGCACGCGCACCTGTTCGCCGAGATGATGCTGGCGCTGGCCCTCGACGCCTCCTATGGCGCCTACCTGGACGCGACGCCCGCGCAGACGCTGGCCGAGGTGAACCTGATGTCGTTGTGCGGGCTGCACCGGGCCCTCCGCGGCGCGTTGATCGGGCAGTTCGCCATGGTCGAGCTGACGTCCTCCCCCGGCTCGGACCGGCTCGTCCGCGCGATGCGCCGCCTCGACCTGCCCGACGCGGCCGTCGAGTTCTACGCCGAGCACATCGAGGCCGACGCCGTGCACGAGCAGCTCGTCCGGCGCGGGGTGATCGCCCCGCTCCTGGCCGCGGAACCGGCGTTGGCCAGGGACATCGTGTTCGGCATCCGCGCGAGCGGGTTCCTTGCCGAACGGTTCGGCGACCTGCTGCTGGAGCGCTGGGCGGAGGGCCGCTCGGCCCTGCGCCACCCGCTTCCGGACGCACCCCCGATCCGGCCGGCGGCGTCATGAGCGGCCGCCCCGTCGCCCTCGTCACCGGCGCGAGCCGCGGCCTGGGCTTCCTGCTGGCCCGCGAGCTGGCCGACCGCGGCCACGACCTCGTCGTGAACGCCCGGTCCGAGGACGGCCTCGCCATCTCGGCCGCCGAGCTGCAGGGCCGCGGGGTCTCGGAGGTCCTCGCGGTTCCCGGTGACGTGTCGGTCGAGGCCGACGCCCGGCGGCTGGTGGCCGCGGCCTGCGAGCGCTTCGGCCGGATCGACGTGCTGGTTGCCAACGCCGGCATTATCCAGGTCGGGCCGGCGTCCGCGATGCGCATGCCCGACTACGCCGACGCGATGAACGTCATGTTCTGGGGGGTGCTGCACCCGACCCTGGCCGCGCTGCCGGTGATGCGCGAGCTCGGCGGGGGCCGGATCCTGGTCGTCACGTCGGTGGGCGGGAAGCTGCCGGCCCCACACCTGCTGCCCTACACCGCAGCCAAACACGCGGCCGTGGGGTTCGCCGAGGGCCTGCAGGTCGAGGCGGGACGGTACGGGGTGACCGTGACGACGGCGGTGCCCGGGCTGATGCGCACCGGCTCGCCACGCAACGCCCTCTTCACCGGGGACCGGGTCGCCGAGCACCGGTGGTTCACCCTCGCCGACAGCATCCCTCTGCTGTCCATGGACGCGGAGCGCGCCGCGGCGAAGCTCGTGCGCGCCACGCTGCGCGGGCGTCCCGAGGTGGTGCTCACCCCGGCCGCGAAGATCGGCGTGCGGCTACACGGGCTCGCCCCGGCCACGACGCTGCGGCTGCTCGCCGCGGCCAACCGGCTGCTGCCGACGGACGAGACCGCTCGTCCGGTGCAACCGGGACACGCCGTCGCGCGTCCCGGCCGCTGGTTCGACACGCTCACCGGTCTCACCCGACGTGCTGCGCAGCGGTACCACCAGCACGACGACGCGGCCGCCCCACGCTGAACCGTCCCGTACCGGGCACGGGCAGACTGCCGGAGATGTTCCTGCCACCCGACCTGCCCGACCTGCCGGTCCGCGGCGTCCTCCACGAGGTGACGGGCACGCTGGCCGACCGGGGCACCGCGGTGCTCGTCGCGCCGCCCGGCACCGGAAAGACCACGCTCGTCCCGCTCGCGCTGGCCGCGGGGCTCGGGACGGGCGGGAAGGTGCTGGTCGCCGAACCGCGCAGGCTTGCGGCCCGGGCTGCTGCCGCACGGATGGCGGCGCTCGTGGGTGAGCCGGTCGGCGAAACCGTCGGGTACGCGGTGCGCGGGGACTCGCGCCGGTCGGCGGCCACGCGCATCGAGGTCGTGACGTCCGGGCTGCTGCTGCGCAGGCTGATCGCTGATCCGGAGCTCGCCGGGGTGGGCGTGGTGCTGCTGGACGAGTGCCACGAACGGCACCTCGACGCCGACCTGCTGCTCGCCATGCTGCTCGACGCCCGCGACGGGCTGCGGCCCGACCTGCAGCTGCTCGCCACATCGGCCACCGTCGCCACCGGGCGGCTGGCCGAACTGCTCGGCAATGCCGGCGGCGACGCCCCGGTGCTTCGGGTGGAGGCGAGGACGTTCCCCGTCGCGGTGCGGCACACACCACCGGCCCGCGGCGAGCGGATCGAGGCGTGCGTGGCCAGGGCCGTGCGCGCCGCGCTCAACCACGACGACGGCGACGTCCTCGCTTTCCTGCCCGGCGTCGCCGAGATCCGGCGCACCGCCGCTGCCCTGTCCGGCGTCGCCGCGGACGTGTTGCCGCTGCACGGCCGGATGCCGGTCGACGAGCAGGATCGGGCTCTGCGGCCGGGCGCCCGGCGCCGGGTGGTGCTCGCGACGGCCGTGGCGGAGTCCAGCCTGACCGTGCCCGGCGTCCGGGTCGTCGTGGACGGGGGGCAGGCCAGGGTGCCGCGTGTGGACCATCGCCGCGGCCTGTCGGGGCTCGTCACCGCACGTGTGTCGGCCGCCGTTGCCGAGCAGCGGGCCGGCCGGGCGGGCCGGGAGGCAGCCGGGCGCGTCTACCGCTGCTGGCCAGAGGGTGAGCTGCTGGCACGCTACCCGGAACCGGAGATCCGCACCG
>DASRSC010000198.1:0-28715 GCA_035695525.1 Pseudonocardia sp. | reverse complement strand
CCAGGCAGGCGCCCTGATGACGGAACTGGCGGAGGCGCCGCGGCCGGGCAGCCTCGATGCGCTCACGGCCGCAAGCCACCACCGGCCGTTGGCGACCGACCTGCGTACCCTGCCTGCGGCCGACCTCTGCACCCTCCGGGCGGTGTCCCAGCAGCGTTTCGGCAGCTTCTACTCCGAGCTGGACCAGCTGCGCGCCTACGACGTCATCGTCCGCTTCCCCCACGTCACGCCGGCCGAAACGCGACCAGGACGCCCTGGACCACGCCCCCCACGAGGTCCAGGAGGCGTTCTCCCGGTGGAAGCCGGAGTGACATCTGCGCCGCTCGCGGCTCTCGCGCACTAATGACGTAGTTTCCGCTCCATGTCCTTGATCCATCGTGCGCAGCTGACCCCGACGAAGCGTGAGCTCATCGCCGAATGGCTACCGTCGCGGCCGTGGTCGAGGAACGCCCCGGCAGGGCAGGCCGAGCTGATCGGTGCCTACCGGTTCGACGACCCGTCCGGTGCGGTGGGGATCGAGACGCACCTGGTGCGGACCGGCGACGCGCAGGTGCTCCAGGTGCCGCTGACCTACCGCGGCGCGCCGCTGGCGGGCGCCGAGGATTTCCTCGTCGGCACCACGGAGCACTCCGTGCTCGGGCGCAGGTGGATCTACGACGGGTGCGGCGACCCCGTGTACGGCGCCGTCCTCGCGACGGCGATCCTCGCCGGCGGCCGGGAGGCCGAGGAGTGGGTGGAGCAGGCGGACGGCCGGAGTGAGCGCCGGGAGCCCGCCGTCCGGGTGGTCGGCTCCGGTACGCCGGGCGTCGAGGCTCCCTCGGTCGACTCGGTGTCGGCCGTGGACGACGCCACCACCACGACGGTCGGTGCGTCCGGGCTCGAGCTCGTGGTGCGGCGCGTCCTCGGCGGGCTGACCCACGTCGACGGCGATGTCGAGACCCTCACCGGAACCTGGCCGGGGAGCGCCGAGCCGACCTCGCTGGCGTACGCCCGTCGCCGGCCGAGCTAGCCGGCGACGGAGAGCAGGCGGGTACTTCGCTGATCTGGCACGTGCGTGACACCGCGGGGGGCGGCTGCCCGCAGCGGTCACGGAAGCGGCGAGCCCGGCAGTCCTCTCAGAGCCCGCGGGCCGCCAGTGCCTCGCGCACGGCCTTGCTGGTCGAGGGCACCGTGGCCGACGGGCCGATCTGGCCCGCCACCGCGTCGAGGGTCTTGAGACCGTCGCCGGTGATCAGCAGCACGGTCTCGGCATCCGGGTCGAGCTTCCCCGTCTCGACGAGCTTCTTCGCGGTGGCGACCGTCACCCCGCCTGCGGTCTCGGCGAAGACGCCCTCGGTGCGGGCGAGCAGCCGGATGCCGTCCACCACCTCAGCGTCGCTCACGTGCGCCATCGCGCCCCCGGTGCGGCGGACCGTGTCGAGGACATAGGGCCCGTCGGCCGGGTTGCCGATCGCGAGCGAGCGGGCGATCGTGTCGGGGCGGACGGGCTGCACGACGTCGTGGCCGTCCTCGAAGGCCTTCGCCACGGGCGAGCAGCCGGTGGCTTGTGCCCCGAACACCCGGTACGGCGTGGGCTCCACAAGTCCCAGCGATCCGAGCTCGGTGAAGCCCTTGTCGACCTTGGTCAGCTGCGACCCGGATGCGACGGGCACGACGATCTGCTCGGGGAGCCGCCAGCCGAGCTGCTCAGCCACCTCGTAGCCGAGGGTCTTGGAGCCCTCGGCGTAGTAGGGCCGAACGTTGACGTTGACGAACGCCCAGTCCTCGTGCTCGGCGGCGAGCTCGGTGGCCAGCCGGTTGACGTCGTCGTAGTTGCCGTCCACGGCGAGCAGCGTGCCGTCGTACACGGCGGTGGTGAGCACCTTGGCCTGCTCGAGGGACGACGGGATCAGCACGATGGAGTCCCACCCGGCCCGGGCGGCGGCGGCGGCCACGGCGTTGGCGAGGTTGCCCGTCGAGGGGCACGCGAGCACCGAGAACCCGAGCTCACGGGCGGCGGCGAGCGCCACGGCCACCACGCGGTCCTTGAACGAGTGGGTCGGGTTGCCCGTGTCGTCCTTGACCCAGAGGTTGCGCAGGCCCAGCGCGACGCCCAGGCGGTCGGCCTTGATCAGGCGGGTGAGCCCTGGCTCGGTGTTGGCGTGCTCCCGGACTGTGGACGGCACGGGGAGCAGCTGCTGGTAACGCCAGATCGACTTCGGCCCGGCCTCAATCGACTCCCGCGTGACGGTGCCGAAGTCGTAGGCGACCTCGAGGGGCCCGAAGCACTGCGGGCAGGCGAACTCGGCGGCCAGCGGGATCTGGTGGGAGCACTCGCGACAGGACAAGGCGCGCGCCGGCCCGAGGTCGTAGGACGTGGATGCCGAGACATCGGCAGTAAGGGTCATTGAAGATCTCCTCATCTTCCCCGCACTATGCGGGTCGGAATTGGCACCGTGATCGAGGCGCGTGATGCGCGCTTCGCCGGTTGCCGGGGCTTCAACGGGCCGTTCCCTCTGCCCCTCTGGATGAGCCATGTTCAGTTGTGCCGCGGCACAGGGGCCTGCGGATGACCTTCACGTTACGGCACCGGCGGCCGCAGACCCAAACTCTGCTCATGATCTGGGAGCCGGGTCACGCGATGTCGGTGCCGTGCGCGAGCATGGGAGGCATGTCCGCGTCACCTCCACCCGCGCCGCTGCGCCTCGTCCTCGGTGAGGAGGAGCTGCTGGTGGAGCGCGCGGTCGAGCAGATCGTCGCGGAGGTCAGGGCGGTCGAGCCGGGCGCCGAGCTGCGCCGGTACCGGGCCGCCGAGCTGACTCCGGTCGACCTGGCCGACAACCTCAGCCCGTCGCTGTTCTCCGAGGGCCGGGTGATCGTCCTGCAGGCCGCACACGAGGTCGGCAAGGAGCTCGCCGCTGCCATCGTCGAACAGTCCGCCGATCCGGCGGAGGGCATCGTGCTGGTCGTGCTGCACGCGGGGGGCGCGCGCAACAAGGCGCTGGCCGACGCGCTGCGCAAGGGCGGCGCCGTCGTCACCACGTGCAATCGGATCACCCGCTTCGAGGAGCGGTCCGATTTCGTGCGCGCCGAGGTGCGCCGGGCAGGCGGGCGGATCGCGCCGGACGCCGTCGGCGTCCTGATCGAGGCCGTCGGATCCGACCTGCGGGAGCTGGCCGCCGCGACGAACCAGCTGGTCGCCGATACCGGTGGCACCGTCGACGAACGGGCGGTGCGTCGCTACCACCGGGGGCGCGCGGAGGCGTCCGGGTTCGCGGTGGCAGACAAGGCCATGGCAGGCGACCGGCCCGGGGCGCTGGAGGCGCTGCGGTGGGCGCTCGTGCTCGGTGTGGCGCCGGTTCTGGTGGCCGATGCGCTGGCCGACGGGTTGCGCACGCTGGCCAGGGTGGGCGCAGCGGGTCGGGGCGACCCGAACCGGCTCGGGGGAACACTCGGGATGCCGCCGTGGAAGGTACGCAAAGCGCAGGCGCAGGTACGGGCCTGGCGCCCGGAGTCCCTTGCCGTCGCGTTCGACGCCGCTGCCCAGGTGAATGCCGACGTCAAGGGTGCGGCCGCCGACCCCGGCTACGCCTTGGAGCGAGCGGTGCTGCGGATATGCGCGGCGCGCGAGTCACGCGCGGTGTGAGGCCGGGCAAGCACTTCCGGACACAGCGCAACGGCGCCGCCCCGGAGGGGCAGCGCCGTCAGGGCCGGATGTGGAGCCGGATCAGAGCGCGCCGACGCGCTTGGACAGCGACGACTTGCGGTTCGCGGCCTGGTTCTTGTGGATGACGCCCTTGCTGGCCGCCTTGTCCAGCGCCCGGGACGCGGCACGCTGCAGCTCGGTGGCCTTCTCGGTGTCGCCGGCCTCCGCAGCCTCGCGGAAACGCCGCACGGCCGTGCGGACGGCGGACTTGACCGACTTGTTGCGCTGACGGCGCTTCTCGTTGGTCTTGACCCGCTTGATCTGGGACTTGATGTTGGCCACGCGAATGCCTCGAGTTCTTCTTCGCCTTGTTCCGGTCCGCACCGGCGGCGGGGGATCCTGCGTTCACGCCGGGCGCTCAGCGGTCAATGCTACAGCCCGGACAGGACCAGACGTTAATCGGCCCCGGTCGCCGGGCAGTGCGGCGTGCATAAGGTGGTCACGTGACAGTGGTTCTCGTGCATGGCAATCCTGAGACCTCGGCGGTGTGGGACCTGCTGAGCGAGCGCCTCGGCGCGCTCGGCTACGACGACCAGGTGCGGCTGTCGCCGCCCGGTTTCGGTGCCCCGGTCCCGGAGGGTTGGACGGCAACGGTCGACGAGTACCGCGACTGGTTGGTGGATGAGCTGGAGGAGATCGGGCGCCCGGTCGACCTGGTCGGCCACGACTGGGGCGGCGGGCACGTGCTCAACGTTGCGATGACGCGTCCTGACCTGCTCCGCACCTGGTGCTCGGACATCCTCGGGGTCTACGACCCGGAGTACGTGTGGCACGAGCTCGCGCAGGGCTGGCAGACCCCCGGCGTCGGTGAGACGGCGATCGCGCAGCGCCTGGCCATCCCGGTGGAGCAGGCCGCGGCTGCCCTGGCGGACCGCGGCATGACTCCCGCGGTGGCCGCGCGCGTCGCGGCGGGGTTCGACGCTGTGATGGGGGAGTGCATCCTGGCGCTCTACCGCTCCGCCGCCCAGCCGGTGATGGCCGAGCTCGGCACCGGGCTGGAGGCCGCAGCCGCCCGCCCCGGTCTAGCGCTGCTCCCGACGGAGGATCACTTCGTGGGTACCGACGAGCAACGGCGTCGTGCCGCGGCCCGGGCAGGCGCTCGCCTCGAGGTGCTCGACGGGCTCGGACACTGGTGGATGACCCAGGACCCCGATCGCGGCGCGGCGGCGCTCACGCGGTTCTGGGACTCGTTGTGACGCCCTGGCGGCCGACCACGTGGTGAGTGGATACGAGTGCCCCTGCACTCGTATCCGCGCCCGGGCCGCTGATCACGGTGTTGCCGCCCGAGTGCTTCGCCCGGTACATCGCGGCGTCGGCGGCCGCCAGCGCCGCAGCGGGCTCGCTGTCGAGCGGGGCGCGGACCACCCCCACGGACATCGTGACGCCGGCTGCGACGTCGGCGGGCAGCGCCGCCACGGCGTCGGCGGCCCGCTGCAACGCCGCGCGCGCCTCCGCGAGCGGGGTGGCCGGCATGACCACGACGAACTCGTCGCCGCCGTATCGGGCAACCAGGTCCTGCGAACGCAGGATCGTGCGCAGGCACGCCGCCACCTCGCGGAGGACGGTGTCGCCTGCGGCGTGCGAGCGCGCATCGTTGACGTCCTTGAAGCCGTCGAGGTCGATCAGCGCGACGGCGCACGGCTGGCAGGCCGACGACGTGGTCACCTCGAGGAGGCGCAGGTCGAGCGCCCGCCGGTTCGGCAGGCCGGTGAGCGGGTCCTGCAGGGCCTGTGCGGCGACGGCGCCGTGCTCGCGGGTCAGCCGGTGGTGCTCGGAGTGGCTGCGCAGTGCTGTGAGCCGCGCCTCTCGCAGCGCCCACAGTTCGTCCTCGAGAGCCGCGGTGTAGCTCGCGAGGGCATCGGACCGCCGGGGTGCTCCACGGGCGAGGTCGTCGATCATGGCGAACTCCCGGTGCACGGCGAGGACGAGTCCGCCCGAGGTGTCGGCCTGTAACTCCCGGTGCAACGGGGCGAGGGACGCCGCTGCGTCGCCGGGCCGGCCCGCGGCGAGCAGGCAGCGCGCGGTGGCGATGGCGATCAACTTTAGGTCATCGGGGAAGAACGCCATCGGAGTCAAGCGGGCCAGCATCTCGAGGTGTTCGGGTCCCGGCTGGTTCAGTGCGTATGCCGACCCGATGATCGAGCACTCCTCGACGGCCGGCGGTCCGCCTGCGGGCCGGTCGTGCGCGGGCCCCCAGAGCAGCGCGGCGGTGTGCGCGGTCTGCGCGGCGCCGACGAACCGGGTGGCCGCCGCCGCTTCGCGTCCGCCGCGCTCGAGACGAAACGCCCAGGACAGCTGCAGCCGAACGCGGTTGAGCTGGTACACGAGCCGGTCCATTGTGGACGCGCAGTTCTCGGACATGGCGATCGCGCGCTGCGACACCTCGTCCGCCAGTTCGTGCGAGCCGAGCTTGAGCAGTACGAGCACCAGAACGTTGAGACTCCGGGCGAGCAGCCGGGACCATTCGGCCGGGTCCTCGCCGGGGCCGGGGGAGGTGAGGTCGGTGAGGATGGCGTGCGCGGCGGCGGTGTCGGCGAGCGCGTTCTCCGCCTTCCCGAACATGGCCGTGCGGTGCGCGCGGAGGGTGGCGGCCTCGCCGAGCCTGCGGGGGTCGTCGTCGAGCTCCGCGAGCTCCATGTACTCCTGGAGCAGCGCCTCGACCTCGGCCTTGATCTCGTCGCCGGGGCGGTTGGGGCGGAGGATGCGAACCAGGATGCTCATCCGGAGCAGCTCGGAGACGACGACCGACGGGCTGTTGCGGCGGGCGTGGGCGAGCAGGCCGTCGAGGCCCCGTCGCGCGGCACTGCGTCCGTCGGGCGATGCCTGCTGCTGCCAGCGGAACTTGTCGGTGGCGCGGACGACGATCTGCCCGTCGGCCAGCCGGGGGGCGTCCTCCGGGCAGCGACAGCTCGGCCCGCCGGTGACGAGGGAGCACTCGCTCGGGCGGTTGATCGCGACGGACGAGCACAATGTCACGGTCGCCCCCAGGGAAGGCCATCGGGCTGCTCGGTCGGTCGTCGCCGGGGCTGGGTCCCGGCCCGGGGCCCGCGAGATCTCCTCCGGCCCCGCGTCTCCACGCGATCTGGTTCATGGTGACACGGGATCGGGCCACGGGGGCGGTCGGGTTCGGATCACCAGGTGCGATAGGGCAGGAACTTCCCGTTCAGGGTGATCCGGACGCGGTCGCCCTTCGGGTCGGGCACGCGCACGAGGTCCATCTCGAAGTCGATGGCGGAGACGATGCCGTCGCCGAACTCCTCACGCACGAGCTCGGTGATCGTGCTGCCGTAGACCTGCACCATCTCCTGGAGCCGGTAGACGATGGGCTCGGAGGTGTCGACGACGTCGCGTCCGCGCACCGGTGGCAGGCCCAATGCGTCGATCACCGGGTCGTCCAGCTCCAGTACGGCGCCGAGCGCGGCGGTCTGCTCCGGGGTGAGGGGGTGCTGGCCGAGCAGGGCGGCGGTGGTCCACTCGGTGGAGCGGTCGATGGTCTTGCCCAGGTCGGCCCAGCGCACCCCGGTCCGGCGTTTGGCGGCCAGCACGGCGGTTGCGGCCTGCTTGCGATCCAGGGGAGGCTGCGGCGTGGTAGTCATGTTGCCGATCCTCATGACCCATGTGTCCATGACGATTCCGATGCGTGACCAGCGTGTTGCGGAACCATCACGGCACCTGTGGCCCGGCCGAGGTGCAGTACTAATGGGGATCATGGGAACGGCTCTGGTACTCGTCCACGACGCTGTCCCCGGTCGCGGGGAGCAGGAGGTCGGCACGGTCGGCCCGGCCCTGACCGGGCTCGGGCTCGACCCGCTCGTCACAACCCTCGTCGGAGGCGGCCCGGGAGTGCCCGATCTCGCCGAGGTCGCGGTGCTCGTCGTGCTGGGTGCGAGCGAGTCGGCCGCCGACGACACCGTCCCATGGCTCGCCGCTGAGCTCGATCTGATGGGACAGGCAGTCGCGACCGGCACGCCGGTGCTCGGCATCTGCTTCGGTGCGCAGGCTTTGGCCCGCGTGCTCGGAGGCGCGGTCGGGCGCGCGCCCCGGTCGGAGCGGGGCTTCGTCCCGCTCGGCACCGCGGCGCCCGACCTGCTGCCCGCGGGGGAGTGGTTGCAGTTCCACGACGACGCCTTCACCCTGCCGCCGGGGGCGCAGGAGTTGGCGAGCAACGAGGTCGGGCTCCAGGCGTTCGCCCACGGTCCGCACCTCGGCGTGCAGTTCCACCCCGAGATCACCCCGGCGGCGTTCGCGGCGTGGGTCGGGTCGTGGGAGGAGTCCGGGGTCGCCGAGGTCCTCGCCGCGGAGGTCGACCTGCCTGCCCTGCGGGCCGATCTCGTCGCCCGCTCCGCCGCGACCGAGGACGCCTGCCACGACCTGGTGGCGCGCTTCGCCACCCATGCCGGCGTCCTCGTCCCCTGAGCTCGGTGACCGTCCGCCTGACCCGCCGATCGGGACCGGGGAGTGGGGCTACGGTCACGCCGTGGACGCCGACGACGTGCGCCTGGCCGCAGCTGCGTGCCGGTCGGCACTGTCGCCCACCCTCGAGCTCGACTGGACGATTCCGGCAGGCGACCTCAACCTCGCGGTCTGTGAGGTCGTGGCGCACATCGCCGACACGCTCCTGTGGTATGCCGCCGACCTCGCGGCCGGGCCGGTGGAGCTGTCCACGATGGATCTGCGGGTGCGCCCGGCAACGCAGCCGAGCCGCCTCCTGCACACCGTCGTCACCCACGCCGCCGTGCTGGCCGCCGTCGTCGCATCGGCGGCGCCGGGAGCCCGTGGCCGGCACCTGGCGGGGCCGGCCGACGTGTCCGGCTTCGCCGCCATGGCCTGCGACGAGATCCTCGTGCACACTGCCGACGCCGCGACCGGCCTCGGCAGCCGTTCGTCCCCGACCCGGCGCTCGCCACGGGCGTACTGCACCGGCTCTTCCCGTGGGGGCCGGAGGACGAGGACCCGTGGGCGGCGCTGCTGTGGTGCAACGGCCGAACCGCACTCGGCGACCTCCCGCGGCGCTGCGTGTGGCGCCGGCACTGCGCTCCGCTCGACGAATGGGACGGTCAGCAGCCCGTCGGCTGAGCGCATGGGACGATGGAGCTACCTGCACCTGAATGGAATCGTGAGTGAGCTCGTTCGCCGACAAGACGTTCACCCCGCCGGAGCTGATCCGGAACTTCTGCATCATCGCCCACATCGACCACGGCAAGTCCACCCTGGCCGACCGCATGCTGCAGCTCACCGGTGTGGTGGAGGGCCGCGCGATGCGTGCCCAGTACCTCGACCGGATGGACATCGAGCGCGAGCGCGGCATCACGATCAAGGCACAGAACGTCCGGCTGCCCTGGCAGGTGGGTGAAACCGAGCACGTCCTGCATCTGATCGACACCCCCGGCCACGTCGACTTCACCTACGAGGTCTCGCGGGCGCTGGAGGCGTGCGAGGGTGCGATCCTGCTGGTCGACGCCGCGCAGGGCATCGAGGCGCAGACGCTGGCCAACCTCTACCTGGCGCTGGAGAAGGACCTCACGATCATCCCGGTCCTCAACAAGATCGACCTGCCTGCTGCCGACCCGGACCGCTACGCCGCCGAGATCGCGCACATCGTGGGCTGCGACCCGGACGACGTGCTGCGGGTCAGCGCCAAGACCGGCGCGGGCGTGCGCGAACTGCTCGACGAGGTGGTCCGGCAGGTCCCGGCGCCGGTCGGCGACCCCGACGCCCCGGCCAGGGCGATGATCTTCGACTCGGTCTACGACACCTACCGCGGCGTGGTCACCTACATTCGCGTGGTCGACGGGAAGATCACCCCGCGCGAGCGGATCAAGATGATGTCCACCGGCACTACCCACGAGCTGCTCGAGGTGGGCATCGTCTCGCCGGAGCCCAAGCCGAGCATCGGGCTCGGCGTCGGCGAGGTCGGCTACCTGATCACCGGCGTGAAGGACGTGCGGCAGTCGAAGGTCGGCGACACCATCACGAGCCAGCGCCACGGCGCCACCGAGCCGCTCACCGGCTACCGCGAGCCGCGACCGATGGTGTACTCCGGTCTCTACCCCGTCGACGGCTCGGAGTACCCCGACCTGCGCGAGGCACTGGACAAGCTGCAGCTCAACGACGCCGCGCTCACTTACGAGCCGGAGACGTCGGCCGCGCTCGGCTTCGGCTTCCGCTGCGGCTTCCTCGGGTTGCTGCACCTGGAGATCACCCGCGATCGGCTGGAGCGCGAGGCGGGCCTCGACCTGATCTCGACCGCCCCGAACGTGGTCTACCGGGTGATCAAGGACGACGGCACCGAGATGACGGTGACCAACCCGTCGGACTGGCCGACCGGCAAGGTGGCACAGATCTTCGAGCCGGTCGTGAAGGTGACGATCCTGGCGCCGTCGGAGTTCATCGGCACGATCATGGAGCTGTGCCAGGGCAGGCGCGGCCAGCTCGGCGGCATGGACTACCTGTCGGAGAGCCGGGTCGAGCTGCGCTACACGATGCCCCTCGCGGAGATCATCTTCGACTTCTTCGACGCACTGAAGTCCCGCACCCGCGGCTACGCCAGCCTTGACTACGAGGAGGCGGGCGAGCAGGAGGCGGAGCTGGTCAAGGTCGACATCATGCTCCAGGGCGAGCCGGTCGACGCGTTCTCGGCGATCCGGCACAAGGACGACGCCTACTCGTACGGCACCTCCATGACCACCAAGCTGCGTGAGCTGATCCCACGCCAGCAGTTCGAGGTGCCGATCCAGGCGGCGATCGGGTCGCGGATCATCGCGCGGGAGAACATCCGGGCGATCCGCAAGGACGTCCTCGCCAAGTGCTACGGCGGCGACATCACCCGCAAGCGCAAGCTCCTGGAGAAGCAGAAGGAGGGCAAGAAGCGGATGAAGACCATCGGACGGGTCGAGGTGCCGCAGGAGGCCTTCGTGGCAGCGCTGTCCACCGACTCCGCCGGCGACGCCAAGGCCGGGAAGAAGTAGGTCCGCTCGGCCTGCCGACGTCGCCGGGGCTTCTTCCCTGCGGGTCCCGATGATCCGCTCTGCCCCCTACCATCAAGGTCATGACGAATCTGCCGGTGGTCCCCGGCGGTGGGTCGCCGGGCGTCGCTGCGCTCGTCCTTCTCGTCGTCCTGCTGGTCGGGGTGGGCGCCGGCCGGACGAAGCGGCGCTGGACCTTGTTGCTCGCGGGGCTGCTCGGGGTACTCGTGCTCGGCATTGTGATCGTCGCGCTCCGCGAACCGGCGGGCACCGATGATCGGGCGTCGGCGATCACCGCGCTGTACACGGTGGCTGTGCCGCTCGCAGTGGCGTTCACAGCCGGATGGCTGTGTGGGCGGGGCACGTGGTTTCGGCGCCTGGTCGTGCTCGGGATAGCGGTCCTGCTGCTCGCGGCGTTCCCGTATGCCGCCGCGGGCCGGGTCACCGCCGACACGCTGTTCCGGGCTCCGGCCGCCGCCCCACAGGGAGAGGGAACTTCCGGATGACGACGTCGACCCCCGGACGCGTCGAGTCGGTCAACGTGGCCGTCGTGCGCTCGGACCCCTGGACGAAGGTCTAGAGCGGGCGCTCCGGCATCGACAGGCGACCGGTCGACGGTCCGGTACTGCTCACGACGTCCGGCGTCGACGGGGACACAGTGTGCGACGTCGAGCACCACGGCGGCCCGGACCAGCCGTCTACGCCTACTCGTGCGACGACCTCGCGTTCTGGACGGCAGGGCTTCGGCAGCAGGTGCTGCCGGGCGGGGTGGGGGAGAACCTCACCCTGTCCGGGCTGGACTGCTCGGGCGCCGTCCTCGGCGAGCGCTGGGCGGTCGGCGAGGCCCGTGCTGCCACGGATCCCTGCCGGGTCTGTGCCGGCTTCCGCAGCGTGCCCGCCTGGTCCGGCGTTTCGTCGACGCGCGACGGCCGGACGCGTATCTCGCCGTGCAGCGGCCTGCAGCCGTGCGGGCAGGCGACGCCGTGCGCGTGCTCGACCGTCCGGCTCACGGCGTCACGGTGGCCGGCCTGATGGCGGCGCTGACCGGGGCGCGGGACGAGATACCGGCGGTTGTGGCCGCCCGCGAGCACCTCGGTGCCCGCGGACGGGACTGGCTGGACAGGGCCCTCGGGGCGATGCGGAATTGATCCGGGGGCCAATCGGTTGGTGGGGGAGACAGCGGGGAGGAGACAGCGGGGAGTCGACGGGGGGACGGGGACGAGGGTTAGCCGAGGGCGGTGAGGTCCTGGCAGGCCAGGGCTTCCAGGAGCTCGGCGAGCTGGGCGCGCTCGGGGGTGTGGGGGGAGCCGAGAGCCTCGCCTGCGCGGCGTTCCACGCGCCCGCAGACCCTCTCGACCACGGCGCGTCCATCCCCCGCGAGGTGGACGAGGACCCGACGGCGATCCTCGGGGTCGGTACGCCGGTAGGCGAGCCGACCGGCGACCAACCGGTCCACGACGCGAGTGGCCGTCGGCGCGGGCAGAGCGGTGTGCGAGGCGATCTCGCCCATGCTCCGACCACCTCCACGGGCCAACATCAGTAGGACGCGCCAGCCGTCTCGGCTGACCCCTTCCGCCGAGGTGACCGGCGACAACGCGGCGGCAACCGCGCGGTCCAACCGGTCGAGCAGCTCGACCAGACCTGTCACGCGCGGCGCCGGGGGGTACGTGGACCCCGACGCCATTCGACTTGGTGGCTCAGACACGGTTACGTACTGTACGTCCTGAGACCGCCTGCCGCGTCTCTCAGGATCGATATACCGTCGACGAACGGCAGCACCAGCGCGACGGACGGTGTCATCTCGTAAAGACGATCTTTCCCGATGTTTCCCCTTCGAGCATTGCGCGGAAGCCTCCTTCCGCCTGATCCATCGGCAGTTCGAGCCCGATCTCGGGCTTGATTCCGGCTTCCGCGACGAATCTCAGCAGGTCAGAGAGCTCGTCGCGGGTGCCCATGGTCGAGCCGATCACACGCAGCTGGAGGAAGAACAACCGCTGTAGATCGGCCCCCGGGTTCGGACCGCTCGTCGACCCGCAGACGACGATCGCACCACCTGGCCTAAGGGACCGCATCGAGTGCGACCACGTGGCGTCACCGACCGTCTCGAAAACGGCATCGACGCGCTCGGGCAACCGCTCGCCCGACGGGAACGTCGCATGGGCGCCCAGCTTCTCCGCCACCGCCCGCTTGTCCTCGGTGCGGCCGGTGACCCAGACCCGCATGCCAGCTGCGCTACCGAGCTGTACCAGCGCCGTGGACACCCCGCCGGACGCGCCCTGTACGAGCATCGTCTGGCCGGGCCGCAGGCCCGACTTCACGAACAGCATCCGGTAGGCGGTGAGCCAGGCCGTGCCCATCACGGACGCCTGCACGGCGGAGAGACCGGCCGGCTTGGGCACGGCGTTGCGCTTCGGGACGACGACGGTCTCGGCGAACGTGCCCTGGTGCTTCTCGGTGAGCAGAGTCCGCTTCGGGTCGAGGGTCTCGTCACCGTGTAGCGTGGCGTCCCCGATCACCGAGTGCAGCACGACCTCGGTGCCGTCCTCGAGTGTCCCGGCCCCGTCGCAGCCGAGGATCATCGGGAACTGCTCGGGCTTGATACCGACGCCGCGCAGCGTCCACAGGTCGTGCATGTTGAGGCTCGCGGCGGAGACGGTGACGGCAACCCATCCGTCGGGCACCTCGGGCTCGGGGCGCTCGCCCACGGTGAGGGAGTCGAGCGGAGCATCGGCGTTGGGCTCTGCGGCGTAGACGGCGAACATGGCTGGGAAACTAGTCGCATCGCCTCCCGACTACCGTGTGGACGTGATGCGGGTGCGAAGGTGATGGGGGTGGGAACATGATGCGGGCCGTCGCCGACTGGTGGGACGCGGTCGAGCTGTGGATCACCCAGCTCCCCTTCCCGATGCAGGTCGTGCTGGCGGTGCTGGTGATGCTGCCGCTGTGCTGGGGTACTGCGGCGGGCGTGGACCGCGTCGTCGATCTCGTCGTGGACCGCGTCTCTGTCCGGCGGGGCACCGGACGCGACTGATCCGCGTCGGGTTATCCGGCGGCCGCCGCGATCGCGGCGATCATCGGGAGCACCTCCGAGCAGCCGGCGTCGACCAGCACCTCGGCCAGCTCGTCGCCCCGGGTGGCGCCGCGGTTGACGATCACCACGGGCGTGCCGCGCTTGTGCGCGTGGCGGACGAAGCGCAGCCCGGACATCACGGTGAGCGAGCTGCCGGCGACGAGGAGCGCGCCCGCGGCGTCGACCATGGCGTAGGCGCCGGCGACCCGCCCGCGCGGGACGTTCTCCCCGAAGAACACGACGTCGGGCTTGACGACGCCGCCGCAGCCGGTGCACCGGGCGAGCCGGAACCCGTCGGTGGCGGCGAGCTCCGCGTCGCCGTCCGGGGCGGCCTCGACGGCGGCACCTGCCGCGTCGACGAAGCCCGGGTTCAGTGCGTCGAGCCGTCGCTGCAGCTCGTCGCGCCGGCTGCGGCGACCGCATCCGAGGCACACCACGTCGGCGATGCGGCCGTGCAGGTCGATCAACGCCCGGCTGCCGGCGGCGCTGTGCAGCCCGTCGACGTTCTGCGTGATCAGGCCGTGCAGCGCGCCGACGCGCTCCAGCTCGGCGAGCGCGCGATGCCCGGCGTTGGGCTCCGCGTGCGCCATCCGCGCCCATCCCACGTAGCTGCGCGCCCAATAGCGGCGCTGGGCGGGCTCCCCGGAGAGGAAGTCCTGGTAGGTCATCGGGGTGCGACGCGGGGAACCGGGGCCGCGGTAGTCCGGGATACCGGAGTCGGTGGACAGACCGGCGCCGGTCAGCGCCACGAGCGGCCTGCGGGAGAGTACGCCGAGCGCCCGGTCCAGCACCTCGTCAAGCGCCGTCTCCAGCACGTCCACCCGACCAGGCTAACCGGCCACCGAGGACGAGCCGCCTGTCGCGTTCGTCCAATATCCACCGGCCGTGCCCGAGGATCGTGGGGTGATGGACGTGAGGGAGACCAACCGCCGGGTGATCGAGCAGTTCCGGGGGGGCGGGCCGGTCGAGGGTATGCACCGCGACCGGCTCGTCCTGCTCACAACCGCCGGGCGCCGGACGGGCCGGCCTCACACCACCCCGATGATGTTCCACCGCGACGACGACGTGCTCCTCGTCGTCGCCTCGAACATCGGAGCGCCGCAGCACCCGGACTGGTACCTCAACCTCGTCGTCGACCCCGCCGTCGACATCGAGATCGACGGCGAGAGGTACCCGGGCGCGGCCGAGGCCCTCGAGGGCGACCGGCGGGAGGAGACCTGGGCGATGCTCACGGACACCTACCCGTTCTTCGCCGACCACGAGACCAGAACCGAGCGCACGATCCCCGTGGTGGCGCTGCGGCGGAGCTGAGCACCTGTCGGGTTCGTGCAATACCGGCGGGAGGGCATCCGGCAGATTCGAGGCATGGACAACGCAGACCACATGAGCCAGAGCATCGACCTCGCGGTCGCCGCGATCAGCGGTGCCGAGCAGGCCCGGTACGGCGACTCCTCCCCGTGCTCCGACTTCGCGGTGCGGGACGTGGTGAACCACATCGCCTTCGGGCTCCTGCTCGCCCACCGCTGCGCCACCCGGGAGGCCTGGGACCCGTCCTGGACCGCGGCCGACCGCACCCCGTTCCTCAGCGGGCGCCCGGAGAGCGAGTGGGCGGCGGCATGCGGCGAGCAGGGCCGGGCCACGGCGCAGGCGTGGGCCTCCCCTGCGGCCTGGGAGGGCGAGTCGCACATGGCCGGCACGGCGATGCCCGCCGCGGTGGTCGGCTCGATCATGACCGCCGAGTTCGTCGTGCACGCCTGGGACCTGGCCGTCGCGACCGGGCAGCCGCTCGACGTGCCGTCCGGCCTCGGAGAAGTGGTGCTCGAGGGCGTCGAGGCGATGGCGCCGTCGGGGCGTGACGGCGGCTGGTTCGGCGCCGAGGTGCAGGTGCCCGCCGACGCGCCGCCGTTCGAGCGGGCGCTCGCCGCGTCGGGCCGCGACCCGCGCTGGAGCCCTACCGACCGGTGACGCCGTATCAGGCCCTGTTCTCGTGTAGCCATGGCAGGTGGTGTAGCGCTGAGTCACCGTCTTGGTCCTCGTTGACGCTCATCGTCAACGGCCTGCGCCACTCGGCGTCGCAGGGAACGGCCTAGACGACTGCCCAGGAGGGCGGCCGCTTCTCGATGAATGCCCGCATGCCCTCCTGACCCTCCTCGCCCGCGAAGAAGCGGGCCGAGAGCTCCTGCATCTCGGCGAACTGCTCGGCCATGGCCGACGGCCGCTCCCGGCGCAGCATCTCCTTGGTGGCCGCCAGCGCGCCGGGAGCGCCCAGCCGCAGCGCCTCGGTGTAGCGGTGCACCTCGGCGTCGAGGTGGACGCCGGGCACCGCGCTGTTCACCAGGCCGATCTGTGCGGCGCGGGCGGCGTCGAAGGTCTCGCCGGTGAGGAACAGCTCGTGCGCGGCGCGCGGCAGCAGTCGCGGCAGCACCGTCACCGAGATGATCGCCGGGACCACACCGATCCGGACCTCGCTGAACGCGAACGTCGCGTCCTCGGCGGCCACGGCGATGTCGCAGGCCGCCACCAGCCCGACGCCGCCCGCCCGGGCCGGGCCGGCCAGCCGCGCGACCACGGGTGTCGGTGCGGCCCAGATCCGTTCCAGGATCGCGGGGAACTCGTTGACGCCCTGGTCCCCCGCCCCGGCCCCGCGCGACTCCTTGAGGTCCATGCCTGCGCAGAACACGCGTCCGGTGTGGCTGAGCACGATCACCCGCGCCGTGTCGTCCGCGATCGCGGAGTCGAGGTGTGCCAGCAGCTCCCGGCGCAACTGGGCGGACAGCGCGTTGCGGTTGGCGGGGGAGTCCAGCGTGATCGTCGCGACGCCCGCGGCGACGTCGAGGTGCACCAGCTCGTCGGTCATGCCGGGACCGTATCCGGCTCTCCCGCCGACTCGCCGTACGCGCGGGCCTGGAGCGTGAACAGCTCGTGGTAGGTGCCACCGAGGGCTATCAGCTGCTCGTGGCGGCCGTGCTCGATCAGCCTGCCCCACTCGAGCACGAGGATCTGGTCGGCGTGGCGGGACGTTCGCCAGCCGGTGGGTGACGAGCACCGTGATGCGGTGCGCCCCGGCCCCCGAGCCCGTGCAGCGTGGCGAAGACGGCGTGCTCGGCACGGGCGTCGAGGGCGCCGGTCGGCTCGTCGGCCACCACCACAGGCGCGTCCCGGTACAGCCCGCGTGCCACCGACCGCGGCTGCCACTGCCCGCCCCGACAGGTCGCGCCCGGTCTGGAACATCCGGGAGAGCACGGTGGCCCAGCCGGCGGGGAGATCGGCGACGACGGTGTCGGTGCCCGACAGCCGGGCGGCGGCGGTGAGCTCCACCTCGATCACCGAGGCATGCAGCATGTCCTGCGCCCGCTGCTCCACGCGCGGCACGAGCGCGCCCGACACACCGGCGACTGCGGCATCCAGCAGGCCACGGGCCGCGGCCGCGCCGACTCGTAGCCCTGCGCCCACGAGGGCGTGCCGATGTCGTCGACCCCGATCAGCGGGGCAGGCCCCGGCTTCTCTCCCACGCGGTCCCCCGTCACGCGACCGGATCTCCATGATCCACGACGGGCGGGGCGATCGGGAGGGATCAGGCGAACCGTTCGCGCAGATAGGCGGCCGTTGCGTCGTCGGCAGGGAAGAAACTCTCGATGGCGACTTCCTCCAGCGTCACGTCGAGCGGCGCGCCGAGCACCGCCACCGTCGAGAACAGCGCCAGCTCCTGGTCCGGGTGGCGCAGCCGCAGGGGCAGCACGATGCGGTCGTGGGGCTGGGCCGTCGGGTCGAGGCCGGCGTCCCGGCAGTACCCGACGAGCTCCCCGAGCAGCGCGCGGAGGCCGGTGGTGGCGGCCCGCTCCGCCTGCCGGCGCACCCGGGACACCAGGTGCGCGGCGTACTCCTCGAGATCGACGACGTAGGGGGCGAGCCCGCGCGGATGCAGGCTCACCCGCAGCACGTTCGCCGGCGCGGCGAGCAGCGCGGGGTCGACGAGGTCGGTGAGCAGCGCGACCGCTCGGTTCGCCGCGAGCAGGTTCCACGAGCCGTCGACGAGGACCGCGGGGTAGGGCTCCTGGCTGTCGAGGATCCGCCGCAGCGAGCGCTGCACCTCGCCCAGCTCGGCGTCGTCGAGGCCGTGCTCGGTGTAGGCCGGCACGAACCCGGCGGCCATCATCAGCTCGTTCCGGCCGCGCAACGGCACGTCCAGCTCCTCCGAGAGGTGCAGCACCATCTCCCGGCTCGGCTTCGACCGGCCGGTCTCCAGGAAGCTCAGGTGCCGCGCGGACACGTCGGCCTGCAGGCCGAGGTCGAGCTGTGTGAGGCGGCGTCGCTGACGCCAGTCGCGCAACAGCGATCCGAACGCGGTTCCGGTGGCGGTTGCGGCGGTCATGAGGGCGACGCTAGCGGTCGCGGCGACGGTGATCGATGACGTCCGAGGTCATGGACGAGCCGCGCGGCGACCGGCAGCGTGTGCACCGTGGCCGACGACCTCACCGCTCAGCTCCACACCGTGATGCCGTTCACCGCCCTGCTCGGGGCCACCGCGTTGCGGGCCGGCCCGGACGAGGTGGCGCTGCGCCTCGACTGGGATGCCACGCGGTGCACGTCCGGCGGCCTGCTGCACGGGGGTGCGCTGATGGCGCTGGCGGACGCGGCGGGCGGCTGGTGCGCGTTCCTCAACCTGCCCGATGGCGCGACGGGCACGGCGACAGTCTCGTCGGCGACGAACTTCCTGCGGGCCGTGACGTCCGGGCACGCCAACGCCGTGGCCCGGGTGCTTCACAAGGGCCGCCGAACGATCGTCGTCGACACGGAGGTGCATGACGCGGCCGGGAAGCTCGCGGCGCGGGTGACGCAGACTCAAGCGGTGCTCCGCTGAGTTCCGCCCGGGACGCGGGACGGCTGCGTCACACGCGGGCCGCAGTCGGGCGATCCGATGGCATCGTGAAGTGGTTGTTCCCGCCCCGGAGGTTCCCCGCAGTGATCATGTTCGAGGACTGGCTCGTCGGCCAGACGTCTGCTCCCCGGCCGCGCAGCACCCTCGCGCAGCTGATGCTCGACCGCCGTTTCGCCGAGGTCGACCTCGGTTCGCAGCGCAACCGCGACGCGGTGCGGCTGCTGCTTGACGACTTCGAACGCGACGCCGAGGGCCAGTGGGTGCGTAGCGACCCGCTGCCGTCGCGCGCCGGGGCGGAACCGTCCCGCCCGCCCTCACACCGCTGAGCGCTGCTGGCATGACGATCCGCCGGACGGGACCTCACGTACCGGTCCCGCCCGGCGCAGCGTGCGCGGGGCGTCAGGCGGGGACGGCGGTGCGGGCCTGCTCCGCGTCGCGCCTGGCCACCTCGGCACGCACCAGCGGGATCACCTCGCGACCGAACTCCTTGGCGTCCTCGAGCAAGTCGTAGCCGCGGGCGGACAGGATCCGGACGCCGAGGTCGTAGTAGTCCAGCAGCGCGGCGGCCACCGTCTCCGGGGTGCCGACGAGGGCGGTGGAGTTGCCCGCCCCACCGGTGGCCTTAGCCGTGACCGTCCACAGCGCCCGGTCGAACCGCTCGCCCTGCGCCGCGACCTCCAGCAGCCGCTGGGAGCCGGCGTTCTCGGGATCGGTGAGCTTGTGCCGGCGGGTGAGCTGTGACGTGCCGCCCTTCGTCCGGTCCTGGATGCGAGCCACCGTCGCGTAGGCCTTCTCCCAAGCCTCCTCCTCGGTCCTGCCGAGGATCGGGCGGAACGCCACCTGGAACGTCGGCGCCGGCCGCCCGGCCGCGCCGGCGAGCTCGGTGATCGTCGCGATCTGTTCGGCGGTGCCGGCGAGCGGCTCCCCCCACAGCGCGTAGATGTCGGCCTCCTCCGCGCCCACCTTGTACGCCGCGGGGGAGGACCCGCCGAAGGAGATGCGCGGGCGGGGCTTCTGGGCCGGCTCGACGTCGAGCACGAAGTCGGTGAAGTCGTAGTGCTCGCCGTGGAAGTCGAAGGGCGTCCGCGAGGTCCACGCCTTCTTGAAGATCTGGATGGCCTCGCGGGTGCGGTCGTAGCGGCGGTCCTTGGGCAGGGTGTCGCCTTCGCGCTGCTGTTCGTGGTCGTTGCCGCCCGTGATCACGTGCAGGGTGAGCCGCCCGTCGCTGATCTGGTCGAGGGTGGCGACCGTCTTCGCGGCGAAGGTCGGGTAGGAGACGTTCGGACGGTGGGCGAGCAGCAGTTGCAGCCGCTCGGTGTGCGTCGCGATCAGCGCCGCCGCCTGGGCGGGGTCGGGGCTGCCCGACCCGTACGCGGTGAGAACGCGGTCCCAGCCGGTCTCCTCGTGCGCCCGGGCGAGGGCGAGCGTGTACTCCTTGTCGAAAGCGGGACCGGTGCGCGGATCTGTCTCCGAGCCGTTGTTGGTGGAGCCGATGCCGAGGAACTCGACGGGCATGGGTGGTCCTTCCGGATGGCGGGTGCGGTCTGGTAGCTGCGGGCTCAGCAGCCCGGACAGGCCGCCGACCACACGCGACCGAGGTCGATGTGCGGTCGGGTCACCAGGGGAACCCGGATGGTCACGACCTCCACTCCAGCACCGACGGGTGGGGCCGTCAACCGTGCGTCGAAACGGTCACACCGGGAGGAGCGCGGCAGCTGCACCGACGGGCAGGATGGGTGGGTGCCGGGCATCCTCGTTCCGGGTCACGACCTCAGCCCGGTGCTGCTGCACGTCCCGCATGCCGGCACGGAGATCCCCGGCTGGACGCGGCCCCACCTGTTGCTCGACGACCGCGAGCTGGCCGCCGAGGTGGCCGCGCTGACCGACCACCACACCGACCGGATCGCCGCTGCTGCTGCCGAACGTGCGCGGGTGCGGCCGTGGGCGCTGATCAACCCGGTGTCCCGGTTCGTCGTCGACCCCGAGCGGTTCCCCGACGAGCGGGAGGAGATGGCCCGGGTGGGCATGGCCGCCGTCTACACCCGGGGCACGCGTCGGCAGCGGCTCCGCGTCGAGGACGGCGCGCATCGCGAGGCCCTGCTCGCCGCGTACTACGCGCCGTGGGCCCTGGCGGTGCAGGAGGCGGTCGACGGCCGGCTCGCCGCCGCCGGCCGCGCCGTGCTGCTGGACGTGCACTCCTACCCGTCGGCACCCCTGCCGTACGAGCTGCACGCAAGCGGCCCCCGACCCGCGGTGTGCCTGGGCACCGACGCCGTACACACGCCGGAATGGCTCTTCGCGGCGGCGCGGGTGGCCTTCGCCCCGGTCGGAACCGTCGGGCTGAACTCCCCGTTCGCCGGTACCTACGTCCCGCTCGCCCATTACGGCACTGATAGGAGAGTGCTTTCGATCATGATCGAGATCCGCCGCGACGGGTACCTGAGGGAGCCCTCCGGCGCCCCGACCGCAGGTGCCGGGCGCGTAGCCGCCGCCCTCGCGGACCTCGTCGACGCAGTCACGCCCGCCCCGAACCCGTACTGACCCCGCGAGTCGCCCGTTTCCCGCCCGCGAGTCGCCCGTTCCGGTCGCGCGAGTCGCCCGTTTCCCGCCCCCGAGTCGCCCGTCCGCGCCGGCTTGTCCCGCCCGCGAGTCCCCCGCGAGTCGCCGGTTTCCCGTCCACGAGTCGCCCTTTCCGGTCGCGCGGGTCGTTGATCGCCGCGAGATCAAGGTTTCGGCCCTTCGCCGGGCTGGATCCCGGATCTCGCAGCGATCAGCCGTGGTTCCGCAGCACGCGTTCCGCCGCCGGCAGGGCGTGATGCTCGTCGGTTTCGGTGGCCCCGCCCGCTGTGCCGATCTACAGTCGGTGTGTGGGGACACAGCTGGCGCGCCGGTGGCACGTGGACCTGTGCCGCACCAGCGCAGCCCTCTGAGGCACGGACCGTCCACGTCCGCCTGCCGAGAGGAAGTTTTCTGTGACCTCCGCGATCGCGATTGTCGGCGCGGGTCCGCGCGGCGTCGGGATACTCGAGCGCATCGGTGCGAGCGTGCCCGAGCTGCTTCCCGGCACCCGCCACGGAACCGGCCTCGACGTGCACCTGATCGATCCCTACCCTGCCGGCGCAGGCCGGATCTGGCGCTACGAGCAGTCTCCGCTGCTGGCGATGAACTCGATGGCGGCCGACGTCACCATGTTCACCGACGACACGGTCGTCTGCGAGGGACCGATCCGGTCGGGACCCTCGTTCTGGGACTGGGCGCAGGAGCTGCGCGCCCACGGTGACCCCGATCGGCTGGGACCCGAGCTGGCAGCCGAGCTGCGCGCCGTCACGGCGGCGACTTTTCCGAGCAGGCGGTTGCAGAGCGCCTACCTGACCTGGGTGCTTCACGAGGTGATCGCCGGACTGCCCGCGGGCGTGCGCGTGCAGATCCACCACACCCGCGCCACTGGGCTGGTCGAGGACGCGACGACACAGGTCGTGCACCTGGAGGACGGCCAGGTGCTCCGGGTCGACGCAGTCGTGATCGCCTCCGGGCATCTCGATGCCACCCCCACCGACGAGGAGCGCGCCCTGGCCGCCCGCGCGGCCGGGTTGGGGCTGCGCTACCTGCCGCCCGAGCAGACCACCGACTCCGACCTGTCGGTGATCGAGCCGGGGGAGACGGTGATCGTCCGCGGGATGGGGCTCGCGTTCATCGACCTCGTGGTGTTGCTGTTCGAGGGGCGCGGCGGCCGGTTCGAGCCTGCGGGGCCGGACGACGACGCCCTGCGCTATGTCCCATCAGGCGCCGAGCCGCACCTGGTCGTCGGCTCGCCGCGCGGGGCGCCCTACCACTCCAAGACCCACTACCCCCTGCGCGCCGGGCGTCCGCCGCTGCCGCGGTTCTTCGGACCCGCCGCGGTCGATCCGTTGATCGCCTCCGCCGAGCCCGTCCACCTGCGCGCACAGGTGTGGCCACTGATGGCCAAGGAGATCGCCTGGGGTTGGTACCACGAGCTGTTCCTCGGCCACCCGCAGCGGGTTCGGCTGACCTGGGACGACTTCGCCTCCCGGTACGCCGAGCTGGACTGGGGTACGCCGGCGATGGACGAGTTGCTCACCGCCGCCGTGCCCGACGCCGTCGACCGGATCGACTTCGCGGCACTCGACCGCCCGCTCGACGGCCTGCGCGCGCCTGACCTCGCCGCGCTGCAGCCACTGGTGCGTGAGCGCATCGCCGAGGATCTGCGTCAGCACCTCGACCCGGCCCACACGCCGCATCTGGGTGCGTTTGTCGCGATGCTCTCGGTATACGGGGAGATCACCCGGCTGCGCGGGTCCGGAGTGCTGTCGGCTCGGTCGCGCGCGTTCGACATGAGCTGGTGGCAGGGCTTCTTCAACTCCGTCGCCAGCGGCCCGCCCGGGTTCCGAGTGCGTGAGCTGCTTGCGTTGTCCCAGGCGGGGTTCGTCGAGTTCCTCGGGGCCGGGATGTGGGTGGACGTCGAAGACGGCGCGTTCAGCGCGGGCAGCGCGACGCTCCAAGGCGCACCGCCCGTCACCGCGAGCGTGCTCGTCGACGCCAGGCTGCCGGAGCCGAGCGCCGCGCGCACCGTGGATCCACTGCTTGCGGGCCTGATGCGCGACGGGGACGCCTGCGAGGACGTGCTCGTCGACGACGACGGCACCGTCCTGCGCAACACCGGGCTGGTCAGGGTGCGCCCGGCCGACGGCGCGCTGATCGACGCCTCCGGGTCGGCCCATCCGCGCCGCTTCGCGGTGGGCCCGCACACCACGGTGAAGGTGGCGGGCGCCTTCACCCGACCGGGGATGAACTCGCAGAGCCTGCGCTACAACGACGCCCTGGCCCGCGCGGTGCTGCGCAGCCTCCCCGCGAGCACAGCGGCCGCCTCCGCCGCATAGCCGTACCAGCCCTCGGCGGGACCCGGCTCCCGAGCGCGTCTTCGGCTCCGCGAGTGGACGGGGAAGCAGGGCTTCGTCGCCTCGGCCTCGCCGTCATACCGTCACTGCCAGCGGACGGACGGCAGCGCGGCGAGCCGCCGCATGCTGGTGTTGTTGCGCAGGCGGCGGCCGCGAGCGCTGCTCATCAGGGCACCAGCCAGCCGGGCACCACGCCTGCGAGCACGAGCACGAGCGCGAGGAGCAGGAGGCCGACGATCGTCGCGGCCCAGTCCTCGTTGAGGGCGGTGCGGCGGGCACCGCCGACCGTCGGGTCGTCGCGGGGTTGCGTTGTGCTCATGGTTCTCGTCCTGTCGTCCGATCGAGGCCCCGGCGCACCACGTGCACGCGCCACCGGGGCGGGAGCCGATCAGGCGGGACAGCTCGTGCTGAGGACGCGGCAGTAGTCGACATGCCGGCGACGGGACAGCGCGAGCGCGGGCATCAGGTCGCCGCGGCCAGGCCGCGGGCCCGCAGGACGCGGCGCTCCAGCGGCCGGAACGCCAGTAGCTCGATGCCGACGCCGACCAGCAGGATCAGGAGGATGGCGGCGATGACCCCGGGCATGCTGTTGAAGTCGCTGCCCTCCTTGAGGTACGCGCCCAGCCCGATGCCCAGTTGGGGGGAGGTCGCGATGATCTCCGCCGCCATCAGGGAGCGCCAGGAGAACGCCCACCCCTGCTTGCAGCCTGCGATGTAGCCCGGCAGCGCGGCGGGCAGCAGGATCAGGCGCGCCGAGTCGATCCGTCCGGCGCCCATCACCTGCCCGACGCGCGGCAGGATCGGTGGTACCTGGTCGATGCCGGCGACGAGCCCGTTGGCTATCGAGGGTATGGCACCGAGCAGCACTACGAAGTAGATCGTGGTGTCGGTCAGGCCGAACCACAGCACAGCCGCGGGCACCCAGGCGACCGACGGCAGGCTCTGCATGCCGGCCAGCAAGGGGCCGATCGCGGCCCGCACGACGGGGACCTTCGCGATGAGGAGCCCGAGCGGGGTGGCGATCACCACGGAGGCGAGGAACCCGAGGACCGCGCGGTGGAGCGAGATCCACAGGATCTGCCAGATCCGGCCGTCGGCGACGGTGCCGGCGAACTCCTGCCAGACCGTCAACGGCGCGGGAAGCTGGTACTCCGGGTACATCGCCGAGGCCCACACGGCCTGCCACGCGCCGAGGAAGAGGACGAGCGCGATCAGCGGCGGCAACCCGGTGGCCAGCACCCGGCGCAGCACCGGCTTGCGGGCTTCGGTGGGCGAGTCGAGCGCGTCCAGCCCGGCGCCGACCGCGGCTGTGTCGGTGCGCTCGGTCTCGGAGACGACCTCAGGTGCGGGCATGCGTCGAGATCACCTCCCGGAGCCTCCCGGTGATCTCCTCGGTGAGCTCCTCGCGATCCACCCCCGCGGCGCCGAGGTCCCATTCGCGCACGACGGTGCCCGGCCGCGACGAGAGCAGCACGACCCGCTGCCCGAGCCGGACGGCCTCGCGGACGTCGTGGGTCACGAACAGCACGGCCGCACGGGTGGCCTGCCAGATCCGCTGCAGCTCGCCCTGCAGGAAGTCGCGGGTGATGGCGTCCAGCGCGGCGAACGGCTCGTCCATCAGGAGGAGACCGCCGTCGGTGCTCGTCCCGTTCGCGGGCGAGCTCGTCGACCCGTTCGTCGTCGTGGCGGCGAGCGCGCGGGCCAGCGCGACACGCTGGCGCATGCCGCCGGACAGCTCGTGGGGCCGCTTGCGCGCCTGCCCGCTCAGGCGGACGAGGTCCAGCAGCTGCGCCGCGCGCTCCCGGCGGGCGGCGCGGCCGACCCCGGACAGCCGCAGCGGGAGCTCGACGTTGCGGCCTGCGTCGAGCCACGGGAGCAGGGCGGGCTCCTGGAACATGACGGCGGGCCTGCCGCTGTCGACCGTCACGCTGCCGGAGGTGGGCCGGTCCAGCCCGGCGACGAGGTTGAGCAGCGTCGTCTTGCCGCAGCCCGACGCGCCCAGCAGCACGACGAACTCACCCGGCTGGACCCGGAGGTCGACGTCCGTCAGCGCGGTGACCGCATCGGCTCCGCGACCGAAGACCTTTCCGACGCCCTGCAGGTCGACAGCGCCGCGGTGCTGGGTACCGAGGTGACGGTCGAGAGTGGCGGTCATCAGCTGCCTCCGGGCTTGTCGAGTCCTGCGGCGTCCACGGGGGGCTTTCCGACGGCCTGCAGTTCGGCATTGAGCGGCGCGACGTCGAGGAACCCCGCCAGGTCCGTCGGCTTCTGGGTGATCCCGGCGGTTGCGCTGTCCTGCGCGAGATGCGGGAACGTCGAGGCGAGCGGATCGGGGTCGAGCGTGATGTTCTGGAAGGCGCGGTCGATCACCGGCCCGGCGAGCGCACTGCCGGTGAGCTTCTGCAGGCCCTGGTTGACGATCGTCTTGGCCTGCGCCGGGTTGCTCTGCGCCAGGTCGATCGCCTTCAGGTGCGCCCGCAGCAGCGCGCGGACCGTCTCCGGGTACTTCTGCAGGAACTCGGCGCGAACGAGAAGCACGGTGGTCGGGAAGTGCCCCTCCGGCCACAGGCTGCGCTCGTCAAGGAGCACCTTCGCGCCGGCGTCGAGGACGAGTCGCGAGCTCCACGGCTCGGGCAGCCAGCCGCCGTCGACGCTGCCCTGGCGGAACGCGTCGAGCGTGCGCGGGTTGTCCAGGTTGGCGATCTTGACGTCCTCGGGGCCGTCACCCGCGGTCAGCCCGTTCTTCTTCAGCCACACCTTGAGCGCGATGTCCTGCGTGTTGCCCAGCTGCGGGGTGGCAATCGTCTTGCCCTTGAGCTGCTGCGGATCGGTGATGTCGGGCTTCACGACGAGCTGCGCGCCGCCCTCGGTGGCACCGGCGATGACCCGGACGGCACCGTCGGACTTCGCGAAGGCGTTGATCGCCGGGCCGGAGCCGATGTAGGTGACGTCGAGCGATCCCCCGAGCAGCGCGTTGACCGCGTCACCGCCGGCGTTGAAGGTCTGCGGGGTCAGTTTGGTGCTGCCCAGTTCGGCGGTGAACAGGCCCTGCTCGACGCCGATGATCGCCGGTGCGTGCGTGACGTTGGGGAAGTATCCGAGCCGCACCTCCGGCGCCGTCCCCCCGGCGACGGGCGCTGCCGTCTCTGAGCCCGAGGGCTGGGCCCTCGAGCACGCGGTGGCGGCCAGCAGGGCGATCACGGCGATCACGACGGGGATCAGGGCGGGGGCGCGGAGCCGGGGCATCGGATGAAGTCCTGTTCTGGATGGGGCGTGCCCGGGGAGCGGATGGCCGGGCGGGCTGCGGCACGCGTGCTGATGGGCGCGCGACAGCGCGGCAGCGGATCAGCGGGCGGTGCGAGAGGTCAGCGACAGAACTCGTCGAAGGCGTGGCCGCGGCGGGACGGCCAGAACCTCTCGAGATCCGTGACCAGGAAGCCCGACATCGAGGCGAGGTCCCCGCGCGGCGACGCGGCGGGGCCCGGCGGGCACAGCTGCGTCGAGGTCACGGCACCATCGTGCGTCGCGCGGGTGGACAAGGACAACCAGGCGTCCGCGTGCCGGGAACGCGACGAAATGTCCGTACACCGGAACAGGCGGACGGAGGCGCGACATGGCCACCTGACGCGGACCGAGGCGGCTGCCGAACAGCGAGATGTGTCCATGTCGCGCACGGGTCGGAGTCAGCCTGCGGCACGGGAGGTGGCGGCGGTGCCGGGGGCAGCCGTGTACCTGGCGGCTATCAGGGCCGCTACCGCCGGATGGGCCGCGAGTGGGCCGGCGAGCAGCACGTCCGGGCCCGCGGCGCGCGCCGCCCGCGCGATCGCGTCCGGGAGCAGGCCAGGGGCGAGGATCCACTGCGCCACCGCCACCCGCTGTGCCCCCTGTTCCCGTAGCGCGGCGATCGCCTGCGGCACGGTCGGCTCGGTCGTCGTGGCGAACGCCGCCGTGCCACCCGCCCAGCCGAAACGCCGGGACCAGCCACTGACCACCTGCGCGACGGCCGCGTTCGCGGGTGCGTGCGAGGAACCGATGGCGGCGAGCACGACGCCGAGCCCGGGGTCGTCGAGCGGGCCGGCGACGGCGGCGAGACGCTCCAGCGCGGCCGCCTCCAGCAGAGAGCTGCCACCGAGCACGTCGGCCGTCGCGATGTCGAGCTGCGGATGCCGCCGCACTGCGCGGCTCACCTCACCGGGCACGTCGACCCTGGCGTGAAAGGCGTGCCCGAGCAGCAGCGGGACGACCACCGCGCGCCGGTGCCCCTCGGCGGCCACCGCAGCGAGCACGTCCGGTAGCCGGGGTGCGGACAGGTCGAGGAAGCTCACACGCACGTCGAGCTCGGGGTGCTGCCGGCGCACCTCGTCGGCGAGCGCCGCGACCGTGGCCGCCGACCGCGGGTCGCGGCTGCCGTGTGCGACGGCGACCAGCACGGGCGCCGCCGCGTCGACCCGGGCGCCGGTCCGGCCCGGCCCTGGCCTGCGCGCGGGGGGACGCGACAGGAGGGAGCCGGCGGGCTGGAGCGGCACCATGGCTAGGGGGCCAGCGCAAGCGGGCTGCCGACCAGGCCCGCCGCGAGCGTGTTGCCGGTGGGCGGGTCGATGAGCAGGAAGCTGCCGGTGGCGCGGATGTCGGCGTAGTCGTCCACCGGGAGCTGGTCGGCCGTGTGCAGCGAGACGCGCGCGATGTCGTTGATGTTCAGCTGCTCGGCTGCGTCCACGTAGGAGATGGTCTCGGTGTCGAGGCGGTCGCCGAGCGCACCGACGATCACCGGCGTGGTGCGGGCGCCGTGCTTGAGCAGCAGCCGGGCCCCCGGCCGCAGCGGCTTGTCGGCGAGCCAGCACAGCGTGGCGTCCAGCTCGCTCGTGAGGCGCGGTGGCGCCGCTGCCGAGGCGATGACGTCACCCCGGGCGATGTCGATGTCGTCGGCCAGCAGGACCGTGATGCTGCGCCCGGCGCCGGCGGCGTGGAGCGGCCCGTCCGCCGTGTCGACGCACGCAACCGTGGTGCGGGCACCGCCGGGCAGCACGACCACCTCGTCGCCCGGCCGCACCGTGCCGGCGGCGACCTGTCCCGCGTAGCCGCGGTAGTCGTGCAATTGGTCGGTGCGGGGACGGATCACGTACTGCACCGGCATGCGGAAGGGCGCGGCGACCTCCGGGCCGGCGACGGGCACCGACTCCAGATGCCCGAGCAGCGTCGG
>DASRSC010000197.1:0-9421 GCA_035695525.1 Pseudonocardia sp. | reverse complement strand
GTTCCAGCACCTGTGGCGGCAGGTCGGGCGGAACATCGGCTCCTACGCCACCTACCCCCGCCTGGTCGGCGAGACCGGCGGCAAGGACTTCGTCGTCGCCCACCCCTCGGCCGACGTCGACGTGCTGCGCACCGCCCTCATCCGCGGGGCGTTCGAGTACCAGGGCCAGAAGTGCTCGGCCGCCTCCCGCGCGTTCGTCCCGCGGTCGGTCTGGACCCGGCTGCGCGACGACCTCGTCGACGAGGTGGAGGCGCTCCCGATGGGCGACGTCACCGACTTCCGCAACTTTCTCGGCGCCGTGATCGACCGCCGGGCGTTCGACAAGGTGACCGCGGCGCAACAGGCGGCGCGCTCGGATCCCGCGCTGGAGGTCATCGCCGGTGGCACCGCCGACGACTCCACCGGCTACTTCGTCCGGCCGACGGTGATCGTCGGCTCGGACCACAACCACGACGTGTTCCGCACCGAGTACTTCGGACCGCTGCTCGCCGTGCACGTGTACGACGACGGCGACTTCGAGCAGGTCCTGGAGCACGTCGACCGCGGGGCGCCGTACGGCCTGACCGGTGCGGTGATTGCCAGGGACCGTGCCGCGGTCGCGCGCGCGACGGAGGCGCTCCGGTTCGCCGCGGGCAACTTCTACGTCAACGACAAGCCGACCGGCGCCGTCGTCGGCCAGCAGCCCTTCGGCGGCGGCCGCGCGTCGGGCACCAACGACAAGGCGGGTTCGATCTACAACCTGCTGCGCTGGGTGAGTCCTCGCACGATCAAGGAGACGTTCGTGCCGTCGACCACGACGGGCTACCCGCACCAGGCTTGACGCAGGCGTTACCCGGGCCGGAACATCCCCGCCGCCCCATGTGTTTAGCATGGGACAACTAATTGCTTTTTTCTCCTCGGCGGGAGTGGTGGACGTGGCGGCAGTTCAGGAGCGCGGACCGGCGGCGGGAGGGCCGACGCGCGCAGAGCCGGGACCCGGCTACAAGTGGATCGCCATGTCCAACACGACCCTCGGGTTGCTCATGGCGACGATCAACTCCTCGATCGTGCTGATCGCGCTGCCCGACATCTTCCGCGGCATCGGCCTCGACCCGCTGGCGTCGGGCAACACCAGCTACCTGCTGTGGATGATCATGGGCTTCCTGGTCGTCACGGCGGTGCTGGTCGTCGGGTTCGGCCGCCTCGGCGACATGTACGGCCGCGTGCGGATGTACAACATCGGGTTCGCGATCTTCACCGTTGCGTCCGTGTTTCTCGCCATCACGTGGCAGAGCGGCAGCGCGGGGGCGCTGTGGCTCATCGGGTGGCGCATCATCCAGGGCATCGGCGGCGCGTTCCTGTTCGCGAACTCCAGCGCGATCCTCACCGACGCCTTCCCCGTACACCAGCGCGGCCTCGCGCTCGGCATCAACGGCGTCGCGGCGATCGCGGGCTCGTTCATCGGCCTCGTCCTCGGCGGCGTGCTCGCGCCGGTGAACTGGCACCTCGTGTTCCTCGTGTCCGTGCCGTTCGGGGTCTTCGGGACGTTCTGGGCCTACTTCAAACTGCACGACACCAGCGTCCGCACGCCGGCGAAGATGGACTGGTGGGGCAACATCACGTTCGCGGTCGGCCTGGTCGCGGTGCTGGTGGGCATCACCTACGGCATCCAGCCCTACGGCGACCACGTCATGGGCTGGACGAGCCCGTTCGTGCTCACCTGCATCATCGCCGGGATCGTCGTGCTGGTGCTGTTCGGGATCATCGAGACCAAGGTGGCGAGCCCGCTCTTCACGCTGTCACTGTTCAAGATCCGCCGCTTCACCCTCGGCAACAGCGCGAACCTCTTGGCGTCGCTGGGCCGGGGTGGCCTGCAGTTCGTCCTCATCATCTGGCTGCAGGGCATCTGGTTGCCCCTGCACGGCTACAGCTTCGAGCAGACACCACTGTGGGCAGGCATCTACATGCTGCCCCTGACGGTCGGCTTCCTCATCGCGGCTCCGGTGTCGGGCGTGCTGTCCGACCGCATAGGCGGGCGCGGGCTGGCCACCGCCGGCATGCTCGTCTCTGCCCTGAGCTTCGTGCTGCTGTTGATCCTGCCGATAGACTTCCCCTACCTCGGCTTCGCCGCCGTCCTGCTGGTCAACGGGGTGGGCATGGGTCTGTTCACGTCGCCCAACCGGGCCGACGTGATGAACAGCCTGCCCGCTGGAGCGCGTGGCGCCGGTGCCGGGATGACCGCGACCTTCCAGAACTCGGCAATGGTGCTCTCCATCGGCCTGTTCTTCGGCCTCATGATCGCGGGGCTGTCCGAGCACCTCCCGACTGTCCTGCAGCAGGGGCTGCTGGAACACGGCGTTCCAGCGGCCGACGCGAGCCGCATCGCCGCGCTGCCGCCCGTGGCCGTGCTGTTCGCCGCCTTCCTCGGCTACAACCCCGTGCAGCAGCTCCTCGGCGGGGTGCTGGACACGTTGCCGCCCGACCAGGCGTCCTTCCTGACCGGGCGGAGCTTCTTCCCTGAGCTCATCTCCGGGCCGTTCGCCAACGGCCTCACGGTGGCCTTCTGGTTCGCCATCTGTGCCACCGTCCTTGCCGCGGTCGCCTCCTGGTTCATCGGAGGGCGCCGCTCGACGGATCCGGCGGCGTCGGTGGGCGCCGAGCTCGCCGCGGTCGGGGGCGAGTCGGGGTTCGGCCCGACCGAGTTCGTCGCGAGCATTGCGGCTGAGCGCGAGCCGGAACCCGGCCCGAGCGGGCCGGTCTCCCGAGTCCTGACCGCGTCCGCAGGCGAGATCATCGGCCAGGTCCGTACATCGGGCGGCAGCGCGGTCCCCGACGGGGTCGTGACCGTGACGGACGCTTACGGACGGCAGGTCGCGCGCTCGGGCGTGGACCAGGACGGCCGTTACGCCCTGCGCGGGATGCCACCGGGAACGTACATGGCCATCGCCACGTCACCCGGCTTCCGGCCGGACGTGACGGCGATCGTCCTCAACGGCTCGGGCGTGGTGCACCACTTTGCGCTCAGCGGTGACGGCACGGTGACTGGAGCCGTCCGCGCGGCCAGTAGCGGGGCGCCGCTCGCCCGTGCCATGGTGCTCGCGACGGACTCGGCGGGCCGGGTGGTCGGTAGCACCCGCACCGGCCCCGACGGCGCGTTCGTGCTGCCCGGGGTCCCCGCGGGCCGGACCACGGTGACGGCGAGCCTTCCGGGGCATGTGCCCGGTGCGGCCGCGGTCCGGGTCGTCCCGGACGCGCCCGCCGTCGTCGAAGTACTGCTGCAGTCGACGGTCGCCGGCCTCACCGGCAGGGTGACCGGCACCGACGGTGCGCCGCTGCCGTCCGCGACGGTGGCCGTCATCAACGCCGACGGAGACGCCCTGGCCGTCACCACGACCGGGGCGGACGGAACGTACGCAATCACCGGCCTGGAGCCGGGCCACTACACCGTGGTGGCCACCGCCCAGGCCACGTTCCCGGTGCAGCTGCCCGTGGGTGAGCAGGCGCGGGTCGACCTGCGCCTGGGCAGTCCTGCAGCCCAGCCCGCAGTCGTCCCGTCCCTGTTCAGCGATCCCGGCGCGACGGCCTACCCGGCAGATCGACGGGCGACGCTGTCGCCGTAACCGCGGGCGTACAACGCGCCAGCACGTCCGTGACCACCGCGAGACCGCGCTCGAGCTCGGCCCGCCGCGGCTCCGCGTAACCGAGGACGATGCCCGCCCGGTCCGGATCGCCCGCGTGGTGGCGCGCCAGCCCGTCGAGGGTGACGCCGCCGGCCGCGGCTGCGGCGACGACGGACTGCTCCGCGCCTAGGCCCGGGAGTGGGACGAGGACGTGGGCACCTGCCGCGTCGCCCTCGAGGATGTGACCGGCCGCCCGTACCGCCACGGCGACGGCGACGCGTCGCTCGGCCAGCTCCCGGCGCAGCCGCCGCAGATGCCGGGCCAGGTCGCCGTGCGCGGCCAGCGCCACGAACACCCGCTGCCCGGCGGGAGCGGGCCGGGCACCGGTGCGGTACCGCTGGTCGAGGATGGCGGCGCGCACAGCGGGGGGCACCACCAGCCAGCCCGCACCGAGAGTCGGGGTGAGCAGCTTGCTGACTGTCCCGAGGTGCGCCACCACGTCCGGTCCGAGCGCGGCGAGCAGTGGCAGCGGAGCCACGTCGTAGCGCAGCTCACCGTCGTAGTCGTCCTCGATCACGAGGAAGCCCTCGGCGCGCGCTCGCTCCACCAGTGCCATCCGGCGTGCTGCGGACAGCCGCGCCCCGAGCGGGTACTGGTGTGCCGGCGTGCAGTAAACGGCCGCGAGCCCGGGCGGGAGGGCGTCGACCACGAGCCCTGCCCCGTCCACCGGCACCCGGGCGACGGTGAGCCCGGCGGTCTGCAGCGCGGCGACACCCCGCTGGTACCCCGGCTCCTCGACGGCCACCCGCGCTCCGGCGGGCAGGGTTCGTGCCAGCTCGGCGACGGCGGCGGTGCTGCCCCCGGTGGCGAGCACCTGGGCCTGGTCGACCGGCAGCCCACGGTGGCGCAGCAGGTGCTCGACCACTGCGGCCCGGAACGCCGGCAGCCCGACCGGATCCGGTGCCGCGTCCGGCGGTGGGTCGGCTGCCGCGCGCCAGGCGCGGCGCCAGGCAGCGCGGTCGAGCACCTCCAGGCACGGGGTGCCGGCCCGTAGGGAGATCGCCCCGTGCTCGCCGTCCCGGTCGGCTTCCGGTGGCGCCGAGGGCCAGCGGGCGGCGGGTGGTCCGGCAGGAGCCCCGACGACGAACGTGCCCGCTCCGCGCCGTCCCACCGCCCAGCCCTCGGCGAGCAGCTGGTCGTAAGCGGCCGCGGTGACCGTGCGGCTCACGCCGAGGGTGGCAGCCAGCTCGCGCGTGGACGGCAGCCGCTCCCCGGCGCGCAGGGTGCCCCCCGCGGTGACGGCACGCAGCGCGTCGGCGAGCTGCACCGCGAGCGGGCGCTCGCCGTTCCGGTCGAGCAGCAATGGCGGCAGCTCCACGAGTGGCCTTCCGAACTCGGACAGGATTGGCCCTACCACGATGCCACTGTCCGGGCGACGATGACACCGTGAGCCTCTCCTCCACCCGCCGCAGCACCGTCACCCGCCTCCGTGATCGGGCCCGCACCGATCGCGCCGACCTGCACGCGGTGCTCGACGCCGGGCTGGTGTGCCATCTCGGCCTCGTCCGTGACGGCGTCCCGGTGGTGCTACCCACGGGCTACGGACGAATCGGCGACACGGTCTACGTGCACGGCTCGACCGGCGCCGGCTACCTGCGGGTGGCCGACGGCTTCCCGGTCTGCCTGACGGTGACCCACATCGACGGAATCGTCTACGCCCGCTCGCTCTTCCACCACTCGATGAACTACCGCAGTGCGGTCGTGCACGGCACCGCGCGGGCCGTCACCGACCCGGCGGAGCGGCTCGACGCGCTGCGCGCCATCGTCGAGCACCTCTCCCCCGGGTCGTGGGAGCACGCGCGGCAGCCGAACCCCCGCGAGCTCGCCGCCACGGCGGTGTTCGCGATCGGCCTCGACGAGGCCAGCGTCAAGGTGCGCACCGGGCCTCCGGGCGACGACGATGCCGACATCGAGGCGGGCGGCCGGTGGGCCGGCGTCCTGCCGGTCCATACGGTCTTCGGCCTGCCTGAGTCGTGCCGCACGCTCCCGCCGGACGCCCCGATCCCCGAGCACATCGCGGACCGTCGGGTGGGCTGAATCGCGACCGGCCGCGAGGAGTCCCCCGCGATCGCTCCGAGCCGCGCACGACCGACCCGCCGAGGTGCGCCTGACGGCGATCGCCGATGACGCTCCGGGTCGCGGAGGGGGCGGGAGCCACTGATCCCGGTGCACGTAACCTCGATTCGCGTGGACCCTCCCCGCCCCTACCCCGACGCAGAGCGGCTGGATCTCGTCGAGGACCTGCACGGTCACCGCATCGCCGACCCGTACCGCTGGCTGGAAGACCCCGAGGACTCCCGCACGCAGACCTGGTCGACGGCGCAGGACATGCTGGCCCGCCGGCATCTCGACACTCTCCCCGGCCGCGACCGACTCGCCGCGACCCTGACCGAGCTCCTCTCCGCCGGCTCGGTGTCGGCCCCGTTGTGGCGCGCCGGCCGATCGTTCTTCACCCGGCGCGAACCCGGCCAGGAACACGCGGTGCTCCACGTTCGCGAGGCGCACGGCACCGAGCGGGTGCTGCTCGACCCGACCGCACTCGACCCCTCCGGCCTCACCACCCTCGACGGCTGGGTGCCCGACCTCGAGGGCCGGCAGCTGGCCTACCAGCTCTCCAGCGGCGGCGACGAGCAGTCGATCCTGCACGTGCTCGACGTCAACACCGGCGAGGACATCGAGCCGCCGATCGACCGCTGCCGCTACTCGGACGTGGCGTGGCTGCCCGGCGGGAGCGAGTTCGTCTACGTCCGGATGGTGGACGAGGACGAGGCACCCGACGGGGAGCAGGCCTTCCATCGGCGCGTGTGGCGCCATCGCGTGGGCACGCCCGCGGAGTCGGACGAGCTCGTCGACGCTCCGGGGCTCTACGACGAGCACACCTACTACGGCGTGCGCATCTCCCGGGACGGCACATGGCTGGTGGTCACGGGCAACGTCGGCACGGCGCGCCGCGACAGCGTCTGGATCGCGGAGCTCGGGGAGAAGACCCCGCCCCTGACGCCGATACTCACCCAGGACGACGACGTGCAGTGCCACGCATGGGTCGACCGCGATGGGCTGCTCTACCTGCACACGACCGACGGCGCGCCGCGGTGGCGGCTGGCGGTCGCCGACCCGCGCACCCCCGGCCGGGAGCACTGGCATGAGCTGGTGGCCGAGGACCCGGGGTCCGTACTGCAGGCGGTGCGAAGGCTGGAACCGTCCGCGCCCGGGGGCGACACCGTGCTGGTGCTCGCCAGGGCCCGGCACGCCGTGGCCGAGCTGGCACTGCACTCCGCCGACGGGGCACCCATCGGCACCGTGCCGCTGCCCGGCACGGGATCGCTCACCGGGCTCTCCGTCGCCGACCGCGACACGCCGGAGCAGGCGGGTCGCGTCTGGTTCGGCTGGACCGACCTGGTCACCCCGCCGCAGGTGCACCGCTTCGACCTCGCCACCGGCGAGAGCGTCCTCGAGACCGCCGCCCCCGGCGCGGTCACCGTGCCCGCAGTGCGCACCGAGCACCGGATGTTCACGTCAGTCGACGGCACGACCGTGCGGATGTTCGTGATCGCTCCGGAGGGGCGCACCCGCACCCGACCGGCGCTGGTCACGGGCTACGGCGGGTTCGGAATCAGCCGCGAGCCCGCCTACACCGCGCAGGCACTGGCGTGGGTGGCGGCCGGCGGGCTGTACGCGCTGGTCTCGTTGCGCGGGGGCGGTGAGGAGGGCGAGGACTGGCACCTCGCCGGCAACCGCGCGAACAAGCAGAATGTGTTCGAGGACCTACATGCCGCCGCTGCCGCGCTGATCGACGCGGGCGACACCACGGCCGAATCGCTCGCGATCATGGGAGGCTCGAACGGGGGCCTGCTCGTCGGGGCCGCGCTTACCCAGCGTCCCAAGCTCTACCGGGCCGTGGTCTGCTCCGCCCCGCTGCTGGACATGGTGCGCTACGAGGAGTTCTCCCTCGGCCGCACCTGGAACGACGAGTACGGCACGGCCGCCGACCCGCAGGAGCTGGGCTGGCTGCTGTCCTACTCGCCCTACCATCATGTGAACCCGGGCGTCGCGTACCCGGCCGTGCTGTTCACGGTGTTCGAGTCCGACACCAGGGTCGACCCCCTGCACGCCCGCAAGATGTGCGCCGCCCTCCAGCACGCCACCACCGGCGACCCGCTCACCCGGCCCGTCCTGATCCGCCGCGAGACCGACGTCGGCCATGGGGCCCGGTCGGTCTCGCGCACCGTGACGCTCGCGACCGACCAGCTGGCCTTCCTGGCTGCGCAGACCGGACTGGAGCTCCCGTGACCACGATCGCGACCATTCCCGGCAACGTCGCCGAGTCCCTGCTTCCCGTGCGCCCGGCTTGCGCCGATGACGCCGGCTCCTTGTGCGCGGCGCTCTACCAGTGGACGAACAACGACTTTCTGTCCCGCTCGGGGGACGCGATCCTCACCGGGACACTGCACATCGCGCTGATCGTCGCGCTGGCGTGTGCCGGTCGGTTCCTGATCCACCGCGCCATCACCCGGGTCGTCGACGGCGCAACCAACTCCCGGATCACCCAGATCGTCGGCCGCAAGCCACGGTTGGGCACGAACGGCAGCGCCGGCCCGGTGTCACAGCGGCGGGCGCAGCGGGCCCGCACGATCGGGTCGGTGCTGCGCTCGCTGAGCTCCGCGGTGGTGCTGCTGATCGGGTCGATCATGGTGCTGGGGGAGTTCGGGGTGGCGCTGGGCCCGATCCTCGCGTCGGCCGGCATCGTCGGGGTCGCGGTCGGCTTCGGCGCGCAGAACCTCGTCCGCGACTTCCTCTCCGGCGTGTTCATGCTGCTGGAGGACCAGTACGGCGTCGGTGACATCGTCGACCTCGGCGAGGCCAGCGGCGTGGTCGAGTCGGTGGGGTTGCGCATCACCACCGTCCGCGACGTCAACGGCACCGTCTGGTACGTGCGCAACGGCGAGATCCTCCGCGTCGGGAACAAGAGCCAGGGCTATGCCGTCGCCGTCGTGGACGTACCGCTCGCGCACAGCGCCGACATCGCCCAGGCCATCGAGCTCGTGGCCGAGACTGCCACGGAGCGGGTGGCCGCGACGGACGTGGTCGAGTCCGTGCTGGAGACGCCGGAGGTGCTGGGCGTCGAACGGGTCGGACCGGAGGGCGTGACGCTGCGGATGACGGTGAAGGTCAAGCCGGGCCAGCAGTTCGCTGTGCAGCGCGCCCTGAACGCGGCGATCACCAACGCTCTCGACCACGCCGGTGTCCCGCGCCCCGGTGTGGTACCCCCACCCCTGGCCCGTCCGTCGGTGCCCTGAAACCGCACCCGCCGGGGCGGAGGATGATGGACCTGTGACCGATCCCCAGAACTTCTACGCCGAGGTCGGCGGCGCACCGGTCTTCGACAAGATCGTGTCTCGCTTCTACGAGCAGGTCAGCGAGGACGAGGTGCTCCGCCCGATCTACCCCGAGGAGGATCTCGGTCCGGCCGAGGTCCGGCTGCGAATGTTCCTCGAGCAGTACTGGGGCGGCCCGCACACCTACTCCGACCAGCGCGGGCACCCGCGGCTGCGGATGCGGCACGCGCCGTTCAAGGTCGGGCCGATCGAGCGCGACGCGTGGCTGCGCTGCATGCGGGTCGCCGTCGACGAGGCCGGGCTGGACGACGAGCACCGCGCGCAGCTGTGGCAGTACCTCACCTACGCCGCCGCAAGCATGGTCAACAGCGACTTCTGAAGCCGAACGCGCGGTTCGCGCTCATACTGCTCCGGATTTGGCAAGAT
>DASRSC010000196.1:0-8399 GCA_035695525.1 Pseudonocardia sp. | reverse complement strand
CAGCCGCGGGATGTCCTTGAACGGGTCGCCCGAGCCGAACAGCGAGCCCTGGATGCGCTTCTCGAACAGGGTGAGCAGCGCGCCGGGGATCTCGATGGTGTTCTTGGTGGGGTCGGCCAGGCCGGTGATGACCACGGTGCCGCCCTTGCGGATGGCGTGGAAGGCGTTGGTGGTGACCGCGGTGTCGACCACGCCGACGGTGATGATCGCCTTGTCGGCGCCCACCCCGTTGGTGATCTCCTGGATCACCGCGTGCGCCTCCTCCGCGGTGGGGCAGGAGTGCGTGGCCCCCATCCGCTCGGCCATCTCGCGCTTGTTCGCCAGCGGGTCGATGGCCACGACGTTGGCCGCGCCGGCCAACGCTGCACCCTGCACGGCGTTGATGCCGATCCCGCCGATGCCGTAGATCGCGATGGTGTCGCCCGGTTCGGTCGCAGCGGCGTGCACCGCCGACCCGAAGCCCGTCGGCACACCGCAGCCGATCAGCACGGCATTGTCGAGCGGCACGTCGTCGGCGACCTTGACAGCGGAGTTCTCGGAGATCGTGGCGCGCTCGGAGAACGTGCCGATCATGCACATCCCGCCGATGTCCTCGCCGCGGTCGGAATGGAAGCGGTAGGTGCCGTCGGGCAACATCCCGTCGAGGATGGTGGCGCCCATGTCGCAGATGTTGGTCATCCCGGCGGCACAGAATCGGCAGTGGCCGCAGACCGGCAGGAACGAGCAGATGACGTGGTCGCCCGGCTTGAGCCGGGTGACACCGGCCCCCACCTCCTCGATGATCCCGGCACCTTCGTGGCCGCCGACGATCGGGAAGCGCGGCACGATGTCGCCGTGGCGGAGGTGCTCGTCGGAGTGACAGAGTCCCGCGGCGACGTACCTGATCAACACCTCTCCCGCCTTGGGCGGGTCGAGGGTCAGCTCCTCGATCTCGAACGGCTGACCTACCCCGCGCAGCACCGCGGCCTTCGTCTTCATGGACCCTCCAGACATCAGCCCTCATTGGCTGATCATGATTCGAGTGGCTCCGGCGTGGCCCCGGGACGCCCGTTACCTCATCGTCTCGGGTTCACCGCTCTTGGCATTGGTAGCAGCCTGCACAGGGCTTGGGAAGGCCGGAAGCGCGACGGATAGGGCCGATCGGAGTAACGCAAACCCCGGGCAAATCTTCTACTGATCTTTAGCGGAGAGTGATCAAGCTGTAGAGTTTGCCCACCCGAACCGGCATGGGAGCCACCTTCATGACCGACCTCTTCAACGCCGCGGAGTACCTCACCGAACGCCGCGTCGCCGCGGGCGACGGGGACCGCGTCGCGCTCATCCATCCGGGCGGGGTCACGACCTACGCCGAGCTCTCGGACGAGGTCCACCGGCTCGCCGCCGGGCTCCTCGCGATCGGGGTACGCCCCGAGGAGCGGGTGTTGATGTGCATGGCCGACGATGTCGAGCTCGCCACCGGCATCCTCGCCGCGATGTACGTCGGGGCGGTCGCCGTGCCGTCCTCGACCATGCTGACCGGCGGTGAGCTGCGCAAGCTCGTGGTCGACTCGCGCGCCCGGGTGCTGCTCGGCGGCGCCCAGTTCGCCGACGCCGTGACGGCCGCCGCGACGGGGGCTCCCGACCTGCGGCAGGTGGTGCTCACCGGTGACGCAGCGCCGCAGGTCGTCGGTCCGGCCGCGCTCACCTGGCAGGATCTGCTCGACGCGGGCACGGGTACCGCGGTCACCGCTCCCTACGCGACGTGGGACGAGTCGCCCGCACTGTGGCTCTACACCTCCGGCACCACGGGCACCCCCAAGGGCGCCATGCACCGGCATTCCGATATCCGGTACATCTGCGAGACCTACGGCACCCAGGTGCTCGGCGTCAGCCGATACGACGTCTGTCTGTCGGTGGCCAAGCTGTTCTTCGCCTACGGGATCGGCAACTCGCTGTTCTTCCCGCTGTCGGTGGGCGCCACGGCGGTCCTGGAGCCGTCGCGGCCGAACCCGAAGCTGTACGCCGACCGCGTGGCCGAGCACGGCGTCACGCTGTTCTTCGGCGGCCCGAGCTTCTGGGGTCCGCTGATGGCCGCCGACCTGCCACTGGAGGCGTTCGCGACCGTCCGCAACGGCGTCTCGGCGGGCGAGGCACTCCCTGCGCGGATGTTCCACGGCGTCCGCGAGCAGTACGGCTTCGAGATCCTCGACGGCATCGGTTCCACCGAGGCGTTGCACATCTTCATCTCCAACGTGGCGGGCAAGGTCGTCCCTGGCAGCTCCGGGTTCCCCGTCCCGGGATATCGGGTGGAGCTGCGACGCACCGACGGGACGGTGATCGAGGGGCCCGGCGAGCCCGGGATGCTCTACATCGCGGGCGACTCGATCTGCACCGGGTACTGGTGCCGCACCGAGGTCAACCGGGCGGTGTTCCAGGGCGAGTGGATGCGCACCGGCGACCAGTACGTGCGCGGCGAGGACGGCAGCTACACGTGCCTCGGCCGGACCGACGACGTGCTCAAGGTCGGCGGGATCTGGGTGAGCCCCACCGAGGTGGAAACGCGGCTGTTGGAGCACCCGTCGCTCGCCGAGGCCGTGGTCGTCGGCGTGCCGGACGAGGACGGGTTGGACAAGCCGGTCGCCTACGTCGTGGGCCGGCCGGGCGTGCGGGTCGACCCGGACGAGCTGATCGCGTTCTGCCGGGGGGGCCTCGCGTCGTTCAAGCGGCCGCGGCTCGTCGTCGAGGTGGACGAGCTACCCAAGACGGCCACCGGCAAGATCCAGCGCTACCGGCTGCGCGCACTGGCGACCGCCACCGAGGCGCCCGTTCCCACCACGCCTGCGGACGTCGCGGAGGTGCAGTCGTGAGGTGGGTCCGAGAGACCCCCGCGCACTGGGACGCCGACAAGGAGCGCGTGCTCGGCGGCCTCGCCCCGGAGCTGTTCGGCTTCGGCGCCCCGAGTGAGGGCGACTCCCTCGGCGACGAGTGGTGGCATGTGGAGGACGGCGACCGCGTGGTCGGCTACGGCCGGCTCGACGACACCTGGGGCGATGCCGAGATCCTCGTGCTGGTCGACCCGGAGCGGCGCCGGTCGGGAGTGGGCGCGTTCATTCTCGAGCGGCTGGAGCAGGAGGCCTCGGCCCGGCACCTGAACTACATCTACAACGTCGTGCCCACGGCCCACCCGGACCCCGAGACGGTGACCGGCTGGCTCGCCGGCCGGGGGTTCACGCCCAACGCGGTGGGCGAGCTACGCAAGAAGGTGCCGGTCGGGGCAGCCTGACCCCCGGGGCCCCGCCACTCCTGTTCTGCGTGCCGCCGAGCAAATCGACTCTGCCCGGTCCAGGCATTTCTGCTGATGAGGAGCGCCTCACCGCGCCCGGCACTGCAAATTCCTGCAAGGGATTGTGCCCGCGATGGGGCCTGCCTATCTTCGGGCCCAGCAGAGGCCTGGTCCGCTGCTGCGATCAGACAAGGAGGTCTGACGATGTCCGCTCGCAAGTTGGTAGCGGTGGCGGGTGCGCTCACGGTGGCGGTGTCCCTGGCAGCCTGCGGGGGTGGGTCGAGCGGCGGGGGCGGCGGGGGCCACGCCGGGCAGACGCTGCAGGTCTACCTCAGCCGGCAGGCGTCCTACCCCAACGAGCAGCAGCAGTGGATGCAGCACGTCAAGGACGAGTTCACGAAGAAGACCGGCGCGAGCGTCGAGTTCGAGACCTACAGCTCGGCGACCGAGGAACAGCAGAAGATCCAGACGTCGGTCGTCTCGGGCCAGGGCCCCGACATCTACGAGATCGGCACGACGTTCACTCCCACCGCCTACTCCAGCGGGGCGTTCCTGAAGCTCGGCGACGAGCAGTGGAACGCCGTCGGGGGCCGGGATCGGTTCGTGCCCTCCACGCTGGCGATGTCCGGCCCGGACGAGGCGGACCAGATCGCCGTGCCGTTCTCGTCGCTGCCGTTCGTGCTCGTCTACAACACCCAGATGTTCACCGCCGCGGGCATCGGCGGGCCACCGTCCACATGGGACGAGCTGGTGGCGGACGCGAAGAAGCTGACCCACGGCGACACCTTCGGCCTCGCGATGGACTACAAGGACCCCTTCTCGCCCTGGAAGTACGTCTGGATGTTCGCCCAGCAGTACGGCAACCCGCTGGTGCAGGGCACCACCGCCCGGATCGACGACCCCACTGTCGCCCGGGCCTACGACGCCTACTTCGGGTTCCTCACCGAGGACCGGATCGTGAACCCGGACGCTGCCAACTGGGCCTCGGCCGACGCGACGGCCAACTTCGCCTCCGGGAAGTCCGCGATGTTCGCCATGACCAGCGCGAGCGTCATCCCGACGCTCGCGAAGTCGCCGGTGGCGAACTCCTACGCGTTCGCTCCGATGCCCACCGTCCCGCCCGGTGAGAGCGCACTGCCCGCAGGCGGCGTGCCCGCCACCACCATCGTGTCCGGCCAGAACCTCGTGGTCGCCTCCTACTCCACCCAGCAGGACCTGGCCCTGCAGTACGTGGAGCTGGTCACCTCCGAGGCCGAGCAGCAGCACTTCTCCGAGGTGTTCGGGGTGCTGCCGACCAACGCGGCGGCCGCCGACGCCATTGCGAGCGGAAAGGCGCAGTACGCGCCGGTGCTGGAAGCGGGCAAGCAGGCCAAGCCCACCCCGTTCACCGGCGCGTGGTCGGAGATCCAGCTGGGGCTGACCAACATCACCGTGCAGTCGCTCGCGGGGCTGAGCGCGGGCTCGGTGCCGCCCGACCAGGTCCAACGACAGCTCGCCGATCTCCAGAAGACCGCGCAGGCGGCCGTCGACAAGGCGGCGGCTGCCCGGTGAGCCTCACCAGCCCGGCGGAACGCCCGCCCACGGCGACCGGCCCGGCCGGCGACGTGGGCGGGCCGGCGCGCGTCGGCACCCGCCGGGCCGGCCCGACGCGGCGCCGGCAGGGGCCCCTGTGGCTGATGACGCCGGGTGGCGCGCTGCTGCTCGTGGTGGTCGTCGTGCCGTTCGTGCTGGCGCTGTGGATGTCGGTCACCGACCTCGACCAGTACACGCTGCGGCAGTGGGCGGGGGCGCCGTTCCTCGGTCTCGGCAACTACGTCGAGGCCTTCACCTCCGGCCCGCTGCTGCACAGCGTGTGGCTGAGCGTCGCGTTCAGCGTGCTGACCACGGTGCTGACGCTGCCGCTCGGGATCGCCGCGGCGTTCGCCGCGCACGACCGGTTCCGGGGTCGCGGCCTCGTACGCTCGGTCTTCCTCATCCCCTACGTGCTGCCGACGTTCGTGGTCGGCACCGTGTGGCGCATCGCGCTCGGGCCGGACGGCGCGGTCAACACCGTGCTCGGCTCCGTCGGGATCGACGGGGGCAACTGGCTGATCGGCGGCCGCACCTTCTGGACCCTCGTGCTGGTCGACACCTGGGCGGCGTGGCCGTTCGTGTACCTGCTCTGCCTGGCCGGCCTGCAGTCCATCGGCCGCGAGGTGCACGAGGCCGTGGCCGTCGACGGCGCCTCGTGGTGGCAGAAGACCGTGCACATCGTGCTGCCGAGCCTGCGCGGTCCCCTGCTGCTGGCCGTGATCATCGCGACCCTGCACCACCTCAACAACTTCACGCTGCCGTTCGTGCTGTTCGGCTCGCCCGCCCCCGACGAGGTGAACGTCCTGCCGATCGCGATCTACTCGACCTCGTTCCAGACGTTCCGCTTCGGCCTGGCCGCGGCGATGTCGGTGGCCTCGCTGGTGCTGGTGCTGATCCCGCTGCTGTTCTACCTGCGGGCCGTACGCCTCGACACCGGGCTGGAGAAGGGGGCGCAGGCGTGACCGCCGCCGGCCGCCGGCGCCCCGCCGTGGACGCCACCGCGATCCTCCCGCCGGGGCTGCGCCGCGGCGTGATCGTCGTGCTGGTGCTGCTCGTGCTGGCGCCGTGCGCCTACATCCTGGTGGCCTCGCTGATGCCGGACCTCGAGGTGGCCTCGGGCACGGTCGTCCCCAGCAGCGTGACGCTGGAGAACTGGGTCGCGATCTGGACGACGGTGCCGCTGGCGCAGGGCCTGACCACCAGCGTGGTGGTCTGCGGGGTGGTCGCCGTGGTCTCGGCGCTGCTGGCGGTGACCACCGCGTACGTCCTCGTCCGGTTCACCTTCGTCGGGCGGGTCACGTTCCTGCGGGCGCTGGTGGGCCTGCAGAGCGTGCCCGGCACGCTGCTGCTGCTCCCGCTGTTCGTCGTCTACGCCTCGGCGCCCGCGTACCTGGGCGTGACCGTGGTGGGCACGACCTGGGGCCTGATGATCACCTACCTGACGTTCGCGCTGCCGTTCGCGACATGGGTGATGGTCACCTACATCCGGGGCATGCCGGTGGAGCTGGAGGAGGCCGGGCTCCTGGACGGGCTGAGCCGCGTCGGGGTGCTCCGCCGCATCGTGCTCCCGCTGAGCGCCCCCGGACTGATCGTCGCCGCGATCTTCTCCTTCCTGCTGGGCTGGAACGACGTGCTGTTCGCGAGCGTCCTCACCCAGCCCAAGACCCGGACCGCAGCGGTCGTCCTGCAAGCGTTCGGGGCCTCGCAGGAGGGTGGGGCGCTCCCGCTGTACGGGCAGGTCATGTCGTCCGCCGTGGTCTGCGCCGTGCCCGTCGTCATCCTGTACCTGATCTTCCAGCGCTACCTCGTGGGTGGCCTGACCGGAGGGCTGAAGTGAACGATTCCCTGCTGGATGCACCCGTGCGGTTCGCCGTCGTCGGCTGCGGAGTGATCGGACGCCTGCACGCGGAGGTCCTCGCCGCCGAGCACGGCACCGCGCTCAGCGTGCTCGTGGACACCGACCCGGCCGCGGCGGACGTCGTCGCCGACCACGTGGCAGGGTTGTTCGGCAAACGTCCCGCCGTCACCACGTCTCTGACCGAGGCGCTGGCCCGCGACGACGTCGACGCCGTCGCCGTCTGCGTGCCCAGCGGTGCGCACGCCGCGGTCTCGGTCCCGGTTCTCGAGTCCGGGCGCCACCTGGTGGTGGAGAAGCCGCTCGACGTCAGCGTGGCGGCGGGGCGCGCCGTCGCCGAGGCCGCCGCCCGCCACCCCGGCCTCGTCGCGGCCGTGATCAGCCAGCACCGTTTCGACCCGGCGAGCGTCGCCGTCCACGACGCCGTCGCCCGCGGGGAGCTGGGCCGGGTCACCTCGGCCGTCGCGACGGTGTCCTGGTGGCGCAGCCAGGGTTACTACGACTCCGGCGACTGGCGCGGCACGTGGGCCCTCGACGGGGGCGGCGCGCTGATGAACCAGGGCGTGCACACCGTCGACCTGCTGCTGTGGTTCCTCGGCCGGCCGATCGACGTGGTCGCCCACACGGCCCTGCTCGCCCACGAGCGGGTGGAGGTGGAGGACACCGTGGCGGCGATCCTCCGCTTCGAGTCCGGTGCGCTCGCGACGCTGCACGCCACCACGGCGGCCTACCCCGGCCTGACCGTCCGCCTGCAGGTGATGGGCGATGCCGGCTCCGCGGTGGTGGACAACGACCGGCTGTACTACTTCCACAGCGCTCACCGCTCCACGGCGTCGGCGGCGGGGGACGCCGGCGTCGGGCCCACCCGTGGGGTCGGCGGCAACGGCAACCAGGCGGCAGAGCTCCTCGGTACGGAGGAGACCGGGCGGCAGGTCGGAGGCGGCCCGGGCACCAGCGCCATGTTCGACCCCCACCACCGCCAGTACCGCGACATCCTCGAGGCGATCCGGGCGGGCCGCGCGCCCGGCGTGACCGTGGCCGACGCCCTGCTCGCCCTGGCCACCGTGCAGGCCGTCTACGAGTCCGCCCGCACCGGCGCCCCGGTCCTGATCGCCGACGTCCTGGAGGGGCGGGTCGTGCCGGCCCCCGAACCTCCTCGGCGCCCCGCCGAAGTCAGCTGACACCCACCCACCCCGACCAGAGGAGCCCACCGTGTGGACCCTGTCCGGCTTCGCCGACGAGATCTCCCCCGACCTGGACGAGCAGGTCCGCGTGCTCACGGAGCTGGGAATGTCCCAGTTGGAGCTGCGTGGCGCCTGGGACACGAACGTCGCCGAATTCGACGACGAGCAGGTGGAGCGCGTGGCCCGCACCCTCCACGGCGCGGGCATCGGGGTGTCGTCGATCGGCTCGCCCATCGGCAAGGTGCCGGTGACCGCGGACCTGGATGAGCACGTCGCGCGCTTCCGCCGCTGCGCGCAGGTGGGGCGCCGGCTCGAGGCCCGTTACGTGCGGGTCTTCTCCTTCTACCCCGTGGACCCGCAGGACCCTGCCGCGGACCGGGACACCGTGCTGCGCGGCATGTCGGCCCTGGCGGCGGCGGCCGAGCAGGAGGGGGTCGTGCTGCTGCACGAGAACGAGAAGGCGATCTACGGGGACGTCCCCGAGCGCTGCCTCGACCTCGTCGAGTCCGTGGGCTCGCCCGCGCTG
>DASRSC010000195.1:0-11160 GCA_035695525.1 Pseudonocardia sp. | reverse complement strand
CCCGACGTCCTCGAGGAGGCACAGGCCGCCGTCGCCAGCGGCGCCGCCAAAACCCTGTCCGCGTTCGTCGCCGACGCGTTGGAAGCCAAGCTGTCCCGCGCCCGCTCGCTTGCCGCACTGGAACGGGCACTCGGCGGCCGGCCCCCACAGGAGGAACTCGACCGCGTGCGCCGCGACCTCGGCCTGCCCTCCGCTCCCGCCGCGTGATCGGCGGCCGCGCCCTCGACGCCTCCGCCATCGTCACGTTCGCGACCGGCCGCTCGATCTACGCCGCCGCGCTGGTGTGGACCGCCGTCGAGGAGGGCATCGTGCTGGTGGTGCCGTCCACCGCGGTCGCCGCGGCGTGGGCACAGCTGCCGGAGAAAGACCATCCGGTGCTCGAGGTCCTGCTGGAGCTCCCGGTGACCGTCGTCGACGACCTCACGGCCACCCGCGCCCGCACGGTCGGCGCGAGGGGCGGCGACCAGCTGCAGGCGCACGCCCTGCTATGCGCCCAAGAGCGCGGGTGGGCACTGGTCACCGATGACGCCGACCAGTACGCCGGTGTCGACCGGGCCGGCGTCGAGGTCGAGCAACTGCCATAGAGAGTTCATCGTCGCCGCCAGCAGAAACTGCATGACCGCCGCCTGGCTGCACTCCGCCCCGTTCACATGTGGAGAGGCCCCAACCCGGAACTCCATACCGCCTAGCTGAGCTCGGCGTCGATGGCTTCGGTGCAGCTCGGCACCCTTCCACGGGCCGCCTGCAGAAGCAGGTTGTAGAGCGTCTCGCGCTGACTCTCGTCGAGCGCGCCGAGCACCTCCTCCTCGACCGCCGCCAGCGCGATCTCGACCTTCGCGAGCTGCTTCGCACCCGCGTCAGTGAGCTCGACCACGTGCCGCCGCCGATCCTCGGACGAGCGCCGCCGTTCGACCAGCTTCTCCGCCTCGAGCTCGTTGAGCAGCCCGACGACGTTCGTCCCATCCATCTCCAGCATCGCGGCCAGCGCCTGCTGCGGACAGCCGCCCCGAGCCCGCAACACCGTGAGCGCCACGAGATGACGCGGCCGCAGGCCCACCGGCGCCAGCACCGCCTCGGCACGCAGACGCATCCGGCGCGCGAGGTGGTCGAGCAACGCACCACAGCGGTGCACCGGCTGGTTGACGACAGGCCAGCTACTCATGCAGCACAGCCTACCCGCCCATGCCATCCATCGCTGTGCTATAGATAGTCTGTGTTACACAAACTAACTAGGAAGGATTAACGAAGTGGCGCACCTCCTGCACATCGACTCGAGCATCCAGGGTGATCGCTCCGTCAGCCGCAAGCTCACCGCCCGCGCCGCCGCCGCCTGGCGCACCGCCCACCCCGCAGGCACCGTCACCTACCGCGACCTGGGCAGCAATCCCCTCCCCCACCTCGACACCGCCGGCGGACTGGCCGGGACTGTTCCGCCCGAGCAGCACACCCCGGACCAGGCCGCCTCCTGGGCGCTCACCGAACAGCTCGTCAACGAGATCAAGCAAGCCACCACGCTCCTGCTCGGACTTCCGCTCTACAACTTCGGCGCACCGAGCAGCGTCAAGACCTGGGTCGACCGCCTCATCGCACTGGGACTGTCGATCGATCCCGAGACCCGCACCGGCCTGCTCGGCGGCCGCGACTTCGTCGTGCTCGCCGCTCGCGGCGGGGGGTACGGCGCGGGCAACCCCCGCGAAGGATGGGACCACGCGGAACCCTGGCTTCCGCACGCCCTGGCCTCGACGGGCCTCGAACCGCGCTTCATCACCGCCGAACTCACCCTCGCCACATCGAACCCCGCGATGGCGGAGCTGATCCCGCTGGCCGAACAGAGCCTCGCCGAGGCCGAACGCACCATCGACGCTCTGTGGACCCCGGCATCCGCAGTGGCCTGAGGCATCTCCCAGGCGGCACCTCAACCGAGGTGCCGCCGGAAGCCCACCCCGCAGAACCTCGGTTCCACCACGTGGAGTGATCATGTTCGTTGCTGCTCAGCTCGGCCGCCGACGCGGAGGACGTCCTCCAGGAGACCTGGCTGCGGTGGGCCGACGTCGATCTCGACACGGTGCGGGATCAGCGTGCATACCTGGTAAGGATCATCGCTCGGCAGGCGCTCGCCCGGCTGCGTACGCTTGGCCGGCGCAAGGAGTCGTACATCGGTCCCTGGTTGCCCGAGCCGCTGCTGACCGCGCCCGACGTGGCCGAGGACGTGGAGCTCGCTGACAGCGTCTCGATGGCGATGCTGCTGGTGCTGGAGACGCTCACGCCGACTGAGCGGGCGGTGTTCGTGCTTCGCGAGGTGTTCGATCTGGGGTACGACGAGATCGTGGAAGCCGTCGACAAGAGCCCGGCCGCGGTCCGCCAGAGAGCCTGCTCGACATCCTCGCGCCGGACGTCGTCGTCTTGAGTGACGGTGGCGGAGTCAAGCAGGCTGTGCCGCGGCCCATCGTGGGGCCGACCAGACTGCTGTGAGCCGCTGAGTCCGGGGGCTCCGTCGGCCGCCGATCTGCCGGACGGGTCGCCCGGCGCGGCGAATCGGCCGTGGGCAGGCCGCTGACTCTGACGATGCACGCGGCAGCTCCTCCCCCCTGCACGTTCTCCTCGCTGCTCGCCGGGCTCATCGTCGAATCGACCCTCGTCGGACGCCTGGAATCGCGAAAGGCCATTGCCAGTTCGATCTCTGCCAGCAGGACTGTGTCGGGCCGGTGATGGGCCTGTGATCGGGCAGCTGATTTGACGGTACCGGTGGAGGCGCGCAATTCCCGGCCGTTCCATTCGCGGGCGATCAGGTCGGCGGGGATGCCGGTGGGTACTGCCCGGCGATCCACCGGCAGATCGCCTCGACGACGTAGGCGCGCTCGGCGTCGTCGAGGGGGCGTCCCGCAGGGATGCCGTGCCACCGTTGCAGGCAGGTCCGGCAGCACGTCGCCGTCGCGTGCTGGGCGACGAACACCGGGTGGCCCCGATACGGGGTCTGCTTGCCGTCGTTGCGGGGCTCGGCGGGCGCGAGGCGCTTGCCGATCAGATCCTCGGCGTGCCGGCGCACCGTCTCCATTCCGCGAAGGTCCACCACGGCCCGATCGCGGCCACGCAGGCGGAACTTCGCGCGGAACGGGTGCTGTCCGATCCGGCTGAGCCGCGCGTCCAACTCGTCCATCTTGTGCTGTAACGCCCGCATGCGGTCGCAGCCTTCCCGTGCCTCCGTGCAAACATGGGAGGTTAGGATGTCTTGGTGGGATTATCAGCGGTGCGTTCGGGCCGGGTGTGCGACGAGGTCATGACGCAGCTCGAAGGATTGATCGAGAGCGGTGAGTGGCCGGTGGGATCGAAGATCCCGGCGGAGCCGGAGCTGGTCGCGGCTCTGGGCGTGGGGCGCAACACCGTGCGGGAGGCAGTCCGGGCCCTCGAACATGCCGGCCTGCTGGAACCCCGGCGGGGTGACGGCACGTACGTGCGCGCAACGAGCGGCCTGCGCGCCGCCATCCTTCGGCGGGCCCGGCGCTCGGGGGCGCTCGATGTGCTCGCCGTCAGGGCGAGCCTGGAGCGGGACGCCGCAGCGTTCGCCGCGGTCCGCCGCACCGACGCGGACATCGTCGCCATCCGCAACGCCGTCGCTGCCCGCCGGGCATCGCGCGACGGCGGTGACCGGCCCGCGTTCGTGAGAGCCGACCTCGCGTTCCACCGCGCCGTGATCGCCGCGACCGCCAACCCGGTGCTCATCGACCTCTACGCGGGTCTCACCGAGGCACTGGAGCGCACCGTCGCCCAGATCGACGAGCTCGACGACGACCCGGCGGCCTTCCCCGGCCACGAGGAGCTCGCGGTGGCGATCATCGCGGGCGATCCGGTCGCGGCACGGGCCGCCGCCGACAGCTACCTCGACGCCGCCCGCAGTCTCGTCGAGGGAAGTCGGTGAGCGCCGCCGTCACCACGGCAGGGCAACGCCGATCGTCCCGTACGTCCTCGTGGTGGGTGGGCGTCGCGATCGTGCTGGTCGCGGCGAACCTGCGGCCCGCTGTGGTCGGCGTCGCCCCGCTGCTGTCGGAGATCCGGGCGAGCGAGGGCCTGTCCGGCACGGCAGCTGGCGTACTGACCGCGTTGCCGGTGCTCTGCTTCGGCCTGCTCGCGCCGGCCGCTCCGCGCCTGGCCCGGCGGTTCGGCATCGAGCGCGCGGTACTCGGCGCCCTGGTGCTGCTGTGTGCGGGTTTCGCCGTCCGCGCCGCCGGTTCGGTGGTTCTGCTCTTCGCCGGAACCCTGCTGGTCGGGGCCGCGATCGCCATCGGGAACGTGCTGCTGCCGGCCCTGATCAAGCGCGACTTCGCGCACCGGACGGGGGTGATGACCGGGCTGTACACGATGGCGATCTCCGCCGGTGGTGCGCTCGCCGCAGGCGTCACGGTGCCGGTGGCGAGTGCGGCTGGCCTCGACTGGCGTGGAGCGCTGGCCGTATGGGGGCTGTTCGCCCTGATCGCGCTGGTGTTCTGGCTGCCGCAGCTGCGACGGGTGGACCACCGCACCGGAACGGGTGGGATGCGCGTCTCGGGGCTCTGGCGCGACGGGCTCGCCTGGCAGGTCACCGCGTTCATGGGGTTGCAGTCGCTCGGTTACTACGCCGTGTCGACCTGGATTCCCGCGGTGTTCGCCGACCGAGGGTTCGACCCGGAGGCGGCCGGTTGGCTGCTGTCGCTGGCCAGCTTCGTCGGCATCGCCGGGTCCATGGCGGCGCCGCTGCTGGCCACCCGCTTCTCGCGGCAGCGGCTGATCGCCGCCGGCGTGACGGGAATCACGGCGCTCGGACTGCTCGGCGTCATCGCGCTGCCGGGCGCCGAGCTCGTCTCGATGGCATTGCTCGGCTTCGGACAGGGTGCCGCGCTCGGGCTCGCCCTGACCCTGGTGGCCCTGCGCTCCCCCGACGCCGCGCACGCGTCGCAGCTGTCCGGGATGGCCCAGAGCATCGGGTACGTGGTCGCCGCCTCAGGCCCGTTCCTGGTCGGCGCGGTGCACGACGCCACCGGCAGCTGGACCGTTCCCCTCGTGCTGCTGCTGCTCCTGTTCGTGCCTCAAGGCGTCGTCGGTGTCCTCGCAGGCCGCGACCGGCGGGTGCGGTCGGGCCTGTCACCATGAGGTGACAGGCCCGGAGTGGGTGGATTTGTCGGTGCTGCCCCCTACGCTGCCCCGCACGGGCGTGAACACCGCCACGAGAGGGGACCCCCGAATGACTGATCTCGCCACCGCCGACGCCGCCCCACCCAGCACGTGGGAGCAGCATCGCGTGGAGCTCACTGCGTACTGCTACCGCATGCTCGGCTCGTCGGCCGACGCCGAGGACGCCGTGCAGGACACGATGGTGCGGGCGTGGCGGTCGTTCGACCGTTTCGAGGGCCGCTCCTCGGTGCGCTCCTGGCTCTACAAGATCGCGACGAACGTCTGCCTCACCATGCTCGACGGCCGCAAGCGCCGCGCCCGTCCGATGGACTTCGGGCCTGCGGGCTCGGCCGAGGCGCCGCTCAACGACCCGTCACCCGAGATCTCCTGGCTGGAACCCATCCCCGACGCCCGCGTCCTGCCCACGACGGCCGACCCCGCCGAGCTGGCGGTGTCCCGGGAGTCCGTCCGGCTCGCGTTCGTGGCCGCGCTGCAACACCTGCCGGCCCGTCAGCGTGCGGTGTTGATCCTGCGCGAGGTGCTGCAGTGGAAGGCGTCCGAGGTCGCCGAGCTGCTCGGCACCACGGTCGCCTCGGTCAACAGCGCGCTCCAGCGGGCCCGAGCCACCCTGTCCGAGAACAATCTCGACTCACCCGCGCCCGTCGCCGAGCTGGACGACGACCATCGCGAGCTGCTCTCCCGCTACGCCCAGGCGTTCGAACGCTACGACGTCGGCGCGCTGGTCGCTTTGCTGCACGAGGACGCCATCCTCAACATGCCGCCCTACGAGCTGTGGCTGCAGGGTGTCGAGCAGATCCAGAAGTTCTGGACCGGGCACGGCGCCGGGTGCGCCGGTTCCCGGCTGGTTCCGCTCGAGGCCAACGGCCTGCCGGGCTTCGGTCAGTGGCGGCGCAACCCCGACGGCAGCGGCTACCACGCCTGGGCGGTCCAGGTGCTGGAGATCTCCGGCGACCGGATCAGCGCGTACAGCTCGTTTCTCGACGTCGAGACGCTGTTCCCGATGTTCGGGCTCCCGCTCCGGCTCGACCCGGCGGGCGAGCCCATCCCCGACTGATCAGTGCGAGCCGCACGTCACCGCCATCGCCGGGGCGGTCACGTGCGACTGGAACCGATCATCGGACGGTCGGTCAGCGCTCCGACGAGCGGGCCCACAGGTTGATCCCGGCCTCCACGGCGTGCTGGTCGATCTGGTCCAGCTCCTCTGGACTGAAGTCGAGGTTCTCCAGCGCGCCCAGGCTGTCGTCGAGCTGGGTGACGCTACTGGCCCCGATGAGCACCGACGTCACGCGCGGGTTGCGCAGCGCCCAGGCCAGCGCCATCTGCGCAAGTGACTGGCTGCGTGCGGTCGCCATCTCGTTGAGCGCGCGAACGTGGGTGATGTTCTTCGCGGTGAGCAGGTCGGGCGAGAGCGACTTGCCCTGAGCCGCTCGGGAGTCGGCGGGGACGCCGTCGAGGTACTTGTTGGTGAGCATTCCCTGCGCGAGCGGTGAGAACGCGATGCAGCCGACACCTGTCTCGCCGAGAACGTCGAGCAGGTCATCCTCGATCCAGCGGTTGAGCATCGAGTACGACGGCTGGTGGATCAGCAGCGGTGTGCCGAGCTCACGCAGGATCGCAACCGCCTCGCTGGTGCGCTCCCCGCTGTAGGACGAGATGCCGGCGTAGAGCGCCTTGCCGGAGCGGACCGCGGTGTCGAGCGCCCCCATCGTCTCCTCGAGCGGCGTGGTGGGGTCGAAGCGGTGGCTGTAGAAGATGTCCACGTAGTCCACGCCCATCCGGGCGAGCGACTGGTCGAGGCTCGCCAGCAGGTACTTCCGCGACCCGCCGCCTTGCCCGTAGGGGCCCGGCCACATGTCGTAGCCGGCCTTCGTGGACAGGATCAGTTCGTCTCGGTACGGACGGAAGTCCTGGCTGAAGATCGTGCCGAAGTTGCGCTCGGCGCTGCCGTAGGGCGGGCCGTAGTTGTTGGCCAGGTCGAAGTGCGTGACGCCGCGGTCGAACGCGCGCCGCAGGATCGCGCGCTGCGTGTCGAGCGGCTTGTCGTCGCCGAAGTTGTGCCACAGCCCGAGTGAGACCGCGGGCAGATCGAGGCCGCTGCGTCCGCAGCGCCGGAATGTCGTGCGGCCGGAATCGATGGACTCGTAGCGATCGGGGGCGGCGAGATACGTCACTCCCCCATCCTGCACGGCCGACCGGAGCGCGCAGGAGGGTGGGTGAGCGGTACCACCAAACTTCCTGAATCTTCACCGACCGTGCAAAAAGGACAATCACTGCACATCGGCAATAATGCGACCACGAGGGATCACACTGTCACGACCCCGCGGATCTGTGACGGCGAGAAAGCGAATCTGCTCAAGTGAATGCCGTGACGAGCGCCGCGAGGCAGTCCGGGCCGCCGTCACCGGGTAGCAGCAGGTAGCCGGGCACCTCCACCGGCGGGTCGATCGGGCGGACGGCGACATCGGAGGTGGTGCCCGCGGCCCCGGCCCAGCCGTGGACCACGGTAGCGGCGGGCTCCCCCAGGCCGATCTCGACCATGGCGTCCTCGATGGAGCGCACGGGCCGCCCGAGGGACGGCGCGAACCCCGCCGCTCGGCACGCGGCCAGCACGGCATCGTGCAGCGCGGTGTCGGCGGAACGCTCGGGCATCCGCAGCGTCACCTCGGCCAGCACGCCGATGGGTACCGCGGCTGCGCCCGCGTCCGGGTGCGCGGCGGGCAGCACGACGTGCAGCCGGTCGCGCCACAGCTCGACAGCGCGCAGGCCACGCACCCGGACCGGGCCTCGCACGAGGGCGAGGTCGAGCTCACCTGCCCGCAGCGCGGCGATGTGTGCCTGGACCAACCCGTCGACGAGGACGAGAGCGAGTCCCGGTGTGTTCGCGCGCATACGGGCCACCCCTCGGCGCACCCGCTCCCCCAGCCCCGGGCTTGTGCCGAGCCGCAGGGTGCCTGCCCGCCCGGCCGCGAGCTCGCTCGCGACCGCACCCACCCGGTCGACAGCGGCAAGCGCCGAGCGCGCTTCGGTGAGCAGTCGCTCGCCGTCACCAGTGAGTGCGACGTGGCGCGACGAGCGCTCGAGCAGCCGCACGCCCAGCTCGCGCTCGAGCCGTCCGATCTGCTGGCTCACCGCCGGCTGGACGACGGCGAGCCGCGCGGCCGCCCGGCCGAAGTGCAGCTCCTCGGCCACCGCCACGAAGTAGCGGAGCTGACGGATCTCCACGGCGACCCCCATCCATCACGATCCGTTATCTCTGCACAGGCTAGCTGCTCGTTGATCGCCGCCCGGTCGGGCGCTGGGGTGGAGACATGCAGATCGGTGTGTGGATCGAGGACGACCGGCCGCTGGCCGCCGTCGTCGCGGATGTCGAGAAGGCGGCCCGGCTCGGGTTCGCGCGGGCCTGGTTCGGGCAGCGGACCGGCTGGGACCCGCTCACCCTGATCGCCTCGGTCGGCGACCGTGCGCCGGGGATCGGGCTCGGTACGGCGGTCGCGCTGACCTGGCCGCACCACCCGCTGGCGCTCGCCGCGCAGGCCCTCACCACACAGGCCGCGATAGGCGGACGGCTCACGCTCGGGATCGGGCCGAGCCACCAGGTGATCGTCGAGAGCCGCTACGGCTACCCGTGGACGCGGCCAGGGCAGCACGTGGAGGACCACCTGGCCATCCTCGCGCCAGCACTCGCCGGCGAGGCCGTCGACGTCCGGGCGGCGACCGTCACGGCGGCGGGCGCAGTGACCGTCCCCGACGTGGCCCGGCCGCCGCTGCTGCTCGCGGCGCACGGGCCACGCCTGCTGCGCCTCGCAGGCGAGCGGGCGGACGGCGTGATCACCACCTGGAGCGGCCCGCGTGGGCTCGCCGAACATGTGGTGCCGCAGGTCCGTGCGGCAGCGGCCGGCCGGCCCGATCCGCAGGTCGTCGTCGGGGTGGTCGCCAGCCTGACCCACGACCCGGATGCGGCCCGCGCCTACGTCGCGGAGAACTTCGGAATGGCGGGTGAGCTACCGAGCTACCGGCTGTCGATGGACCAGCAGGGGTTCGCAGGCCCGGCGGACACCGTGCTCGCCGGCGACGAGGCAACGCTGGAGAAGGCTGTGCGGCGGTTCGCCGACGCGGGTGCGACGGAGTTCCAGCTCTGCGCGGTGGGACCACCTGCGGAGCGGGCGCGCACGGTCGCGTTCTTCGGCGAGCTGGCCCGCGCCCTGCCGCGGGCGTAGCGGCCGGGCGTGGTCCCGACCAGACGGGTGAAGTGCCGGTGCAAGTGGGCCTGGTCGTGGAACCCCACGGCGACCGCGACGTCGGCAGGTGGCTCCCCGTCGAGCAACCGGCGGCGGGCCGCCTCGACGCGGCGGCCCGTGAGGTAGCGGTGGGGCGGCAGGCCGTACGCCTGGGTGAAGCAGCGCACGAGGTGGGCGGGATGCGCGTGCAGCAGCGTCGCCGCATCGCGGAGGGCGAGCCCTGCGACGGTCCGGGCGTCGAGCAGGTCACGCAGGTCAGCGGCGAGCCGCGCGGTCGGCGGCTCTGCGGCAGGCGCGTGAAGGTGCTGCCGGATCCGGGCGCCGATCAGCGCGAGCCTGCTTTCGGCCTCCAGCGCGGAGCCCGGTGTGTCGAGCGCGCGATGCAGCTGGTCGACGCGGGTGCGGAGCAGGCCGTCGTCCAGGCCCGGCATCCCGACTGCCGCTGCGGTGAGGGACTCGTCGAGCACCTCCGTGTCGACGTACAACACCCGCTTGCGGAAGCCATGGTGGGTGGCCGCCCGGCCCGTGTGGGCCACGTGCGGCGGGAGCAGCGTGACCCCGGGGCGGAGGGCGCCGTGCTCGTGGCGGTCCAGGTCGTAGCGGATCGCGCCCTCGTCGACGACGAGCAAGGCCCAGGTGTCGTGGGCGTGCTCGGGGTACGCGTGGTCGGTGAACCGCGCGTGGAAGACCTCGGCGATTCCGGGCACCTGCGGCGCCCACGCCCGTACCGCAGGCACGTGAACAACGTACAAGAAAGGCACCAGCCGACAGCGGCACGCTCCGTTCGTGCCTTTCGATACCACGATCGCCGTACTGCTCCGGGACGACCTGGAGACCTGGCAGCGGCTGAGCGTCACCGCGTTCCTCGCCAGCGGAATCGCAGCGAACCCCGAGCTCCTCGGCCAGCCGTACGCAGACGCCGACGGCACGCCCTACCTGCCGATGTTCCGCCAGCCGGTGGTCGTCCTCGCCGGCGACGCCGAGGTGCTCGCCGCCGCCCACAACCGCGCCGTGCGACGCGGCATGCCGGCGTCGGTGTTCACCGAGGAGCTGTTCGCCACCGGCCACGACGAGGCGAACCGGGCGGCGGTGCGAGCCGTGGCCCGCGACGACCTGAAGCTGGTCGGCCTGGCCGTGCACGGGCCGCGCAACGCCGTGGACAAGGTCCTCAAGGGCGCGACGCTGCACCGCTGACGGTCAGCGGGCGGTGACCGTCCTGACCGTGAGCTGCGGACCCGGCGGCCTACCGGCACACCCGGTGCCATCCATGGGAACGAATACAGCGGCGGTCTCACCGGGCGCGTAGACGCGCAGCCCTCGTACTGACGTCGGCATGCAGACGGCGGCCTCGAAGTTCTGCACGTTCACCAATTGGAGCTGGGCCACCGCGGTACCGCGCGGCGAGATGGCGACCTCATCGCCGCGCTCACCCGACATCTCCGCGGCCGGGCCCACCTGATGACCGTCGGCGCCGGCGACGTAGGAGACGCCGGGGAATCCGCGCAGCTCACACGTCCGCGAGCCGGTGTTGGTGAACACGAGCGGGCGTACGACCGAACCGGCACCGGGGTCGGCTGCGCCCACCGAGACCGACAGCTCGGCCGCGGTGCAGCGCTGCGGGTTCGCGGAGCCGCCGCCGCTCGTCGGGGGCCCGCTGCCCTGAGGCGGGCGGTTCGAGGGAGCCGGCGCGGCGCTGACCTGCGGCGGCACGGGCACGGGGACGGGGACGGGTTGCGTCCCGCCGCCGGAACAGCCC
>DASRSC010000194.1:0-8440 GCA_035695525.1 Pseudonocardia sp. | reverse complement strand
CGGTCGGTCGAGGACGTGTGCGCGGTCAACGACAAGACGTTCTTCCAGATGTACTGGGTCGGTGACCGGGACACCCTCGCCGCCCGCGCCGAGCGCGCCAAGCGCGCCGGGGCCAAGGGCCTGATCGTCACCCTCGACTGGTCGTTCTCCCACGGCCGCGACTGGGGCAGCCCGGCCATCCCGGAGAAGATGGGCTGGAAGACGATCCTCAAGTACGTCCCCGAGGGCGTGACCCGCCCGCGCTGGGGCGTCGAGTTCCTGCGCAGCGGCAAGATCCCCGACCTGACGGTGCCCAACATCCCCGTCGACGGGTCCACGCCGCCGACCTTCTTCGGGGCCTACGGCCAGTGGATGTTCACCCCTCCGCCCTCCTGGGCCGACGTCGCGTGGCTGCGCGAGCAGTGGGGCTCGGACTCGCCGTTCTGCGTCAAGGGCATCACCCGCGTCGACGACGCCAAGCGCGCCGTGGACGCGGGCGCCACCGCCATCCAGGTCTCCAACCACGGTGGCAACAACCTCGACTCCACCCCCGCGACGATCCGGCTGCTGCCCGCCGTTGCCGACGCCGTCGGCGACCAGATCGAGATCCTCCTCGACGGCGGGGTCCGCCGGGGCAGCGACGTGGTCAAGGCCCTCGCCCTCGGCGCCCGTGCCGTGATGATCGGACGCGCCTACCTGTGGGGCATGGCCGCAGGCGGCGAGAAGGGGGTGGCCAACGTTCTCGCCATCCTGCGCAGCGGCATCGACGAGACCCTCCTCGGCCTGGGCAAATCCTCGATCCACCAGCTCAACCCCGGGGATCTGGTGATCCCCGCCGGCTTCACCCGGAGCGCGCAGAAGTAGGAGGCAGCCCGGTCGGGCCGCCACATGGGATGGTCGGGCTCCGGCACCTGCGATCATCTGTGTGGTTCATCAATCATGGCGAACCATGGCAGGAGGTCGTTCCATGTCACACGAGGACGTCCTCCCGGCGCTGGAGGAGGAGCTGGCGACGCTCTGGCGCCGGGCACGGATCTCGGCGCGCGACGCCGCCCGTGCCCTACACCCCCAGCTGGACCCGACGGCGTACCCGGTCGTGGTCCTGCTCGGCCGTACCTCGGCGATGCGGATGTCTGAGCTCGGCGCCGCATTGTTCCTCGACAAGTCGACGGTCAGCCGGCAGGTGGACGCGGCGGTCCGCGCCGGTCTGGCCGAGCGGACCGTCGACCCGAGCGACGCCAGGGCACGCCTCGTCGCGCTCACCCCGTCCGGCCGGGCGAAACTGACCAAGCTCCATGCCGACCAGCGGGCCCGGTGGGAGGACGCGCTGGCCGGCTGGTCCCGCGAGGACATCGTGCAGCTGACAGCCCTGCTCGCGAAGCTCAGCCAAGCGGGCATCGCCTGACTGAAGCTTGCTACATGCAACTATTTGCGCTATGGTTGCATGTATCAACCAGTTGGGGGGCCTGTGATCGCGTCGACGACTGCCGCGGATCTGGTCGACGCGCTGCGGACGATCGTCCGGACCGGACGAGCCACTCGACAGGCCGCGCACTTCGGTGAGCTGCCCGGCTCGTCCGCGGCCACACTCGTCGTCCTCGACCGGCACGGGGAGCAGCGCATGGGGGAGTTGGCCGAACGCCTGTGCGTCGACCCGTCGGTCGTGAGCCGGCAGGTGGCGACGCTCACGCGCTCGGGCTTCGCCGCCCGCCGTCCCGATCCCGTCGACCGCCGCGCACAGCTTCTGGGGATCACGGACGCGGGACGCGAGGCCCTCCAGCGCTACCGCGGCGAGTGGGTCGCGTGGGTTGCGGAAGCGCTCGGGGAGTGGAACGACGACGACGCCCACGACCTCGTCGCGTCGCTCCACCGACTGGCCCAGAACCTGCAGCAGATGCCGCCGGTCCCGCCCCGCCCGCCGTTCTTGCACCCCACTGCGCCCGCGGTGCGTTGACGCCGATCCCGGCCCCGCTATCCGAACACCCCAAGCACGAGGAGGACGACCTGTGGCCACGTCCACCGACGGGGTGCCCGGCGCCCAGCCGACTGCTCCACGGCCCGGCCCTGCAGAACCATCGTCGCCCGAGGAGAGCGGCCGGATGACGCACCGGCAGACCCTCGAGGCGCTCTCCGGGATGCTGCTGGCGATGTTCACCGCGTTCCTGTCCTCGACGATCGTGTCGAACGCGCTGCCGACGATCATCACCGATCTGCACGGGACGCAGCACCAGTACACCTGGGTCATCACCGCGACCCTGTTGTCATCCACAGCCAGCACCCCGATCTGGGGCAAGCTCGCCGACCTGTTCAGCAAGAAACTCCTGGTCCAGCTCTCCATCCTGATCTTCACGGTCGGCTCGGTGCTCGCCGGTCTGGCGCAGTCGGTCGACACTCTGATCGCCTGGCGCGCCGTGCAGGGCCTCGGGCTCGGCGGGCTGCAGTCGCTGGTGATCATCGCGATCGCCGCCATGATCAGCCCGCGGGAGCGCGGCCGGTACACGGGCCCGATCGCGGCCGTGATGTCGGTCGCCACCGTGGCCGGACCGCTCATCGGCGGCGTCATCGTCGACACCAGTTGGCTCGGCTGGCGCTGGTGCTTCTTCGTCGGCGCACCGCTCGCGGTGGTCTCGCTCGTCGTCGTCCAGCGCACCCTCAACATCCCCGTGATCAGGCGCCCCGTCCACATCGACTACCTCGGCGCAGCCCTCATCGCCGGCGGGGTCTGCGACCTGCTGATCTGGGTGACACTCGCGGGAACCGAGTTCGCGTGGGCGTCGAGCACCTCGCTGCTGCTCGTCGCGATCGGCGTCGTCCTGCTGGGCGGCGCCGTGCTCGTGGAGACCATGGCGAAGGAACCGATCATCCCGCTGCGGCTCTTCCGCGACCGCACCACCACCCTGGCCACGCTCGGCAGCATCGCCGTCGGCGTGGCGCTCTTCGGCGGCGCCGTCTTCCTCGGCCAGTACTTCCAGATCGCCCGCGGCTACTCCCCTACCTCGGCCGGGCTGCTCACGCTCCCGATGATCATCGGTTCGATGGCATCGTCCACACTGTCCGGCCTGCTCATCACCAGGCTCGGACGGTGGAAGGGCTTCCTCGTCGGCGGCTCGGTCCTCATGGTCGCGGGCTTCGCTCTGCTCGCCACCACCGACCACGCAACGAACATCGTCCTGCTCGGCGTGTACCTCTTCCTGCTCGGTACCGGAATGGGCATGACCATGCAGAACCTCGTGCTCGCCGTGCAGAACACGGTGGCCGGCACCGATCTCGGTGCGGCCACCTCGACCGTCTCCTTCTTCCGGTCGCTGGGCGGGACGGTCGGCGTGTCCGTGCTCGGGGCCGTGCTCGCCGCGCGTGTGACCGACCTGACCATGCGCGGCATCACTGCGGCCGGGGTACCGGTCCCGGCCGGTAGCGACGCGAGCAGCGTCGGGATCGGGAGCCTCAACGAACTGCCCGACGCCCTCGCCGACATCGTCCGGGCCGCGTACGGCGACGCCACAGCGCAGGTCTTCCTCGTGGCAGCCGTGCTGTCCGTGCTCACGCTGCTTGCGGTCCTCGCCATCAAGGAGGTCCCCCTGCGGACGAAGAGCGGCCTCGAGATGCAGCGCGAGGCCATGCAGGAGGCAGGAGAGACCGCCTAGCCGATCCCCCGCGAACGACGGTCAGGCGACGGGGGCAGCGGAGACCAGCGGGAGCGAGTGGCGCCAGTCGGCGAGGATCGTCCGCAGCGCGGTCACCAGCGCCAGTGGTTGATCGATCATCACGTGGTGCCCGGCGGCCGGGATCTCCACGACGGGGATGACGCGGCCCATCCGGTCGAAGATCATCTCGCCCATGGCGGCAGGCACGAGCCCGTGCTCGGCGCGGAAGAGGGCGACGCGGCAGGGCACACGGTCCAGCTGGCCGGGGGTCAGCCCGATCCGGCCGAAGACACGCGGGTCGAACTTCCACGCCCAGCCGCCGTCGACAGCTCGTACCGAGGTCGAGGCGATGTGAGCCCGCACGTACGGCAGGTCGTCAGGCTGCAGCGGCACGGTGCGGAAGTGCGAGATCGCCGCCTCGCGGGTCGGGTAGGTCCGCAGCGGCCCGAACGCCCGCTGCTCGCGGGCCGCGACCTCCTCCGGCGCGTGATCGCGCACCGGTGCGTCGATCGCCATCACGCCGCCGAGCCGGGCCCCGAAGCGGAGCGCCGCCGTGAGCGCGACCATCCCGCCCATGCTGTGCCCGATGACGACCGGTGCCTCCCCCGCCCCCGCCACGTCAGCGATGGCCAGTACCTCGTCCGCCCAGCTCGCCAGCCCGTATGACGCGCGCCGCCCGCTGTCGCCGTGCCCGGACAGGTCGGGAGCCACCACCCGCGTGCCCCGGGCCGCGAGCAGCGGTGCGACGTGGTCCCACCACCGGCCGTGCGCGGCGCCGCCGTGCACCAGAACCAGGCCGTCCCCGCCGCGCTCACCCCACGCCCGATAGCGGATCGCAACCCCGTCGACCTCGGCCTCGCCACGCTCCACCGGCGCCGCAAGCGACTCGACGAACCACCGCGGCGGAGGCGTTCCGCCATCCGCAACGTCGTCCGGGGTACCTGTCATGCACGTGCTCCTCTGTGCGGGAATGCACGGAGCGTAACCGCGGACCGTCCGGCCCGGGGTCGCCCTCCCCAGGTTGACGGCCCTGTCAGGGCAGCGAGAGGAGGGTCGACGCGCGATCGGGGCGACGTTTATTCGGCTGGAACTATCGTCCCCGTACAGCTGAGCGGCGGAACGGACCGGCCTCGATAGCGTTGCCGAAGGATCGCGGAGGTTCCTCCCGGCCGCTGCCGGGAAACCAGCCCCATGCCCTCCGGTCCGGTGGTAATCGCTTTCGACGGCTCCCCCGCCGCGCTGCGCGCCCTGTGGGAGGCCGCGGCGCTGCTCGCCCCGCGGCCCGGCCTCGTCGTCGTGGTCTGGGAAGCGGGCGTCGCCTACGACTTCGCGACGATCCCGAGTGCCGGCCTCGACCTCCCGCCTGCCCAGTTCGACCTGCGGTCGGCCGCGGAGCTGGACCAGGCGCTCTACGCCGACGCCCGCGAGCTGGCCCGGCATGGCGCGGCGATCGCCACCTCGCTCGGATTGCCCTCCGAAGGGCTCGCCGTCGCCGACGAGCTGACCGTCGGCGAGACCCTCGTCCGGGTGGCGGACGACGTCGACGCCCCCGCAATGGTCGTCGGCCGGCACGAGCACAGCGCGCTGCACGACTTGTTGCTGGGGAGCACGGCGCGCCACGTGATCCAGCACGTCCCGTGCCCGGTGCTCGTCGTGCGGCACGCCGAGAAGAAGGGCGACTCAACTCCTCGGGGCCGGGGCTACGGCTCCGCGAGCTCCTCCAGGTAGGAGTTCGGAAGCTGGGCGCTGATGTCGCGCCACTCCTTGGCCACGACCGCGTCGCGGATCGTGTTCATCACCGCGCGCGCGTGCGCGCGGGCCTCCTCGACGGGCACACCCTCACGCTCGGCGATGCGACCCACGAACTCCTCGAGTGACATCTTCTGCGCCCGCCCACGGCTGCGCTCCCGGCCCCGCTCCAGCGGGGGCCGCAGCTCCGGGGTGAGCTCCTTGAGCACGTCGTCCACCTCGCCGCCCGTGATGCGCTCGCCGAGAGTCTCGAGCACCGCCTCGCTCGCGCGCCGCGCCGTCTCACGGTCGATCCCGCCCCGGTCGGTCACCCAGTCGAGGAACTCCGCGAGGGGCATCGGAACCCGTGAGCGGAGGCTCCCCGCGAGTAGCGGCGCATAGTCCATGGGCAGTTCCCGCACCACGTCCTGCCACGCCTCCAGCGAGACGGCCCGGCTCAGCGCCACGAATACGGCGCGCGCACGCCTGCGGGCCGACTCCTCGTCGACTCCCAACCGCTCGGCCACCCGAGCCACGAACCCCGCCGCGTCGTACAGCTCCCGCGGCTGCTTCGGTGACAGGAGGGGCCGCACCAGTTCGGGAGCCTGCCGCTGGACCTCCCGCAGCGGTCCCGGTTTCACCCGCTGCGCGAGGGTCGTGAGCGTCACCCGGACGGCGTCGACCGCGGCTTCACGGTCGACTCCGGCCTCGCGCTCGACGATCGAGAGGAAGCGGTCATCGTCCACCCGACCCACCGTGCCAACTGCACGGCGGACAGGGCTCGTACTCGCAGGTGGAATCGGTGCGCGGATCCTCACCTCGCGGGGGGCAAGCCCACCCCGGATACCCGGGGGACAGTGGCGTCGTGAAGGAAACGGCGCCGTGAGGGCGGCCCCGCAGTCCCGGAGCTTCGAGGTCCTCGATGTCGATCTCGACGGCGCCGTGGCGCTGCCCCCGGACCCGGCCGGTGTGGTGCTCTTCGCCCACGGGCTGGGCGGCAGCCGGCACGACGAGCGGGACGTACTCGCAGCGCGCGAGCTCAACAACATCGGGATCGCGACAGTCATGGTGGACCTGCTCACCCCCGCCGAGCAGCGGATCGACGCCGCGACCGCCGAGTTCCGCTTCGACGCCGCCTTTCTGGGCGTCCGCGTGATCGCCCTCGCCGACCTCCTCGCGGCCGAGCGCGGGACCAGCGGCTTGCCCGGCGGGGTGCTGGGCTCGCACTCGGGCGCCGCCGCAGCCCTGATCGCCGCAGCGGCACGGCCGCAGTGGGTGCGGGCGGTCGCCTCCCGTGGCGGCCGCCCCGAGCTCGCGGGCGAGTTCCTGCAGCTCGCCCGCGCCCCGACGCTGCTGGTCGTCGGCGAGTACGACCACCCACTGCGCGAGCTCAACGAGGAGGCAGCCGACCGCATCGCCGGGCCGAGCCGGGTCGCCGTCGTCCCCGACGCCGGCCACCTGTTCGACGAGCCCGGCGCGGCGGCGATGGCAGCAGAGCTGACCCGCGACTTCTTCCGTGTGCTCCTGCGGGCCCGGGAGCAGGCGTACAGCAACTGACCGTCCCCGTCAGGCCGCGCAGGTCGCGGGGGTGGCCTCATCTCGTGGAAGTGGCCGCATCGCCACCGCCGAGGCAGCACGAGTCCGTCACCGGCGGCGTGGGGCCACCGGTGACGGACCCGATCATGCTCGTCTAGCTTGCGCTACCTTCGGTGCCGCCCGCCGTGACCTGCTGCGGTTCCCCTTCACTGCTGTGGAGCTCGATCCGCCGTGGCTTGGCCTTCTCGGAGATCGGGATCGTCAGACACAGCTCGCCGCGCGCGTAGTCCGCTGTCATCTTGTCCAGATCCAGACTGTCGCCGAGGAACACCTGCCGCGTGAAGACCCCATAGGGGCGCTCATCGACGATCACCTCGTCGCCGTCCTGATAGTTGGGACGCCGTTCCGCGCGGATCGTGACCACATTGCGCTCGATGGTGATGTCGACGTCCTCGTGACCTACGCCCGGCAGGTCGAGATAGGCGATGACCTGATCTCCCCTGCGAACGGCCGACATCGGAATCGGGTGGGGTCGCTGGCGGCCCCCCATCATCTGCTGCGTCAGCCGCTCGAAACCCGCAAACGGATCGGACATCAATGACATCGGTTTCCTCCTCCACTCGTTGCTCGTTCACCGGCGGCCGGTCACCGCGGCGGTATGCACCAGTTCCTGGAGATCGCGGCATCCCGGGCCCTGGGCCCGGGGCTCGTCCGCAGCACGGACGGCGGTCCCGCAGTCGCTCCGCGCTCGGCTGTGCGGCGACTCCTCACTCCTCTTTCACCAGTGGGGTCTCCACGAGATGCTCGGCGAGGAACCAGACCTGCATCTCATGGCAGCGCAGCACCGTGCCCGTGAGCAGGTCGTTCGTGCCGGAATCACCGTTCTGCTCGGTCTTCTGGATCGCGTCACGCAGCACCCCGATGATGATCTCGTGGTCCTCCAGCAGCTGGGACAGCATGGACGGGACCGCCTGTGCGCCGTCCGGCGGCCGAGGCAGCTCCGTGATCTCCGCGGCGTGCCGCGGGTCGCCCACGGACACCCCGCCCAGGCTCTGGATCCGCTCGGCCAGCTCGTCGACCAGCGTCGCCTGCTCGGCCGCATGCTTGTCGGTCAGCAGATGCAGCTGGTAGAAGGTCGGGCCGCGCATCAACCAGTGGTACTTCTTGTAGTGGCTGTGCAGAATCTGCGAGTCGGCCAGGATCCGGTTGAGCAGCTGCACGCTCTGCGCGCGCGTCTCGAACGACAGGGCGAGGGGCAGCTGCCGCATCGTCCGGAACGGTTGGATCTCGGGGCCGTGCTGGTGCAGCCGAGGCTGGCTCGCGCCGGCCACCGGCGGGTCGCCGTCGGGCGAGCGCCCGTAGGTCCGGGTGTCCGGGCTGGTGTTCGTGGACATGCAACGCTCCTTCCCGCGGACGCGGGCTCGCGCCCGCTGACCCCCAATCTGCGCCCCTGCGGGCGAAGAGAGCATGGGCCTGGCGGGGCGAATCCACGGGCGCCGGCGGTACCGGCAGGCGGAAGTCCGTGCGCGGATACGAGTGCTGGAGCACTCGTA
>DASRSC010000193.1:0-2028 GCA_035695525.1 Pseudonocardia sp. | reverse complement strand
CGGGCGAAACCCGCGGAAGCCCCGGAGACCGCAGATGCTGGTGCGCTAACCGAGGAGACCTGCTGCCGTGAGCGAGCCTCGCCCGGTCGCTGTCATCGTCCTCGCCGCGGGCGAGGGCACCCGGATGAATTCGCGGATCCCCAAGGTGCTGCACTCCATGTGCGGTCGCAGCATGCTCGGGCACGCGCTAGCGGCGGCGGGTGAGCTCGCGCCGGAGCGCCTCGTGGTCGTCGTCGGCCACCGCCGGGACGAGGTCAGCGCCGAAGCCGCCCGGCAGGCGCCTGATGTGCACGTGGTGGTGCAGGACCGGCTGGGCGGCACCGGACACGCGGTCCGCACGGTGACCGAGGCTCTCGGTGACCTGTCCGGCATCGTGGTGGTGACCTACGGTGACATGCCCCTGCTCCGGGCGCAGACGCTGGCCGCGCTCGTCCGGGAGCACGCCGCGGCGGGTAACGCGGTGACCGTGCTCACCGCGCTGGTCCCGGACCCGTCCGGGTACGGGCGCATCCTCCGGGACGGCAGCGGCACGCTGGCCGCGATCGTGGAGGAAGCCGACGCCACCGCGGCCCAGCGGGCCATCAGCGAGATCAATTCCGGCTGCTATGCCTTTGACGGCGCGCTGCTGGCCGACGCGATCAAGCGGGTCGCCACCGGCAACGCGCAGGGCCAGGAGTACCTGACCGACGTCGTGGGCATCCTGCGGGGCGACGGCCACCTGGCCGGCACCGTCCTGGCCGGCGATCCGGCCGAGATCCAGGGCGTCAACGACCAGGTGCAGCTCGCCCAGGCCCGCCGCGCCTTCAACGGCCGCCTGCTCGAGGCGTGGATGCGCGCCGGGGTCACGATCATTGATCCGTCGTCGACCTGGGTCGACGTGGACGTGACGCTCGCGTCCGACGCGATGATCTTGCCGGGCACGCACCTGGAGGGACGCACGTCGGTCGGGACGGGGGCCCGGATCGGCCCCGGCTGCCTGCTGCGGGACACCTCGGTGGCCCCGGACGCGATGCTCCTCTACGCCGTGTGCGAGTCGGCCGAGATCGGCCCCGGCGCGACCGTCGGGCCGTTCGCCCGGCTGCGCCCCGGTACCCGGATCGGCCCGGGCGCGCATATCGGCACCTTCGTCGAGCTGAAGAACTCCACGGTGGGCGAGGGAGCCAAGGTGCCCCATCTGTCCTATGTGGGCGACGCGGACATCGGCGAGCGCTCCAACATCGGCGCGGCCACGATCTTCGCCAACTACGACGGAATGGCCAAGCACCACACGACGGTCGGCGCGCACGTGTTCACCGGCAGCGACACCGTCCTGGTGGCCCCCCTGACCATCGGGGACGGGGCGTACACCGCGGCCGGCTCGGTGGTCACCGAGGACGTGCCCGCCGGGGCGATCGCCGTCGCCCGCGGCAGGCAGCACAACTCGCCGGGATGGGTGGAGCGCAAGCGCCCGGGCACCGGATCCGCCGCGGCCGCCGCCCGCGCCCGCCAGGCCGGGGCACCGGGGACTGAGCTCCCGGCGGCCGGAGCACCAGGAACCGGGGCACCAGGAACCGGGGCACCAGCAGGCGTCACGGACGCCGAGGGGCACGAAGGAGCACGGGACCGGTGAGCAGCACGACCACGTCGGGCACGAAGAAGATGCTGCTCGTGTCCGGCCGCGCTTATCCCGCGCTGGCCGACGAGGTGGCCTCGTGCCTGGGCATCAAGCCGACGCCGACCAAGCTCTTCGGCTTCGCCAACGGCGAGATCTTCGTCCGCTACCTTGATTCCGTCCGGGGCTGTGACGTGTTCGCGCTGCAGAGCCACACGTCGCCCATCAACGAATGGATCATGGAGCAGCTGATCATGGTCGACGCCCTGAAGCGGGCGTCGGCCAGCCGGATCACCGTGGTGACGCCGTTCTTCGGGTACGCGCGGCAGGACAAGAAGAACCGGGGCCGCGAGCCGATCTCGGCCCGGCTCATGGCCGACCTGTTCGCCACCGCGGGCGCCGACCGGCTGATGGCGGTCGACCTGCACACCGCCCAG
>DASRSC010000192.1:0-2415 GCA_035695525.1 Pseudonocardia sp. | reverse complement strand
GCACGACCCGTTCAGGCGGCCGGGCCCTCCAGCATCTCCGTCACCAGGGCGGCGATCGGGCTCCGCTCGCTGCGGGTGAGCGTCACGTGCGCGAAGAGCGGGTGGCCCTTCAGCTTCTCGATCACCGCAGCGACGCCGTCGTGCCGCCCCACGCGGAGGTTGTCGCGCTGCGCGACGTCATGGGTGAGCACCACCCGGGACGCCGTTCCCAGCCGGGAGAGCACGGTGAGGAGCACATTGCGCTCCAGCGACTGTGCCTCGTCGACGATCACGAAGGTGTCATGCAGCGACCGCCCGCGAATGTGTGTGAGCGGCAGCACCTCGAGCATCCCGCGCGCCATGATTTCGTCCATCACGGGCTGGCTGACCAGCGCGCCGAGCGTGTCGAACACCGCCTGCGCCCACGGCGACATCTTCTCGCTCTCACTGCCGGGCAGGTACCCGAGCTCCTGCCCGCCGACGGCGTAGAGCGGCCGGAACACCACCACCTTCCGGTGCTGCTGACGCTCGAGCACCGCCTCCAGGCCGGCGCAGAGCGCGAGCGCCGACTTCCCGGTGCCGGCCCGGCCACCGAGGGACACGATCCCGACCTCCGGGTCGAGCAGCAGGTCCAGCGCGACCCGCTGCTCGGCGGAGCGCCCGTGCAGCCCGAATGCCTCGCGGTCGCCGCGGATGAGCCGGACGCGCTTGTCGGCCGTCACCCGGCCCAAGGCAGCCGACCCGCCGCCCGTGAGCCGCAAGCCGGTGTTGCACGGCAGGTCACGGGCTGCGTCGTGGTCGATGGCGCCGTCCCGGAACAGTGCATCCACGTCCGCGGACGTCACCTCGAGGTCGGCCATGCCGGTCCAGCCGGACGGCACCACGTCGAGGGCGTGGTACTCGTCGGCCTGCAGCCCGACAGCGGCGGCCTTCACCCGCAGCGGCATGTCCTTGGTGACGAGGACGACGCCGCCGCGGCCGTCGAGCTTGCGTTCGGCGGCGAGGTTGAGGGCGCAGGCCAGGATGCGGCTGTCGTTCGAGTCGGTGCGGAAACCAGCGGGGAGCACCTCCGGGTCGGTGTGGTTGAGCTCGACGTGCAGCGTTCCGCCTGCGGTGCCGATCGGCACCGGCGCGTCCAGGCGGCCGTGTTCGATGCGCAGCTCGTCAAGCGTGCGCAGTGCCGTGCGGGCGAACCACCCCAGCTCCGGGTGGTGCCGCTTGCCCTCCAGTTCGGAGATGACGACCAGTGGCAGGACGACCTCGTGCTCGTCGAACCGGGTCAGCGACCACGGGTCGGAGAGCAGGACAGAGGTGTCGAGCACGTAGCAGCGCGTGGATTCCGAAGCGGGGGCGGTACGACGGTCGGTCACGGATGCTCCTCGCTAGCGCTCGTCGACGCCGTTCCCGCGAGGTGGAGCGCCTCTATGCGCCCTCGTGGACTGGTGCGACGAATGCTGCCTCGTGGGCGCGGCACCGCGCCCACACACTGGTGGGCCGGCCGACCCTGGCTTGGGCGTTCCGACGACCTGGAACTCGCCGCCGTCCACGCCCGCGAGGGCCGGATGCCGGCCCCCTCGGGTGCAAGTGACACCACGACCAGGGCCTCCCGAGCGGTCCGCATCGGGTACGCACCGCCGAGGAGAACGCTACCGGCGGTTACCCGGGTGCGGTCAACAGCCACGCCGTGTCATCTGGTACACCAGCACCGAGAATTAACAGAACGGACTACCGTTCACCGCTCGACGAACACCGTCCGTCGTGGGCTATTGCACCATTTGCCCGTTCCGCCACGTGGGCCAGCGGACCTCTCGCACGGCCACTGGCGCAAGCCTCGTCGAGGAGGCGCCGGAACCGCTCCTCCGTAGCGGCGTGGCGCCGGCCCCGCAAGAGAGGTCGGCGAGCAACCGCCGGCAGCGGCAGCGGGCTACGGCGCACCCGACCACGCAGGCGGCGTCACAGCCGTCCCTGGTGACGACCCGGGGGAGCATTCGGTGATGCTCAGGGCGATGAGCAGGTGGACGGCGACCACCTCTCGCCCCGCGCCGGCGCAACCCGCCGCGGGCTCGGGCGCCCACATGCCGGACACCACCGATCACGTGCTGCGTCTCCATCGAAAAGGATACGCGCGCAGAGGGGTGATTCATAATCACGGAACGTGGATGTGCATGCCCGTCCATTGCGTTGCACTGGTCGCGAAGACCCCCGAAAGGATGCGTAACCAAACGCAAAGTATTTGACTCACCCGATGGCGGTACTTCGTTTGCCTGCGCCATCCCCGACGCGCTACCTTTCTCTCGGTCAGCGAGGGCTCCCCGGTCAAGCGCTGACACTAAATGGAATCGGCTCCGGTCGACTCCGCACGAGCCAACAGGAGAGAAACTGTGCTGAAGAAGGCTGGAATTATCGTCACGGCGTCCGTCGCCGGGCTGCTCGCGG
>DASRSC010000191.1:0-16251 GCA_035695525.1 Pseudonocardia sp. | reverse complement strand
GTCGTCAGCATCGTCGGCGTGCGGACGAGCTCACCGGATTCGGGGTCGGGCACGGTGTTCGCGCCGCCGTCGTTCTTCGGCTTCCACTGGTGGGCACCGGCGGGGCTCTTGGTCAGCTCCCACTCGTAGCCGAAGAGGATGTCGAAGAAGCCGTTGTCCCACTCGGTCGGCCGGTCGGTCCAGGTCACCTCGAGGCCGCTGGTGATGGCGTCCTCGCCCTTGCCGCTGTTGAACGAGCTCGCCCAGCCCAGACCCTGCAGCTCCAGCGGGGCGCCCTCGGGCTCGGCGCCGACGTACCTGTCCGGGTCGGCCGCGCCGTGCGCCTTGCCGAAGGTGTGCCCGCCCGCGATCAGCGCGACGGTCTCCTCGTCGTTCATCGCCATCCGCCCGAAGGTCTCGCGGATGTCCCGGGCCGCCGCGAGCGGGTCCGGAGTGCCGTTCGGGCCCTCGGGATTGACGTAGATGAGGCCCATCTGGACGGCGGCCAGCGGGTTCTCCAGCTCCCGGTCACCGGTGTACCGCTCGTCGCCGAGCCAGGTGCGCTCGGGGCCCCAGTAGACGTCCTCGTCGGGTTCCCAGACGTCCGCCCGGCCGCCGGCGAAGCCGAAGGTCGTGAAGCCCATCGTCTCCAGGGCGCGGTTACCCGCGAAGATCATCAGGTCGGCCCACGAGACCTTGCGGCCGTACTTCTTCTTCACCGGCCAGAGCAGCCGGCGCGCCTTGTCGAGGTTCCCGTTGTCGGGCCAGCTGTTCAGCGGCGCGAAGCGCTGCATGCCTGCGCCTGCGCCGCCGCGGCCGTCGTGGATGCGGTACGTGCCGGCGCTGTGCCACGCCATCCGGATCATGAACGGCCCGTAGTGGCCGAAGTCGGCCGGCCACCACTCCTGCGACGTCGTCAGCACCTCGTCTACGTCCCTGGCCAGGGCATCGAGGTCGACCGTGTTGAACGCCGCGGCGTAGTCGAAGTCCTCGCCCATGGGGTCGGCCACGGCGGGGTGCTTCCGCAGGATCTTCAGGTTGAGCTGGTTCGGCCACCAGTCTCGATTGCTCCCGCCCTCGGTCGGGTGCGGGCGGCGCCCGGTCGCGACCGGGCACCGGGCTTCCTGCTCCTCGTTCATCTCTCCGACGACGGCGTTTGGACTGTCAGACACGGGAATCCTTCCGGGATCAAGGGTGTGCTCAGGAACTGACTGCGGGGGAGCAGTCCGGGCACAGGCCCCAGTAGATGACCTCGGCCTCGTCGATCGCGAAGCCGTGGTCGTGGGATGCGGTCAAGCAGGGCGTGGTGCCGACGGCGCAATCGACATCGGCGATGGCACCGCACGACCGACACACGACGTGGTGGTGGTTGTCCCGGACTCGCGACTCGTAGCGCGCCAAGGAGCCCGGCGGCTGGATGCACCGAATTAGGCCCGCGGCAGTCAGCGCGCGCAGCACGTCGTAGACGGCCTGGTGGGACACCTCACCGAGATCCTCACGCACGACACCGATGATCGAGGCCGTGTCGGCGTGCGGATGGTCGTGCACCGCGGAGAGCACCGCTACCCGAGGACGCGTCACACGCAGAGCAACCCCGCGCAACATGCGCTCGAAGTCCGAAGTGGTCGGCACGCTCCGAAGTGTGGCCCATCTTCTGGAATTGATCAAGATCAGGCGTCGGCCCTCGACCGCATGTTCGGCTGGGGAGCACACAACGTGGCCGGCTCGGCTGCCGAAGGCAGGGGTCCCTCGTGTCCGGGCGAACGGGGAAGAAGCTCAGCGGCTCTGACGACATGCAGCCGGATCAGCACCGCCTCCCGCGTTCGGCCTCCTCCGCCCGTGGGGGCGAAGGGCACGGGACAAGTCCGCCCTCGCGGGCCGGACGCAGCGGCGGAGCCGCGTGCGACGGTGAGGTATGACGGCCGCCGCTCACGACGAGCGCCATGCTCTGCTGGAGGAGCTGGGGCTGCTGCGGGCGCGTCGGCGCGAGCTGGAGGAGAGTCTCGTGGCCGACGACCATCGGCCGCACGACTTCGGCGAGGAGGGCCTGACCACCGAGCTCCGCGACGAGATCGACTGGATCGACCGGCGCATCCGTGACGTCGTGCACTACCTCTGGGAGGCCGGACGACCCGAAGGGGACACGTCCGAGCGGGTCGGGCCCTACAGCGTCGTGACGCTCCGGTTCCCTGACGGCTCCTCCGAGTCCGCGCAGGTCACGCGGTTCCCTGATGAGGACGTCCCGGTCGTCACGCCCGAGAGCCCGCTGGGGCGGGCGCTGCTCGGGGCGCAGCCGGGGGATGAGATCACGTGGACGGCGCCGGAGGGGCGGTTGCGAGCCCGCGTAGAACGGATGGATCGGCCTGCATAGGGGACGATTCCGGTCACCTTCGTCGCGACCTCGACAGCGGCGTCGCCGCGGCGCAGGCCGCCGCGGGTGACACGTACGTCAACGTCCTCGGCGCCAGGATCGCCCGGCAGTCCCTCGACGCGGGTGTGCTCGATGAGATCTTCGTGCGCATCGCGCCCGTCCTGCTCTGCGACGGCGTCCGACTGTTCGATCACCAGGGTGGGACCAACGTCAAGCTCGAACGGCTCAGCCCGACCCACGCGCCGTTGGCGACCAACATCCGGTTACGCATCGTCTGATGGCGACCGTTCTCGTCCTCCGCGGCGGTGGCTGTGCCGCTTCCGCGGTCGGCGTGCTGCAACAATGTCAGTGGGACGCGGCCACGCGTCTAGTTGACCGGTCCCTCGTGTGGCTGCGGTTCACGATGCATCCGTAGGTCGCTGGGGAGCTGGAGGTGGCATCGTGAGTGGGGCGTTCGCGATCGATCCGATGCCATCGCGGGAGAGGCAGTTCGAGCACCCGGCGCTGTTCTACACCGGGCTGGACGACTACCTTGCCGGCACGCTGTCGTTCATCCACGAAGGCCTGGGCGCCGACGAACCGGTCGCGGTGGCTGTACCCGGCTCCCGGCTCGAGCCGTTGCGCGCCGAGCTTGGTTCCGTCGCAGACCAGGTGCGGTTCCTGGACATGAACGAGGCGGGACGCAACCCCGGCCGGATCCTGCCGGGAGTGCTGCTCGCCTTCGCGGACGAGCACCCGGATGCGGCCCGGGTGCGCATCATCGGTGAGCCGATCTGGCCTGGCCGCAGCGCGACTGAGTACCCGGCGTGCGTCCAGCACGAGGCCCTGATCAACCTGGCGTTCGCCGGTCGCCCGGCCACGATCCTGTGCCCTTACGACGCCGAGGGCCTGCCGCCGGAGGTGCTGGCCGACGCGGAGGCGACGCATCCGATGGTGCTGGACGCCGGCGCACCGAGGGCCAGCACGTCGTACGCGGTCGATCGGGTTCTCGCCGAGTGCAACCGCCCTCTTCCGGAGCTCACGGAGCACCCGCCGTTGCGCGTCGACGAGTCGATGCTGAGCCGGGCTCGCGGGTTCGCCCACGCGGAGGCCGGCCGCGCAGGCCTCGGGGAGGACCGGGTCGCCGACGTCGAGATGGTGGTCAACGAACTGGTCACCAACAGCGTCGAGCACGGCGGCGGGATGGGCATCCTCCGCATCTGGATCGAGGATGCGCACCTCGTCGTCGAGGTCCGGGACGTGGGGCAACTGCACGATCCCCTCCTCGGCCGACGTCCGCTCCGCCCCCTGCAGGCCCGCGGGCGAGGGTTGTTCCTGGTCAACCATCTCGCGGACCTCGTCCGGCTCCACACCGGCCCCGACGGCACCACGATGCGTGCCTACTTCGGGCTTCCGACGTAGGGCACGGTTCTCCCGCCGGGTCGTCGTGCTCACTTGACTCACACCCCGAAGAGGTCCGGAGGCGCTCGTCGGGCCACCGCGCCGACGGGGTGGCGAAGCGGGGTGTGCGCCATGATGGGTGCGTGCCGAGATCTCCGATCCTCGATGTCCCGATCTCCGAGGACCCCATTCGACTCGGCCAGTTCCTCAAGCTCGCGGGACTCGCCGAGCATGGGGGACACGCGAAGGCGCTGCTGGAGGCCGAAGAGGTGCTGGTGAACGGGCGGGTCGAGACCCGGAGGGGCACGCAGCTCCGAGCCGGCGATGTCGTCGCGATCGGCGACCGGCGCGCTCGGCCGGTCCCGCTCGTCTAACCTCGTCGGCCGCTGAGGAGGCCCGGCGGTCCCCGTCGGCTCCGCGGATCACGTGTACGGCTCGGGCGCTGCGCGCGCAGTTGTGCGGCGGGCTGACTCCGAGGTTGTGAGCTCAGTATCCGACGTAGTCGCCGGAGCTGTTGCTGCGTCCGCCGGCCTTGAGGGTCCCGATCCCGTAGTTCGCGATCATGTACCGCACCCCGGCGGTGATGTTGGCGACGGGGTCGGTGATGGGCCGGCCGGCCAGCGACGGATGCACATATGCCCGGAACGTGGATGGGATCGTCTGCATCAGGCCCTGCGACGGTGTGCCGCGGCGGGCATTGCTGTCCCAGGTGTTGATGGCCCGCGGGTTCCCGCCCGACTCGGCCATGATGATCCTCTTGAGGCCGGAGGCGTAGGACTGCGGCATGTCCATGATCTGCAGCGCCTCGGCGATCCACCCGTCCAGGCCGCCGCTGTCGATCACGGCCTGGACGCGGTCGCGGTCGGCCTGCTCGCGCGCCTGCTTGGCGTGCAGCTGCGCCAGGTCCGCGGCCAGTGACGTCGCCTTGTCGAGACTGGCGAGCTGCTCGTCGGGCCCGCTGGAGGGGTCGGTCGTGCCAACCGCGAAGCTCACGGGGACCAAGGAGGCCGCTGAATTGGACCTGAGCGGAGTGGTGGTCGCCGCGAGGGCGGCCTCGAAGAAGCCTTCGGCGGCTGCGGTGGTGGCGGTGCCATCACCGGGGGTCGGGACGAGTGCGGTGAACGTGCCGGTGGCAACCGCACCGACGGCGGCAGCGGTGGCGAGAACGGTGGTGCGCAGGACTGGGCCGGTGGGTGGGGGAGTGGTCTGGTGCCGGCCGGATACGGGGTCGACAGTGCGGCGCGCTAGACGACCACGGGGGGAGCGGTGTCCTGCCAACGAACGCCCTTTCAGCGCGGGGGAGCGATCCGCTCACGCTGCCGGTGGGGAGGCCGGTTGAGCCGGGTGGGGAGTCCCGGCTCGGTTGCGTTCATGATCGGATCGTGACGCTGAGGTGACCTTATTGGCGCGCGTCGCTCCCGAGCAAGACCGGGGGTGCCCGGCCACCGCACCCCGCCTGCCGTTCGGCTCGCAGGATCGGGACAGGCGAATAACTACGAACGAGGCGGAACGTTTACACGCGTCGGCGAGCGGTCTGCCGCCCGAACAGCAGGCACGAGTCCCCGAACTCGTGCCACAGATAACCCCGGTCGACGGCTGCCGCATAGGCCCGGCCGACGAGCCGCGCGCCCGCGACCGCCTCGAGAAGCAGCAGGTGGGAAGCTTGCGGCTCGTGCCAGCCCGTCAGAAGCCCGGTCACCACGCGCGACGGACGGTCGGGCCCGAGCACCAGATGCGTCCAGCCCTCCCCGGCGTGTACGCGGCCCGCCGGGTCGGCCACCGTCTCGAGCGCGCGCGCGACGGTGGTGCCGACCGCGACCACCCGGCCACCCGCTGCCCTGGTCGCGTTGACGGCGTCGGCCGTCGCGAGCGGCACCCGATACCGCTCGGGTAACGGCACCTCGTCAGGCTCGAGCGACGACACACCCGTGTGCAGCACCAGCTCCGCCACCCCCACGCCGCGCCTGCGCAGCCCGTCCAGCACGGCCGCGGTGAACGGGCGGCCCGCGCTGGGCATCTCGGCGCTGGCGAACTCCGGCCCCGGCGCCGCGAAGACGGTCCGGTACGCGTCGAGCGGCCAGTCCCCGCGCAGGTAGGAGTACCGGATCGGTCGTCCCACCGCTGCGAGCCACGCCCGCAGCCCGCCGGCCACCGGTATCCGTGCCCGCCATAGCCTGCTACCCGTGACGACCCAGGGATCCGGGTGGCCGGTCAGCAGCGTGGCCACCACGCCACCCGGCAACCGGACGGACTCGCCCGCGCGGCCGTCGGTGACCCGCCTCCCGTCCGGCGTCCGTAGCTCGACGACGAACAGCGCGTCGGGCGCGGGGCCGGAGATGTGCAGGGTGACGGGCGGTCCGTCGGCCGAGCGCCCATCGCTGCGGCCCGTCCGGTGCCCGTCGACGGCGGCAGGCTCGGTGTCGGAGGTGTTGACGACCACGAGGTCACCGCGGTGCAGCGCCAGCGGGAGGTCGCGGAAGGTCGTGTGCTGCAGCGGCCGCCGGTCGCGGGCGACCAGGAGCCGGACGCCGTCGCGGGCCAGGCCGCGGACCTCGGGAGGCTCGGTGGCCGACAGCTCGGGCGGCACGGCGAACGTTGTGGCGGCGGCGGCTCTCACGCTGTGCTCCCCGCAGGCCGGTCCGGTGTCCCGGGTGCCCGCTGCGCCTGCTGCCCGTCGTCCATAAGGTCCGCTGCGCGGTAGCGGCCGCTCTCCGGACGCCGGTCGAGCAGGCGCATGAGCGCCGGAACGACGGTCATCGGGTCGGGGCGGTCGGAGATGTCCTCACCGGGGAAGGCCCGCTGGTGCATCGCCGTGCGCATGTCGCCGGGGTCGAAGGCGTAGACCCGCAGGGCTGGCTCCTCGACGGCGAGCACCGCAGAGACATGGTCGAGCGCCGCCTTCGCGGCACCGTAGCCGCCCCAGCCCGGATAGGCCTCGACGGCTGCGTCAGAGCTCAGAGTGATCACGGTGCCCGCGGTCGAGCTGCGCAGCAACGGCAGCGCGAGCTGGGTGAGTGCCAGTGGGGCCAGCACGGTTGTCTCGAGCACGCCGCGCAGCGCGTCGAGCGGGAAGTGCTCGAGGCTGGGCAGCGGCGACGGACCGAGCTCGCCGGCGTTGTGCACGAGCAGGTCGAGCCGCCACGCGGTACTGACGAGCTCGGCCCGGAACTCGGGGTCGGTGATGTCGCCGGGCAGGGCGACCACGCCCGGCAGGCCGGCCGTGGCGGCGAGCAGCCGGTCGGCGTCCCGGGAGCAGGCAACGACCCGGCTGCCTCGAGCGGCGAGGGCGGCGGTGAGGGCGAGCCCGAAGCCCTGCCCGGCACCGGTGACGATGGCGATTGTCCCGTTCATGAGACTACCGTGCTACTTGAAGCCAGCTTCAGGTCAAGGGAGACGGGATGGACACCAGGGACCTGCTCACCATCGGCGAGGTGGCGCACCGCAGCGGCTTCCCACCGTCGGCGCTGCGGTACTACGAGCGGGAAGGGCTGCTGCACACCACCCGTACGTCCGGGGGACAGCGCCGGTACGAACGTTCGGTGCTGCGCAGGCTCGCGTTCATCCGGGCGGCACGCACGCTCGGCGTCGGCCTGGACGAGGTACGCGAAGGCCTCGACCAGCTCCCCGACGGCCGGACCCCGAACAAGGCGGACTGGTCACGGCTGTCGCGGTCCTGGCGCGGGCGCCTCGACGAGCAGATCCAGGCGCTGGTGGCCCTGCGCGACGGGCTCGACTCGTGCATCGGCTGCGGCTGCCTCTCGCTGCAGCGCTGCCGGCTTTACAACCCCGGCGACCGGGTCGCCGAACTCGGCCCCGGCGCGAGGCTGCTGCCGCCGATGCTGCGGCGCACCCCGGCTGAGGGAGTCTGAGCCCCCGGACGCGCGAGCTACGAGGAGAGCAGACGCGGGCGCGCGGACCAGCGGGCCGGCAGCGACCGATCCACCCAGGCGTGCAGCTCCTCAGCAGGCGGCCGGGTGCCGATCGCCGACTGCTCGTGCTCGGCGAGGAAGGCGGTGGTGCGCTCCTCCCAGCCCACGCCGAGGCAGGGCACCCCCGTGGACACGGCGAAGATCAGCGCGTGGATCCGCAGGCCGAACAGTGCATCGGCCTCGCCGACCACGGCCTTGGCGAGCGCTGGCGGCAGCTGCGGGCCGAGCACCGGGACCCGCCGGCCCAGGCGCTCGCCGAGCTCCTCGATCAGCACCTCGTCGCGGCGGGCGAGCCCCAGCCCGTAGTCGGCGTGCGTGCTGATCGCCAGTCCGGCGACGGCTCCACCACGCTCGATCCAGCGCCGGGCCAGCGTCTCGGCGGCGTCCTGCAGACAGTCGACGAGGATCGGGTTGGGCAGCGCCTTGGGCGCGACGAGCAGCAGCGGCACGGCTGGGTCGACACCGGCCGCTGCGAGCGCGCGCCGAGCGTCGGCGGCCGGGGCGGGCGTGAGTCCCATCGCAAGGTCGCCCACCACCGGCGCCACGATCGCGTTGCCCAGCGTGGCTGCCGACACCTCGTCGCGCACACTGATCCGGCCCGGCTTGCGGACCGAGCGACGCAACAGGTCGAGTACCCGCTCGGGCGTGCCGGGGTAGACGCCGATCGCCACATACGTGATGTCGCGACCCCGTGCCGTTGCGGCCCAGACGATCGCCGGGAGGGCCTTGACCAGCGACGACGCCCCCGTGCCGAACAGGCCTCCGCCGACCACGGCGATGCCATCGCACCACTTGAGCGCTTTCGTGAACGCGATGCCCTCCATCGCGACCGCCGGTACCCGGTGCATGGCCTCGACCATCCGCGGGTTGCGGGACACGACACGCACTTCCGTGTTGGCGGGGAGCTCCTGCAGCGTGCGGGCGAGCATGGCCTCGTCGCCGGTGTTGCCGTTGCCGAAGTTGCCGATGATCAGCACACGGGTGGCACGCGGAGTGGTGGCACCACGGCTCTCCTCGGCGGCGTGCCGCCTGCCGAGATCGGCGAGCTGCTGGCGGATGAGGCTGGTGCGGGGATCCGTCATCGAGTTCCTCGGTTCGGGCGGTGCGACTCTCTGTGACCATCGGCCGGAGGTGCGGAGGAGCTGCGTAGCCACGGTCACTCGTTCGCCGCAGCCTACGGTGTCCCGGCGGCCGCGCGGGCGGCACCTTCGCCGAACGGCCCCTATCGGGCGGTGGCCGTACGCCGGGTACGATCGTCTGGCAGTCGTCCCACATACCCATATCATTGTCTGATGATTTATGAGATCCGTGAGTACACGACGGTGCCCGGGCGGATGCCTGCCCTGGTGAAGCGGTTCAACGAGCACACGTTCGGCGTCTTCCGGAAGCACGGCATGGAGGTCGCCTTCATCTCCCTCACGGAGCTGGGAGGCAACTCCAGCAACGAGCTCGTCTACGTGATGAAGTTCGACTCCTACGAGGACATGGCGTCGAAGTGGGCGGCGTTCCAGGCCGACCCGGACTGGCGGGCGGCGCGCAGCGCAAGCGAGGCCGACGGGCCGATCGTCGCGTCGATCAGCAGGCGGGTGCTCAGCCCCGCCGCGTTCGCCGCCCGATAGATCGGGCCGATCGCGTACACAGGGGTGCGGAAGTCGATCGAATGAGCGAGGGTGACGGAGTGTCTGCATCCGTGGAGCGCTGGCTCACCTTCGAGGGTCTCGACAACGTCCGCGACATCGGTGGCCTACCGCTGCGCGGCGGCGGCACCACCCGGCCGGGCCTGCTGCTGCGTAGTGCTTCGCTGCACCACTGCACGCCCGCCGATGTCGAGCACCTCGTCGACGTGTTCGGGCTACGGCTGGTGCTGGACCTGCGCACGCCCCGGGAGATCGAGCAGGACGGGCCGACGGCCCTCGCCCGTGCCGGGGTCGAGACGGTGGCGCTCAGCTTCCTCCCGGAGCAGGGACGGACGCTCCCCGAGACCGACGACGACACCGACCCGCTGGTGCGCAACTACCTCGGCTACCTGAGCGACCGCGGTGAGAACGTCGTCACCGCGGTACGGCTCCTGGCGGCGCCGGACGCCGGTCCCTCGCTCGTGCACTGCGCGGCCGGAAAGGACCGCACAGGTGTGCTCGTCGCGCTGATGCTGGACGCGGCCGGCGTCGAGCGCGATGCGGTGGTGGCCGACTACGCGCTCTCCGCAGAGCAGGTGGAGGCGTTGTTCCGCCGGTGGACCACGGCATCGGGTGAGCCGATGCCGGAGGACATCGCCCGGCACCTGCCGCGCGCCGAGGCCATGGCCGCGGTGCTCGCCCACCTCGATGCCGAGTACGGCGCGAATAGTTCCGGCGGAGCCGCGGGTTGGCTTCGCGCGAACGGCCTGGACGAGGAGTCACTGACGCGGCTGCGCGCCCGCCTGACGGGCGCCCCGTAGCTCCCCAGGCGTCAGGGGAGCTCCTCGATCGTCACGGTCGTGTCGAGCTTGCGCAGCGTGGCGGGATCGCCGGTCACCGCGGGCCAGCCCCTGCGGCGGGCGCTCGCCGCCACCTGGCCGGCCACGATGTCGTCCTGTCCCGAGGCGGCAAGTAGCAGCCCGGACTCCAGCGCCGAGGCGGGGCCGAGCTCGTCGATCACGGTGTTGGGCAGGTCCAGCAGCACCTGCAGGGCCGCGTGATGCTCGGGTTCGAGCAGCGACCACGCCCGACCGAGCGCGGCGCTCGGGACCGCGAGCACGATGTTCTCCTCGACCGCAGCCCAGACCAGCGCCCGCACATAGACGGGCCTGCCGATGGCGAAGGCGGCCAGTGCGGTGGTGTCGAGGACCCGCCCGCCGATCATGCGGCGCCCGCCGCGACGACGCCCGGGTGGCGGGCGGCCATCACGCGGTGTCCGGGACAGCGGTGGACCGTCTGGAGTGCGTCCCTGTGGAGAGCGCCGGTGTGGACGGCGCCCATCACACTGCGGCCGCGGGTGGCACCAGGCGCAGCGTCCGCCGCGCCTCAGCGAGCTCATCGGGTGGCGGTGGACCGCCGTACAGGTCGGCGAGGGTGGCAAGGGACCGGTCCCGGAGCTGCCGGGCGGAGACGGCTTCGGCGATGTAGGCCGAGATGCTCCTGGCCGTCCCGCGCAGCACGGCGTTGCGGGCCTCATCGACCAGTTCGGCCGGGAGACTCACCGTGACACGCTCAGTGCGCATGTGCGGAGCGTACCCGCCGCACTGGTAGTGCTCACGCACCGTCAACCAAGGGGCAGGGAGCACGCCGGTTACTGACGGGTATGCCAAGGTGGTCGACGGAGCCCGGAAGCGTGCCGACGAGGAGGTCACGATGGACCTGACGTACACCGCAGCGGAAGAGGAGTTCCGCGGCGAGCTGCGGTCGTGGCTGCGGTCCCACATCCCCGAGGAGTGGACCCGGCCGGGGTTCTGGGAGTCCCTCGACGACGACGAGAGCTTTCGGCTGCGTCGCGACTGGGAGCGTGCCAAGGCGCTGGCCGGCTTCGCGGGCATCGAGTGGCCCACGGAGTTCGGCGGTCGCGGCGGGACACCCGGCATGAGAGCGATCTACGACGAGGAGATGGTGCTGGCGCGCGCACCGCGCACCGTCAACCCGCTCGGCCTGTCGTTCCTCGCCCCCACCGTGATGGCCATCGGCACGGACGCCCAGAAGAAGGAGATCATCGGGCCGCTGCTGCGCAACGAGGTGATCTGGTGCCAGGGCTTTTCCGAGCCCGGCGCAGGCTCCGACCTCGCCGCCCTGTCCACGAGGGGCGTACGCGACGGCGACGACTTCGTGGTCAACGGCCAGAAGGTCTGGACCACCAACGCCGTGCACGGCGACAAGATCTTCACCATGGTCCGCACGGATGCCGGGTCGGCCAAACACCGCGGCATCTCGATGCTGCTCATCGACATGCACCAACCCGGCGTCGAGGCGCGGCCGCTCAAGCAGATGAGCGGGGCCAGCGAGTTCGGCGAGGTGTTCTTCACCGACGCCCGCGTGCCCGCCGTCGACTGCCTCGGGGAGATCGGGGACGGCTGGCGCACGGCGATGCTGCTGCTCTCCTTCGAACGCGGCGCGTCCGGCATCGCCCAGTACACGGAGTTCCGCCGGCAGTACGACGAGATCGTCGCGGTGGCGAAGAAGCTCGGCCGCGACGGCGACCCGGCGGTGCGTGACAAGCTCGCGCGCGTCCTCACCGAGCTGGAATGCCTGCGACTGCACGCCATGCACGTGCTGACGCAGGTGGAGCAGGGGCGTGACCTCGGTTTCGAGGCGTCGATGACCAAGCTGCAGTGGTCCGAGACCTTCCAGGACCTGTGGGAGACCTTCGACGACGTCCTCGGCGAGGACGCCACCCTCGATGCGATCGACGGTCTCGACCTCCGGCCGCTGCACGCGCAGTCGATGTGGTCCCGATCCGTCACGATCTGGGGTGGGTCCTCGCAGGTGCAGCGCAACATCACCGCCGAGCGCGTGCTCGGCCTGCCGCGATAGGAGCTGGTCATGTTCTTCGCACTGACCGAGGACCAGCGTGAGTTCGACGCCGCGGTGCGCGGCTACCTCGCCGATCGGTTCGACCTCGAGGCCGTCCGCGCCGTCGTCGAGGATCCGTCCGGCGACGGGCACCCCGCCTCGCTGTGGAAGGCCGCCGCCGAGCAGGGCTGGCTGGCGGTGCTCGTGCCCGAGGAGCACGACGGGCTCGGGCTGGGGCTGGTGGAGGCGCAGGTGATCGCCCGCGCGCTCGGCGCCGGCGTGGCGCCGGGGCCATGGCGGGGCACGGTGCTCGCCGCGGAGGCGATCCGCCTGGCGGGGTCGGACGAGCAGCGGGCGGCCTGGCTCCCGCGGCTGGCCGGTGGTGACGCCGTGGGCGCCCTGACCCTGCGCGGCAGCGTGCCGGGCACGCTTCCTGCAGTGGAGTACGGCGAGATCGCGGACGTCGTCGTCGCCCGCTCCGCCGACGGGCTCGCACTGGTCGAGGGCGCGTCCGCCGTTCGCCAGGGCTCCTACGACGGCAGCGTGCGGCTCGCCGCGGTGGAGGCCGCCGAAAGCCAGGCACTGCCGGGGGCCACCGCCGAAGTGATCGACGAGCTCGCAGCGCGCGCCACCGTTCTCGTCGCTGCCGACCTGGTCGGCATCGCGCGCGAGGCTATCTCGCGCACCGTTGCCTACGACCGGGAGCGGCAGCAGTTCGGCGTCCCGGTCGGGTCGTTCCAGGCGATCAAGCACGCGCTGGCCGACCTGCACATCGGCGTGACGATGGCGGAGCACGCCGCGCTCTACGCAGCCCACGCCGTCGACGGCGGGTCGGCCGACGCCCCGCTCGCGGTCTCGGTGGCGAAGGCCAAGGCGAGCGACGTCGCCATCGGGGCGACCGCCGCGATGATCCAGTACCACGGCGGGATCGGGTACACCTGGGAGCACGAGGCGCACTTCTACTACAAGCGCGCCAAGCGGCTGGCCGGCCAGTTCGGCGACGCCGATGCCCACCGGGCCCGCATCGCCGACCTCACCATGCGCTGACGCGCCCGTCCGCGCACGAGTGCTACTTCTGCCAACCGATGTTCTCCGGCGTCGTGCTGAAGTAGCGCCCCGGCCCGTAGTTGGCCAGGCCCTTCTTCACCGCGTCGATCGCCGGCAGGTTCACCGTGGGCATGACTCCGAAGGTCGTGAAAGCCGCGGTCTCCGCTTCGGAAGCCCTCGTGTACTGCTCCTGCGGCGTGGGCAACGTGTTCACGGACCTGATCAGCGTGTCGTTCGCGGGGCTGTTGACGCCGGACTTGATGAACTGGGAGTCCGAGCAGAACAGCTGGCAGATGCTGGCGATCCCGTACGGGCTGGACTCCGCCACGCCGGAGTAGAACATGTCGAACTGCTGCCCGGCGACGATCTTGGAGAAGTCGCTCGACGGGACCTGTCGGATGTCCAGCTTGATGCCGATGTTCTTCAACATGGCCGCGGTCGCTCCGGCGACCGCTTTCGCGATGGGGTCGTCCCCGGTGTTGACGTAACTGAACTCGAGAGGCCGGCCGTTCTTGACCCGGATGCCGTCCGGGCCGACCGGCCATCCGGCGGCGTCGAGATCCTTCTTCGCCTGCTCGGGGTCGAAGGTGACGACCTTGTCGAAGTCGTCCTGGTAGCCCTCCTGGAAGGGCAGCAGGGTCATCGAACCGGCTGGGTCGGCCGTGTAGCCGAGGCCCTGGAGCTGGACCTTGGCGATCTCGTTGCGGTCGATGCCTTCGAAGATCGCCTTGCGCACCTGGATGTCGGAGAGGACGGGGCTGGTGCCGTTGAGTGTGAAGTAATCGAGCTGCAATGAGGCACTCTTGCGGATCTCGGTGCCTGGCTGCCCGGTGACCTGCGCCAGCCGGTCCTTGCTGCCGACCGACACGGCGTCGAGCTGGCCGTTCTTGAACGCATTGATGTCGGCCGAGGACTCCATCGCGAGGAACGTCATCGAGTCGAGCTTGCCCCGCTTTCCCCACCACTTCGGATTGCGCTCGAAGGTGATGACGCCGTTCAGCTGATCGAACTTGCTGACGGTGTAGGGGCCGGCACCCCATTCCGGGTGCGGGTTGTTGATGTACCCCTGGTTGAACAGCGCGGGGGCGAGGACCTTCGGGTTGAGCACAGTGCCGAACAGGTTCTGCCACCACAGGTCGAGGCCGTTGAACGTGACCACCGCTTGGCGTGCGTTCACTCCCTGCGTCACCGACCGGATCTGGTCGTAACCGTCGCTCGAGTTGACGATGTAGGCCGGATCAGTACCCCGGTTGGCCTTCCACACCGCCTCGAAGGACGTCCAGTCGATCGGAGTGCCGTCGTTGTAGGTGGCCTTCGGATTGATCGTGTAGGTAACCCGGGTGTTGCCGCCGACGGTCTCCTGCTTCACGTCGGTGAGGTAGTCGGGGTTGAAGACGGCCTGCCCGTCAGCCGTGAACGTGATGAGCACCGGGTTGTACCAGCCCCACACCTCCCCCGTGTAAGCGGTGGCGTCGCCCTGCCAACTGTTGAACTGGGGGGAGATCTCCGGCATTGACGTGGTGAGCGTGCCACCATCCTTGATGTTGTCGTAGGGCTGCGGGTTGTACGCAACCTGGGCCGCGAGCGATTGGGCGCTGACATCGCCCCCGTTCGATCCGGCGCTGCCGCAGGCCGCCAGCACCACCGACAGCACGGCGGTGGCCGCGAGCGCAGCGGTTCGCTTCAGGACGTGCATGGTCGGTTTCCTTCTGATGAGGTATTGGGTGCGCCGAATCCACCGCGGATCTGCCTCGCCGAGCATCAGCGGAAGTGACAGGCGTTCAGCTGGTCGGTGTCCGCCCTGGCGGTCAGCTCCGGGGTCTCGCTTATGCAGCGGGCGCGCTGCGCGGGTTCGAGGGTCGGGTGCAGGGGACACCGGCTGACGAACGGGCAGCCGGGGGAGGAGTCGGTCGGGCTGGGCAGGTCGCCGCGGAGCACCACCCGTTCTCTCGAGCGCTCGACTTGCGGGTCGGGAACCGGGATCGCCGAGAGGAGCGCCTGGGTGTACGGGTGTCGCGGATTGTCGAAGACCGCGTCGACGGCCCCGATCTCGACGATGCGGCCCAGGTACATCACGGCCACCCGATCCGAGATGTGCCGCACCACGGAAAGGTCGTGCGCGACGAACAGGTAGGACAGCCCGAGCTCGACCTTCACATCATTCAGGAGGTTGATCACGCCGGCCTGGATGGAGACGTCCAGGGCCGAGACCGGCTCGTCCAGCACCACCAGCGACGGGTTGGTTGCCAGGGCGCGGGCGATGCCGATGCGCTGGCGCTGTCCTCCGGAGAAGGCGGTGGGGAACCGGTCGCTGTGTTCGGGGTCGAGCCCGACCAACTCCATCAACTCGTCGATCCGGTGCCCGATCGCGGCCCGGTCCGCCTCGCCCACGGCCCGCAACGGCTCCGCCAGGATGTCGAAGACCGTCAGCCGCGGGTCGAGCGCCCCCATCGGGTCCTGGAACACCATCTGCAGCTTGCGTCGCAGAGCACGTTCCTGAGCTCTTCCCTTCAGGTCCGCGACATCAACGCCCGCGACCCTGATGCTGCCCCGCTCGGGCTCACGGAGGTTCATGATCTCCAGCAGGGTGGTGGTCTTCCCGCAACCTGATTCGCCCACCAGCCCGAGCGACTCGCCTTGGCGGATGTCGAGGTGGACACCCGAGACTGCGTTCACCGACCCCACACGCCGTCGCAGCAGCTTTCCCTTGAGAAGCGGGAACGTCTTGCTGATCCCGTCCAGCTCGAGCACGGCGGGACGCTGCTCGCGGGGAATCGCTGCCGATGGGGCCACCGGCACGGGTGGCACCGGGTAGATCGCCACGCCGTCGACCCGGCCGCCGTCGATGTGACCGGCGCGGATGCAGGCCACCGCATGCATCCCCTCGAGAACCGGGGCGGACACCGGCGCCAGCTTCGGTTCCTCGGTTGCGCACTCCGGCACCGAGATCGGGCAGCGGGGCCGAAACGGGCAGCCCGCAGGTAGGTCGACCAGGAGCGGCGGGTTGCCGTTGATCGGCAGGAGTGGACGGCGCTCGGCGGTGTCCACCCGCGGGACGGCACCGAGC
>DASRSC010000190.1:0-6342 GCA_035695525.1 Pseudonocardia sp. | reverse complement strand
GAGGTCCCGCACGGCGCTCAGCGCCGGTCGCCTGCGCGCTCTGCGGCGTCCCCGAACAACCAGAACATCGGGGGCCACAGGCCCACGAACAGCGCGCGGCGCTCGGCGTTGCCCCGCTCGTCCTGGTCGACGGTCTTGGCGCGCAGCCACAGCACGACGCACAGCCCGATCGAGGCGAGCGACGCCCCGTGCAGCGCCAGCGCGGCGCGGCGCATCAGGGCGCCGTTGGCGATCATGGGATGCGAGTACCCGCCCTCTCCTGCTCCTACGCGTGCGCGACCAGCGCCGTTGGCGAGCACAAGAAGCGGGTACCCCACCTTTTGTGCTCATCCGCCGGCGCTCCCGCCGCAACCCCGCAGGGCTCGTCCACCGGATCGCGATCGTGCTGCGCTGGCCGATCGGGCTGTTGGCGGTGTCCTGGCGCTACATGTGGCGCACCACCCCGATCCACCGGTCGGAGAGCGATGGAGACGTTCACGACCTGCCCCCGCCCGTCCCGCCCGAGGTGCTCGACGACGACGTACAGCCCGTCGAGGACGGCGTGGGACCGATGTTCCGCCGCCGCTACTCGGTCCGTGTGGAGGGGGCCACGAAGCGTCCCGCCGAGGTGATGGCGACATTCGCAGGCGACCCGAACTGCAGCGCCCCTGGGGAGGTGGCGGTGTTCCTGAAGACGCGGGGGCAGCCGGGCGCGATGACCGCAGGCGACGAGTTCCTCATCCGGATGCCCGGCCCCTGGGACGGGCCGGTGCGCGTGATCGACCGGACCCCCACGTCGTTCCGGCTGGCCACCCTGCGCGGGCACCTGGAGGCGGGGCAGATCGAGTTCGGGTGCTGCCCCGATGGGGACTGGTTGGTCTTCGAGATCGACTCCTGTGCACGGTCGGGCGACCGGTTCTCGCATCTGCTCTACAGCTGGCTGGGGCTGGCGAAGGAGATCCAGCTCAACCTCTGGGTCGAGACCTGCCTGCGGTTCGCGGCTCGCACGGGAGGGCGGGTCCGCGGAGGGGTGCAGGTGCACACCCGTCGGCTGAGCGAGCTCTCGTAGTGCTCGGTGTCCCCAGCGACAAGCGCGTCCGACCACCGTCCTCGGTTGCCCGCCTACGAACCGGCTCAGCCGTGGTCGTCCCCCCACGCCAGGGGCAAGGCGCGCGGACCGCGGACGAACGCGCCCGTTCGCCACTCGACGTCCTCCGGCGCCACGGCGAGGCGCAGGTCCGGGAACTCGCGGAGCAGCGCGCCGACCGCCTCCTGCAGCTCCATGCGCGCCAGCTGTGCGCCGAGGCAGTGGTGGACCCCGTAGCCGAAGCCGATGTGGCGGTTGACCGCACGGTCGAGCACCAGGGTCTCGGGGTCCTCGAACACCTCGGGGTCGCGGTTGGCGGCGTGTACCGACACCACCACCGCCTCGCCGGCATGCACCGTCACGCCGGACAGCTCCACGTCCTCCGTCGCGATCCGGGGGAACCCGGCCGACGCCCCGAGCGGCGTGAACCGGAGCAGCTCCTCGACGCCCCGCGCGACCGCCTCCGGGTCGCCGCGCAGCCCGTCACCTCGGTCGGGCCGCGTGAGCAGGGAGTAAGCCATGTTCCCGATCTGGTTCATGGTCGTCTCGTGACCGGCGATGAGGATGCCGATCCCCAGGCCGACCAGCTCGCCCTCGCTGAGCCGGTCACCCTCGTCCCGTGCAGTGACCAGCGCGCCGAGCAGATCGTCGGTCGGGGCGGCGCGGCGCTGCGCGACCAGACTCGCCATGTACGTCGTCATCGCCGCGCCCGCCGCAGCCCGCTCCGAAGGGGACAGCGCCGACGTCGACAACGCCGCATCCGCGCCGGCCCGGAAGATGGCGCGATCCTCGACCGGGACGCCCAGCAGCTCGCAGATGATCGTGACCGGCAGCGGCACGGACAGGTGCTCGACGAGGTCGGCACCGGAGCCGGCCGCGCGCATCCCGGCGAGCAGCTCCGCGGTGAGCTCGGCGGCGCGTGGCCGCAGTTCCTCCACCCGCCGCACGGTGAACGCACTGGCCACCAGCTTGCGCAGGCGGGTGTGCTCGGGAGCGTCCATGTTGAGGATCGAGGCGGCCTGGTTGTCGATCTCCGGCCGCACCCGGGGGACGTCCTTACCGACGACGGCCGCGCGGCTGAACCGCGGGTCGCCCAGTACCGTCCGCACGTCGGCGTGGCGGAGGGCCAGCCAGGCCTCCCCGCCGTAGGGCAGCTTCACTCGGGAGACCGGCTCGTCGCGGCGCAGCTCCCCGTAGATCGGGTCGAGCTCCAGCCCGTCCGGCTCCCCGAACGGATACGCACGAATCATGATAAAGCCCCCAAAAGTAAGCGTCCGCTTACTTCGAACGGTAGGAAGTCTCGTCCTGGCATGTCAAGAGGGTCGGCGCGGCCCGAGCAACGCGGTGGCGACACGCAGTACGTGTGCGGTGATCACCTGCGGATCGTGCAGCGGCCCCGCGCGCAGGACGGATCGGTTGAGGGCGATGCCGAGCAGCCACGCCAGGAGCAGGTCGGCGCGGACCGCCGCGTCGGCCGGGTCGTCGGTGTCAACGAGCGACGCGAACGCCGCCGAGTAGGCCTCGCCCAGCCGGATCCGCACGGCCTCACCCACCTGGGAGCTGCCTGCTGCTCGCAGAACCGCCATCAGGATCTCGGCCGCGTGGCCCTGCTCGTCGTCCAGCACCGCCGCCAGGGTGCGCTCCAGCAGGTCGTGCCGCGGGGCGTCGGCCAGGAGTTCCAGCGCCTCGCCCAGCACGGCCTCGGCGAACAGGCCCTCCTTGTTGCCGAAGTAGCGGAACAGCAGGGCCTGGTTGACCCCGGCGCGGTCGGCGATCGCACGTACGGTCGTGGCGTCGTAGCCGACGGTGGCGAAGAGCGTGCGGCCGGCGTCGACCAGGGCCTGGCGGGTCGCGGCCGAGTCGCGCGGCCGAGCCGCGGCCGGGTTGCGTGCCGGGGCGGCCGCAGGCTGGGGGAGCGGGGTTGCGGCGCCGGACCAGCTGTTCGGTGGGGTCGGCGACGTCATCGATTCTCCTCCCGCGCGTGCCGGGTGATCGGGACGTACCGCGCGGAATGGGCGGAAACACCCGGAGTGTGGCGGGCTACCGGTGTGGGTATCCGCGCGCCATGGCTCAGCGAGACTACGAGGAACAGCCCGAGGCCCCCGACCTGGGTGCATCCGTGCAGTTGGAGAGCGACCAGCAGCTGGTTTCACCTCCGGGCGACCGCGATGGGCTGGACGCCGGTTATGTGCCGGCGGACCGGCCCTACGTGCTCGACGAGGACGGCGTCAGCGCCCGTGGAATGCGGGCGGGCGACACGCTCGACCAACGGCTCCGGCGGGAGCGGCGCGAGGAGCCGGTCGACCCGGACCGCGCCGGGCGGCTGACGGTCTCCGGCGAGGGTGCCGCGCTCGAGCGGCCTGATGCGATGGACGGCGTCGACGTCGGGATCGACGGCGGTGCCGCGTCTGCCGAGGAGGCCGCGGTGCATGTGATCGACGGTCCCGGAGCGCCGATCGAGGCTGAGCCGTCGCTGGCCGAGTCGCCCGCTCTGGACGACCCTGAGCTCGACGACGCGCTCGGCGGCGACCCGCTCGCCGAGCGAGCCCGGCAGGAGGCCGCCGATGACGTCCGCGCCGACGGCGAGGTGTTCGGCCCCGGTTCGGGCCGGCTGGACGAGAGCGGTGAGCCGGTCGGTGGCGGGAGCGCCGACACCGGCGGTGGCTGGACCGGACGCGGACCCGAACCCGCCCTGCCCCGCGACCCCGCCGACCGCGATCCAGCTGCCGGCATCGATGCGAATCGGGAGGTCGGCGGCGCCGCCGCGCCTGCATCGGGACGCAGGGACGTCGGCCCGGACACGGGCCTGACGTGAGTCCCGGTGGCACGCCCGCCGAATAGGTTCGGGGAAATGGAACGGCCCGGTCCGCTGCGGTGGCTCTGGTACGCGATGGGCGGTGGGCTGAGGCCGGCGCATCGACGGTGGGTGCTGCACGACCTGACCGTGCGCACCTGGAGGTTGCGGCAGCCCTTCCGCTCGATCGTGCAGATCCTGCCGGTGGCGGTGCTGGCGGAGGCCACGGAGCACCGGGCGCTGAAGGCCGGGTTCGCGCGGGCACCGTGAAGGCCGTGCGCGACCAGGCGGATGCGGGCACCCGCGAGGCGGCAGCGGAGCGGTACGCGCAGCGGTACCGCGGGGGTCAGGCTCCTACTCGGCGCAACTCTGAGTGATCTTCGCGATCTCGTCGTCGAGGTCCATCCGGTTGAGCTCGTCCCCGAGGGCCACGATGTCGATCGTCGCCTCGATGAAGTGCTGGAGCAGGTCGCGGTCGACCTCCAGCACGGCCCGACCGTCGGTGGAGCGGATCTCGATCTCCACGATGTCGTAGCCCTGCACCTCCTGCGGTGTCATCCGGATGTCTCCCTCCCCGACGGGACCGGCGATCGAGTCGATCACCAGATCGCGGGCGACCAGCCACTCGATCCAACGATCACTCCTGGTGCCGACCGCGAGGGAGATGGCGAAGGGGTCGGCCGCGGTGTAGGTCCACCGCGTCACGACCGGCACGGGCTGACCGTGCAGCACTGTGAACATGTCCTGCTGTACCGAGTCGCTGGTCATCGTCGTCGCCCCCTGGCGATCGGGCCGCCGCTCGTGCGGCGGCGTCTGTGGAGGAGATCGACGGCCGGACCCGGAACGCTGCACACTCGTCCGGTGTTCACCCGAACAAGTGAGTACAGGCATCCTTCATCACACACGGTCACGGTCGTCGAGCCGAGCTGAGCTAGATCGGCGCAGTGACGCGCCCGTTCACCCGCAGGAACCTGCTCTGGTCGGTGGTCTCATCGGGGTTGCTCCGCCGTGACCACCCAGATTCCGCCCGTGCCCGTTCGGCCGGGCTGGGCGAGCGTGAGCGCGAGTCGCCGTCCGTCGGAGTTGCGGACATCGACGCTCGTGCCGTCCGCTTCGGGAGAGGCCTCGGCATCAGTCCACCCGTGCGCCGCCGCGGCGTAGGACATCGCCACCTCCGCCGGATCCAGCAGCCAGGGCTGGGTTCCGCTGTCCGCCGCGGCCTGGAGTGCTGCGGCATCCGCCGCGCCCGCAGCGGGCCAGGGCAGCTGCGCCGGCTTCGACGTCTCGATCGGGGGCCCCGTCGTCGGCCCGGTCGTCGCATCCGCCGTCGGCCCCGGCGGGGGCGTGGCAACAGGGGCGGCGGGCGGGGTGGCGCTGCCACATCCGGAGAGCAGCAGGCCGGCGAGGAGAGCGGCCGCAGCGGCGCGGCCCCTCCACTGGTGATCGATCACGCCGCAACGGTAGGCGGTTCGTCTGGTTCCGTGGGCCGGGCGCGTCCGGCGCGTCCGGGGGACCGGACGGTCTCACCTCCGAGACCCCTCCCGCGCTGTGTAGATGGAGCGCTCCGCGCTGTGTAGATGGAGCGCTCATTAGGGTGCGATCAGCAGCGGCAGCTATCCCGGGGTGAGGTCATGAATCGGTCGGCAGAAGCTTTCTACGCGGCGCGCGAGTTCCTCGTTGCACACCGGGAGGACTACGAGACGGCCTACCGCGACTTCCGCTGGCCCAAGATCGACGAGTTCAACTGGGCGATCGACCATTTCGACGCCGTAGCGGCCGACCCGGAGCGCGGGGCGGCCCGCGCGCTGTGGATCGTCGAGCAGGACGGCAGCGAGGGATACTGGACCTTCGCCGAGCTCTCCACGCGGTCGAACCAGGTGGCCAACTGGCTGCGCGAGCACGGCGTGGCCCGCGGCGACCGGGTCATCCTCATGCTCGGAAATCAGGTCGAGCTGTGGGAGACGCTGCTCGCCGCGATGAAGCTCGGCGCCGTCGTCATCCCGGCCACGACGCTGCTCACCGCGTCCGACCTGCGCGATCGGCTCGACCGTGGCGGGGCGAAGCACGCGGTGGTCGGTGGAGCCGACACGGCGAAGTTCGACGGCGTCGAGGGCGACTACACCCGCATCGCCGTGCGGGGTGCCCCGCAGGGCTGGCTCGACTACGCCGGCGCCGCCGCTGCACCCGCGGACTTCACCCCCGACGGCGTCACCCGCGGTTCGGACACCCTCCTGCTCTACTTCACCTCCGGCACGACCGCGAAGCCGAAGCTCGTGGAACACACGCACGCGTCCTACCCCGTCGGGCACCTGTCGACCATGTACTGGATCGGCCTGCAGCCCGGCGACATCCACCTGAACATCTCCTCCCCCGGCTGGGCCAAGCATGCGTGGAGCAACGTCTTCGCGCCGTGGATCGCCGAGTCCTGCGTGCTCGTCATGAACTACTCCCGCTTCGACGCCGCGTCGGTCCTCGAGGTGCT
>DASRSC010000189.1:0-3773 GCA_035695525.1 Pseudonocardia sp. | reverse complement strand
GCTCTGAGCGCGGTGGCTGGTGATCCGGGAGCGCGGCCGCGGATCGATCAGGGGTGCCGCGACATGGGTGGTCGTGCCGGTCGGCCGCCACCGCCGGCAGCAGGTCGGTGCGGTCGAGTGCCGGGGTGAGATCGGGACCGGCTGCCCTTCGCCGTCCACCCACCCGCTGTCAATGAAACATTGACGCCAGCGTTTCGACAACGATTCGACGACCGTCGAACCGCCATGACAAGCCGGCGGTCAAGCCGAGCCGACGGCAGCGCCGGGGGGAGCGGTGCGGTCCGTTCACCGGCGTCTCACCTGCCGTGAGGTGGGATGGCAGCGTGAGCGTCCAGGAGTCCGTCCCCAGCCCGGCCCATGAGGGTGAGCGGCTCGAGCGCGTCGTCTTCGAGATCAAGCGGGTGATCGTCGGTCAGGACCGGCTCGTCGAGCGGATGCTCGTCGGCCTGCTGGCCAAGGGCCACCTGCTGCTCGAGGGCGTGCCCGGCGTCGCCAAGACGCTCGCGGTCGAGACCGTTGCGAAGGTCGTCGGCGGTAGCTTCGCCCGCCTGCAGTTCACTCCCGACCTCGTGCCTGCCGACATCCTCGGCACCCGTATATACCGGCAGGGTCGCGAGGAGTTCGACGTCGAGCTCGGGCCGGTCGTGGCCAACTTCGTGCTCGCCGACGAGATCAACCGCGCCCCGGCGAAGGTGCAGTCGGCCATGCTCGAGGTGATGGCGGAGCGGCACCTGTCGATCGGCGGCAGAACGTTCCCGATGCCCGACCCGTTCCTCGTGCTGGCCACCCAGAACCCGATCGAGAACGAGGGCGTCTACCCGCTACCGGAGGCGCAGCGCGACCGGTTCCTCTTCAAGATCATCGTCGAGTATCCCGGCGTCGAGGAGGAGCGGGAGATCGTCTACCGGATGGGTGCCGAGCCGCCCGTCGCGCACCAGGTGATCGACCCTGCCGAGCTCCTGCGGCTGCAGACGGTGGCCTCGCAGGTGTTCGTGCACCACGCCCTGGTCGACTACGTCGTGCGGCTGGTCGTCGCCACCCGTACCCCCGCCGAGCACGGGCTCAGCGACATCGCAGGCTGGGTGTCCTACGGCGCGTCACCGCGCGCCACCCTGGGCATCGTGGCCGCCGCTCGCGCGCTCGCGCTGGTGCGCGGCCGCGACTACGTGCTCCCGCAGGACGTCCTGGACGTCGCGCCCGATGTGCTGCGGCACCGGCTCGTGCTGTCCTACGACGCGGTCGCCGACGGCGTGCCGATGGACCACATCATCTCCCGGGTGCTCGCCACCGTTCCGCTGCCGCAGGTCACCGCCCGTCCCCAGCACGAGCCGGCCGCCCCGGTGCCGTACACGTCGGCGAGCAGCTCGACGTGACGGCTGCGGCCCGACGGCCCCCCATTGCGCCACCCTCGCTCCGGGACGGGCGGATCGAGGCCGCGCTGCGGACGCTGGAGCTGGCCGTTCGGGGGCGCCTCGACGGGTTGCTCCAGGGCAACCACCTCGGCCTGGTCCCCGGGCCCGGCAGCGAGCTCGGGGAGGCACGCACCTACCAGCCGGGCGACGACGTCCGGCGCATGGACTGGGCCGTCACCGCCCGTACCACCGAGCCACACGTCCGGGAGACCGTGGCCGATCGTGAGTTGGAGACGTGGGTCGTGCTCGACCTGTCGCCCAGCCTGGACTTCGGCACAGCCTCGTGCGAGAAGCGCGACCTCGCGATCGCGACGCTCGCCGCGGTCACCCACCTCACCCGCGGCGGGGGCAACCGGATCGGCGCCCTGGTGGCAACGGGGGAACGAACGATCCGCATCCCGGCTCGCGGCGGCATCGTCCACGCCCGCGGGCTGCTGCGTCGCGTCGCGTTGACGCCGCGCGCCCCCGAAGGCACTCGCGGCGATCTCACGACTGCGATCGAACAGCTGCGCCGGCCGCCCCGGCGTCGCGGCCTCGCCGTCGTGATCTCCGACTTTCTCGGCGAACCCGACTGGGAACGCTCGCTGCGCGCGTTGTCGAACCGCCACGACCTGCTGGCCGTCGAGGTGCTCGATCCGCGTGAGCTGGAGTTGCCCGACGTCGGCACCGTGGTGCTCGCCGACCCCGAGACCGGCAGGCAGCGGGAGGTGGTCACCAGCCCGCTCCTGTGCCGGGAGTTCGCTGCCGCAGCCGCGCAGCACCGCGACCGGGTGGCCACGGCGCTGCGCCGCAGCGGTGCCGCGCACCTGACGCTGCGCACCGACTCGGACTGGATCGCCGACATCGTGCGGTTCGTACTGGCCCGCAAGCGCGCTTGGTCGGGGGGTGGGCGGTAGATGTTCTCCCACCCCTTGTGGCTGCTGCTGCTGGTCGTGGTAGCGGCGCTCGCCGCCGGGTACGTCCTGCTGCTGCGCAGGCGTCGCCGCGACACGGTCCGGTTCACGAACCTGGAGCTGCTCGACCGGGTGGCCCCGAAGCGCCCGGGCTGGCACCGGCATCTCCCGGCCGCGGCGCTGATCGGCGCCCTGGCCGTGCTCACCGTCGCCCTGGCGGGCCCGATGGCGGAGGCGCGGGTTCCGCGCAACCGGGCCACGGTGGTGCTGGTGATCGACGTGTCGTTGTCGATGCAGGCCACCGACGTCGAGCCGAGCAGGTTGGCGGCCGCCCAGGTCGCGGCCAAGGCGTTCGCCGACCAGTTGACGCCCGGCATCAACCTCGGGCTGGTGTCGTTCGCGGGTACGGCGGCCGTCCTCGTCTCACCGACGGTCGACCGCGAGCCGATCAAACGTGCGGTGGATGGGTTGAAGCTGTCGGAGTCGACCGCCACCGGCGAGGCGATCTTCGCGGCGATGCAGTCGGTCGAGACGTTCTCGCAGGCCATCGCCGGTGCTGCCGCGGACGGTCCGCCGCCCGCCCGGATCGTGCTGATGAGCGACGGGAAGCAAACGGTGCCCGGGGGCGTGATGCCGGAGGAGGAGCCCCGGGGCTCGTTCACGGCGGCGCGCGCGGCCGCGACGGCCGGCATCCCCGTCTCCACGATCTCCTTTGGCACCGACTACGGCTCCATCGAGATCAACCCTGGCGAGCGCACCCCGGTGGCGGTGGACGACGCGTCGATGCGCCAGATCGCCGACCTCTCGGGTGGCCAGTTCTTCACCGCGGCCAGCGAGGACGAGCTGCGACAGGTGTACGCCGAGCTCGGTGAGCAGATCGGCTACGAGGTACGCCGCGTCGACACGAGCAGACCATGGCTCGCCGGAGGCGCATTGCTGCTGGTCGCGGGGGTGGGCAGCGGCCTGGCCCTGGGGCGCCGCTTCCCGTAGACGGGCGACTCGCGCGCGCCAGGTGCGCGACTCGGGGCGGGATTCGGGCGACTCGGGGGCGGAGAACGGGCGACTCGCGGAGTGGTGCCGCGCGAGTCGCCCGAATCCGCGCGCGAGTCGCCCGGTTTCCGCCGGTGGGTCGCCGGACCATAGGGTAGGCCCCGTGGGACGCAGCGTGCTGGTGACCGGAGGCCACCGCGGTATCGGGCTGGCGATCGCCAAGGCGTTCGCGGCGCAGGGCGACCAGGTGGCGGTGACACACGGCAGCCCCGTCGAGGGCCTGCCGGGCGAACTGCTGCCCGTGCAGTGCGACGTCACCGACACCGCGGCCGTCGACGCCGCGTTCACTGAGATCGAGGACAAGCACGGCCCGGTGCAGGTGCTGGTCTCGAATGCGGGAATCACTGACGACGGGCTGCTCATGCGGATGACCGAGGAGTCGTTCACGCGCGTCGTGGCTCCCGGGTTCGTCGACACC
>DASRSC010000188.1:0-3838 GCA_035695525.1 Pseudonocardia sp. | reverse complement strand
ACCGGGTGGCGGCGCGGCTCGAGGTCCCGCGCGTGCCGCCGCCGGTGCCGCCGGCACTCCCGGTGGAGGAGCAGGAAACGGTGCCCTCCGGCCCGCGGCGCGTGCTCGCCGGAGCGCATGGCACCGGCACGTACCCCGCCCCGCATCCCGTGCCCGGCGGGGGCCGCACCGGCACGCGGATGATGCCGCGGCCCGACGCGGAGTATCTCGCGGCGCCGGACGGGCCACCGCCGCACCTGCGCGCCCGGCGGCGCAGCCGACGGATCTTCGGCGTCTGGGTCGCGATCGTTCTCGTGCTCTGCCTGTTGGTAGGGGCGACGGCCTGGTGGCTCGGCACCGGACGGTGGACGGCGATGCCGCCCCTGGTCGGGCTCGAGCAGACCACGGCGCAGCAGTTGCTCGGCCAGGCCGACCTCGTCGCGAGCGTCACCACGGCGCACGACGACGGGCAGCCTGCCGGTGTCGTGTCGGCCACCGATCCCCCACCCGACGCCCGGCTGTTGCGCGGCAGCACCGTGCAGCTCACGATCTCAGCCGGCCGGCCGACGGTGCCGGCGGTGGCCCCGGGGACTGCCGTGGCGGTAGCGGAGCAGGCCGTGCGGGACGCGGGCCTCACCCCGGTGCGCACCACGGATGCCGATCAGTTCAGCGGCACGGTGCCCACGGGCGCCGTCGTCGGCACTGATCCGGCAAGCGGCACCGCGCTCCCGCTGGGCGCACCCGTCACCCTGGTGCTCAGCCGGGGCCCCGAGCCCCCACCGGATGATCGCGTGGAGGTGCCTTTCGTGATCGGCAAGCGGTTCGGCGACGCTGCCGACAAGCTGGGCGATGCCGGGCTGGACGCGGAGGAGGACTCTCGCGGGTTTCCCTTCGGTCGCGACAACGGCCGCGTGATCGAGCAGGATCCGAGCGCCGGGTCGCTCGTCGAGCCCGGCACCACGGTCACCCTCCACACCCTCTGACCACACCCCGCGAGTCGCCCGAATCCAGCCCGCGAGTCGCCCGTTCCCCGCCCCCGAGTCGGCCGAATCCAGCTCCCGACTCCCGGGCTGGGCTGGGTGGGGCGTCAGCCGCGGAGCATCTCCGCCACGAGGAACGCGAGCTCCAAGGACTGCTGTGTGTTCAGGCGGGGGTCGCAGGCGGTCTCGTACCGACCCGCGAGGTCGGCGTCCGAGATCTCCTGGGCCCCACCCAGGCACTCCGTGACGTCCTCGCCTGTGACCTCGACGTGGATGCCCCCGGGATGGGTGCCCAGCGCCCTGTGCACCTCGAAGAAGCCCTGTACCTCGTCGACGATCCGGTCGAAGTGGCGCGTCTTGTAGCCGGTGGTGGACTCGACGGTGTTGCCGTGCATCGGGTCGCACTGCCAGATGACCTTGTGCCCGGACGCCTCCACCTTCTCGACGATCGGCGGCAGCGTGTCGCGGACCTTGCCGTTGCCCATCCGGCTGACCAGGGTGAGCCGCCCCGGCGTGCCATCCGGGTCGAGCCGCTCGACGTACTCGACCGCGAGCTCAGGCGTGGTGGTCGGGCCGATCTTGAGCCCGATCGGGTTGGCCAGCAGCTCGGCGAAGGCCACGTGGGCGCCGTCGAGTTGGCGGGTGCGCTCCCCGATCCACACGAAGTGCGCCGAGAGGTCGTAGAGCCGCGGCTCCGGCCGGCTTGCGTCCAGCCGGAGCATCGCCCGCTCGTAGTCGATCAGCAGTGCCTCGTGGCTCGCGTAGAACTCGACGCTGTGCAGGTTGTGGTCGTCCACGCCGCACGCGTCCATGAACCGCAGGGCCCGCTCGATCTCCGCGGCGATGTTCTCGAACCGCTCGCCCGCCGGCGACGTGCGCACGAAGTCCTTGTTCCAGTCGTGCACCATCGTGAGGTCGGCCATGCCGGTGGCCGTCAGGGCACGCACCAGGTTCATGGCCGCGCTGGCGTTGGCGTAGGCACGCACCATGCGGGATGGGTCGGGCACCCGGGCGGCCGGGTGCGCGACCAGCGAGTTGACGATGTCGCCGCGGTAGGAGGGCAGGCCCAGCGCATCGACGGGCGCGCTGCGGGGCTTCGCATACTGCCCGGCGATCCGCCCCACCTTCACCACCGGCAGCGACGCGCCATAGGTGAGGACGATCGCCATCTGCAGCAGCGTGCGGATCGTGGCGCGGAGGTGCGGCTCGGTGTTGTCGACGAAGGTCTCGGCGCAGTCGCCACCCTGGAGGAGGAAGGCCTCCCCGCGGGCGACCTGGGCCAGCCGCTCCCGGAGCCGGTCGACCTCCGGCGGCAGGGTGACCGGAGGGACGCTCTCGAGCACCGTGCGAACGTGTGCGACGTGTGCGGCGTCGGGCCAGTCGGGCTGCTGGGCGGCGGGACGAGCCAGCGCGTCGTCCAGGCGGGCGCGCAGTTCGGGAGGCAAGGGGGGCAGCTCGGGCAGCACTTCGACCGGTGCGTCGACGGTCCAGTTCACAGTTTTCAGAGTAGGCCGTGTGAGGCGCGGTCCGTGGCCGGGCTCCGTCACTGCGCGAAAAGCAGCCGCCATCGAGGCGCATTACACCGTTCGGAGCCCTCCCGGACGACTCTCGTGCGGACCGTACGGTCGCCGCGTCACCCGAACGGCCCGATTCCACGAGGGACTGATCAGGGCACTCCCGTGCATGGCAACCCTACTGTGGATCATCGCCGTCGTACTCGTCATTGCCGGCGTGCTCGCGATCCTGCGCAAGCAGCTCGTCTGGGGCATCGTGCTCATCATCGTCGGCCTGCTCGTCGGGCCCGGCGGGGTCAGCATCTTCGTCTGACCCCGCATCCGATCGGTGGCCGCCCACTGCAGGTCAGCGGGCGGCCACAGCCGACTCGATGGCCTCCCAGCGCTTCGCGTTCAGCCGGGCGTCGGCGAGCGCGTCGTGGGCGTCCGAGGTCGGCGGTGGCAGCGGGGGACGTCCCGTGTCCTCCCAGCGCTGCCGGAGCTCACGGGTGAACCGGGGCAGCGGTCGCGGCAGCGCCGGCATCGCCCCCCACAGCTGGCAGAGCGCAACGTGGTCGTACGCGGCGATCCACGCCCACAGCTCGACCTCCCCCGGGGCGGAGGTCAGGAACTCCAGCAGATCCGCGCGCAGCCGCACGCGTGAGCGCCAAGCCGGGTCGGACGGTGAGGGGAGCTTGGGCAGCACGTTGGCACGCACCCAGGCGCCGGCCCGCGACGGATCGAACTCCGTCGAGACGGCATAGAACTCGCGGCCGTCCTCCCCGACCACGCCGATCGACACCAGGTCGATCGTCGTCCCGTCCTCGATGAACTCGCAGTCGTAGAAGAAGCGCACGACTCCCGAGGCTATCCCCCGCCGACGAGGTCGCGCGCGGCCACCACGGCCGACGTTCTCCGACCGGACGCGATCGAGGGGACCTCGCTCGCACAGGTGGCGGCATCGACGTCCGACTCAACGCACGCGGCCGTCGGAAGGGTCGTCGGAACCGGGGCCGGTGGAGGCGCCGCGCTGGTGACAGCGGCGGCTCTGCTGGGGAGCGCCGGAGCAGGCGGCGCGAGCACGCGGGGTCGCGGCCTGCGGAGCGTGGTGATGACCGCGGCGGCGGTCGTGGTCGCGACGGCGGATGGCGGCGGAGCGGCGATCGACGGCAGGCTGGGGGCCGCCGCGGGCACGGCGCCCATGTCGATCCCGGCGCCGTCCAATGTGGTGCGACCCGCCGCCGAGGTGCGCAGCGCCACCGACCACAAGGTCGTGGTCGTGACCACCGCGACGGCGACCGCGCCGAACACGAACCACGGGAGCAGGAACCGCAGGCGGCCGCGGGCGATGGGCGGCCCGACCCGCGGAACGATCATGGTGCGGAC
>DASRSC010000187.1:0-7671 GCA_035695525.1 Pseudonocardia sp. | reverse complement strand
GCTACACGAGCCGCCGGTCCGACGCCCACCGCGACAGCTCGTAGCGGTTGGACAGCTGCGTCTTGCGCAGCACGCTCGACACGTGCGTCTCCACCGTCTTCACCGAGATGAACAGCTCCCCGGCGATTTCCTTGTACGCGTAGCCCCGCGCGAGCAGCCGCAGCACGTCGCGCTCCCGGCGGGTGAGCAGGTCGAGCTCCGGGTCGCCGGGCGGGGCAGCACCGGGCCGGTCGGAGAACACGTCGAGCACGAACCCGGCCAGCCGCGGCGAGAACACCGCGTCCCCGGACTTCACCCGGCGCACGGCCTCCGTCAGCTCGCTCCCCGAGATCGTCTTGGTGACGTAACCGCGCGCCCCCGCACGGATCACGGCGATGACGTCCTCCGCCGCGTCCGACACGCTCAGGGCCAGGAAGACCACGTCCGGCAGCTCCGGCCGCAGCTGGCGCAGCACCTCGGCGCCGCCCCCGTCGGGCATATGGACGTCGAGCAGCACCACGTCGGGCCGCAGGTGCCGGATCGCAGCAACCGCCTCGTCGACGGAGCCGGCCTCGCCCACCACCGTCACGTCCGGAACGAACCGCTCGAGCTCGGCGCGCACCCCGGCCCGGAACAGGCCGTGGTCGTCGACGAGGAAGACGCGAATCTGCCCGGTGACCTCGCTACCCGGTGCCTCGTCGGTGGTGTCGGTCATGTCGTCGCTTCCTTCTGAGCCTCGGCCTGGGCCTCGGGCTCCGTGTCGGCCGGTCCGTCCACCGGCATGCTCAGGTGTACCTCGGTGCCCTCGCCCGGGGTGCTCCGCAGCCGGACCGCACCGCCGTGCCGCCTCATCCTGCCGTGTACCGAGTCGGCGAGGCCGTGCCGGTCGTCCGGCACCGCGTCCGGGTCGAACCCGATGCCGCGGTCGCGGACGAACACGTGCACCTCCGTCGGTTCCACCTCGACGTACGCGCTCACCTCGCCCACCCCGGAATGCTTGGCTGCGTTGACCATCGCCTCGCGAGCGGCGAGCACGAGGGCCCGCAGCCCGTCGTCGAGCGGCCGGTCGCCCACCACGACGGGGCGGACGTCGATCGCGTAGGTGTCCTCCACCTCGGCGGCCGCCGTCGTGATCGCGTCGGCCAGCCCGGCGTCAAGGGTGGGCTCTCCGGACGCGCGAGCAGAGCGGCCGTAGCCGGTGGGCCCGTACAGCCAGTGCCGTAGCTCGCGCTCCTGGCCGCGGGCCAGCCGCAGCACCTCGCGGGGCTGGTCGGACTGGCGCTGGATGAGCGCGAGTGTCTGGAGCACGGAGTCGTGCAGGTGTGCGGCGATCTCCGCGCGCTCGGTCTCGACGATCCGCTCGCGGCGCTCCTCGCCGAGCTCGCGCATCAGACGCACCCACCACGGGACGGTCAGCACGCCGACGCCGAGCAGCGTCGCCAGCACGGCCAACAGCCCGAACTGCACCTGCGAGAGATCCAGGTTGCCCAGCAGGAACACGCCGATCCCGCTGGCGACGAAGACCGCGCCCGCGAACACCCGCAGCAGCGCGGTGCGCCCGCCCCCGGCCAAATCGGTGACCCCCGAACGCGCACCCTCCGTCCAGCGTCGGCGTTGCGACTCGTCGGCCTCCCGCCAGACGACGGCGGCACCGATCGCCACCACGCCGAGCGGGCCCACGATCCAACCCACGACTGTGTTGCCCACAGCCGCGGCGGCGAGCCCCGCGCCGATACCGAGCGCGGCCAGTCCCAGCGCCTGCTGACGCTCCGTGCGCCCCAGCGGCCGCCGGACGTCGGCGTGCTCCTGCGGGACGAAGATCCACAGCAGTCCGTAGGCGAGAACCCCCGCCCCATGGACGCCGGCGAGCAGGATGAACGCCGCGCGCACCCAGAGCACGTTCACGCCGAGGTGGTCTGCGACGCCCCCGGCCACACCCGCGACGAACCGGCCGCTGCGCCTGCGGACGAGCGGCGGCGAGCATGCAGGCACCACCGTCGGCGGTGGCGCGGGCGGCGGGGTCGCCGCGGGAACCGTGGGCACGTCACCATCGTCACATGTGCGTGGAGGAGTGACATCGGGGAAACCTCCGGGACGGCTCCGGGCCATCCCCTATGTCTCGACTGCGCCAGACCGAGCAGGCTGTCTCCCATGGAGGCAGGAGAGCGATGAACGGGACAGACGTGCAGAACACGCTGCGGGAGATGTGGGAGACACGGCCCGCACGGCCGCGGGACGACCGGCAGGTGGCGGGGGTCGCCGCGGGCATCGCGCGCCGGTACGACATCGACCCGACGCTGGTGCGCGTCGGGTTCGTCGTGGCGGCGTTCACCGGGATCGGCGCGGCGCTCTACATCGCCGCGTGGTTCCTCCTGCCAGAGGAGCCCGTCGACCCTGCAGCGCCTGCGGAGGCGCGTTCACCACGGACGATCGTGGTCGTCGGCCTGGCGATCGCAGCGGTGGTGAGCATCGGGACCGTGTTCCGTGGCGACAGCGAGATCGTGCTGCCCACGCTGGTCATCGCGGCCCTGCTGTTCCTGCTGCACCGCAGCCGGGGCCACCGTGGCTCGAGCGGAAGCAGGGAGCGGGCCGCCGCGGAGGCCCCGACCACCGTCACGCCCGCGGGGCCCTCGCTTCTCAAGGAGCCGGCCGGCACCGGGACCCCTCCGGCATGGGACCCACTCGGAGCCGCCCCGTTCGCCTGGGACCTCCCCGAGCCGGCGCCCGTCGGCCCGCAGCCGGAACCTCCGCGGCGACGCCTGCCCGTCACCCCGGTGACGCTGGGCCTCGCTCTGCTCGCCGGTGGCATCACCGCCGTGATCATGCTCGTGGCCGGCGCGCTCTCGCTGGCCAACCTGCCGGTGCTCTCCGGGGTGGTGCTCGCCGTGATCGGGGCCGGGCTGGTGATCGGCGCGTTCCTCCGGGCCGGTCGCGGTCTGATCCCGGTTGCCCTGCTCCTCGGCGCACTGACCTGGGCACTCCTGGCCGCGCCGCTCGACCGCTGGCAGGGCAACGGCGTCGGCGACCTGCAGGCGGCCCCGACAACCGTGGCGGCACTGCAGCCCAGCTACCAGCGCACGGCGGGGCAGATCACGCTCGACCTGCGCAATCTCGACCTCGCGGTGCCCGCGGGCGGCAACTCGAGCCCGGTGCGGTCCACCATCACGCTCGGCGTGGGCGACGTCGAGGTGCGGGTGCCCCAGAACGCCGACGTCAGCCTGACCAGCACGACCGGGGTGGGCAGTGTGGAGTTCGACGGCCGCTCGGAGTCCGGTCCGGGGGCCCACCTCGCGGTGACCGACGACCTGGGCGCCGATGGCGTCCGGACGGGAAGACCGCTCATCCTCGATATCGAGACGGGCGCGGGGAGCGTGGAGGTGCACCGTGGCTGAGTGGGACGAGAAGCCGGCGACCGCGACGCGGCGGCGTGGCCCCGACGTGCTGACGCTCCTGGTGGGGGTGCTCTCGCTGGGGATGGCGACGGCGGCGTTCGTCGGCGAGGTGCCGACGCTCGCAGGCTTCGACCCACGGTGGCTGCTCGCCGCCGGGGCGACGCTGATCGGGTTGATGCTGTTGGTCGGGAGCCTCCGGGGGCGCGGCAACAGCTGATCACGGAGAACGACCGGAACCGGTGACTGGGGAGCCATCGGGACCGGGGGCCGCGCTCGGGGGAGCGGCGGCCACGCGGGGCGGCATCAGGGGTCGACGACCCGGGTGCCGCCCTCGTCGTGTCGTCACCGCCGCCGGCGCGGCAGCTCAGGCCCTGGGGGTCGGCTCCAGCCCGGCGGCGTCGAGGATCTCCGGCACGCCCCGCTCGTAGCCGACGGCCATCACGTGCACGCCGGCTACGCCGGGGACCTCTCGCAACGCGGCGACAGTCTCCGCGCACGCGGCCATGCCCTCCGCGGCGACGCGCTCGGCCGGCACCCCACGCAGCCTCCGCTCGAAGGCGGGCGGGATGACCACGCCGGGAATTCCGGCGATGAACTCGAGCGCCCGCAGCGACCGGACGGGCCCGACACCGGCAAGGATCCCGCACCGGTGGTCGAGCCCGAGGTCACGCACCTTCTCGATCCAGACGACGAAGTCGTCGACGTCGAACACGAACTGGGTCTGCACGAACTCGGCTCCGTCGGCCACCTTCTGCTCGAGCCGGTCGGGCACACCCGCACCCGTGTCGACCGCGCCGAGCAGGTACTGCGGCGGCGGGTCGATGGCCCGCCCCGACAGCAACCGGCCCTCGTCCCGCAGGATGCGCGCGGTGGTCATCAGGCTGCTGGAGCTCAGGTCGAACACCGCGGTCGCATCGGCGTGGTCGCCGCGTTCGGGCCGGTCGCCGGTCATCAGCACGAGGTTGGGGACGCCGAGAGCGCCCGCCGAGAGCAGGTCCGACTGCAGCGCGATCCGGTTGCGGTCACGGCAGGTCATCTGCATGACCGGCTCCAGACCCGCAGCGAGCGCGACGATGCTGCCGGCGAAGCTCGACACCCGGACCTGGGCACCCTGGTTGTCGGTGATGTTCGCGGCGTCCACCCAGTCACGCAGCAGCACTGCGGACTCGCGGATCTCGTCCACGTCGGCGCCGCGCGGCGGCCCGATCTCGGCCGTGACGGCGAACCGTCCGGTGCGCAGGGCGTCGGCGAGGCGGCCGGGTCGTTCCGCCGGGATCGCTACTCCCACTCGATCGTGCCCGGGGGCTTGCTGGTGACATCGAGGACCACGCGGTTCACCTCCGACACCTCGTTGGTGATCCGGGTGGAGATGCGTTCGAGCACGTCGTAGGGCAGGCGCGTCCAGTCGGCGGTCATGGCGTCCTCGCTGGACACCGGCCGGAGCACCACCGGATGACCGTAGGTGCGGCCGTCACCCTGCACACCGACGCTGCGAACGTCGGCGAGCAGCACCACCGGACACTGCCAGATCGTGCGGTCCAACCCGGCGGCGGTGAGCTCCTCGCGCGCGATCGCGTCGGCGGCACGCAACGTCTCCAGCCGGTCCTGGGTGACCGCACCGATGATCCGGATGCCCAGTCCGGGGCCGGGGAACGGCTGGCGCGCCACGATCGTCTCCGGCAGGCCGAGCTCGGCACCCACCCGGCGTACCTCGTCCTTGAACAGCGCCCGCAGCGGCTCGACCAGCGCGAACTCGATGTCGTCGGGCAACCCGCCCACGTTGTGATGGCTCTTGATCGTGGCGGTGCCGGACCCGCCGCCGGACTCGACGACGTCGGGGTAGAGGGTGCCCTGGACGAGGAAGCCCACATGCTCCTCGGCCGCCACCTCCGCCGTCGCGGCCTCGAAGACCCGGATGAACTCCCGGCCGATGATCTTGCGCTTCTCCTCGGGGTCGGTGACCCCGTCGAGCGCGTCCAGGAACCGCTTCCGCGCATCGACGGTGTGCAGCTTGGCCCCGGTCGCGGCCACGAAGTCGCGCTCCACCTGCTCCCGCTCGCCGGCCCGCAGCAGCCCGTGATCGACGAACACACAGGTCAGCCGGTCGCCGATGGCCCGCTGCACGAGCGCGGCCGCCCCCGCGGAGTCGACGCCGCCGGACAGCCCGCAGATCGCCCTTCCCTCGCCCACCTGCGAGCGCACCGCGGCGATCGTGTCGTCGATGATCGAGGAAGTGGTCCAGCCCGGGGTGATGCCGGCGATCTCGTGCAGGAACCGGCGCAGCACCTCCTGCCCGTACGGCGAGTGCCCGACCTCGGGGTGGTACTGGACGCCCGCGAGCCGCCGCTCGGTGTCCTCGAACGCCGCCACCGCCGCCCGCTCCGACGACGCCGTCACCACGAAACCATCCGGCGCACGCACCACGGAGTCGCCGTGGCTCATCCACACCGGGTGCCGGCCCGGCAGGCCGTCGTGCAGCGCCCCCGGCGCGGCGCAGACCGTCAGCTCGGTGCGCCCGTACTCGCGGGTGCCGTCCGGTGCCACCTCGCCACCCAGTGAGAGCGCCATCGCCTGGAAGCCATAGCAGAGCCCCAGCACCGGGATCCCGGAGGTGAACAGCTCGGGGTCGATGCTCGGCGCACCCGGCTCGTACACGCTCGACGGCCCGCCGGACAGGATCAGCGCGGCGGGCTTGCGCGCCACGATCTCGTCGACCGGGGTGTTGCCCGGCACGATCTCGGAGTACACCTGCGCCTCCCGCACCCTGCGGGCGATCAGCTGGGCGTATTGGGCCCCGTAGTCGACGACGAGGACGGTGAGGGGTTGCACCCGTACCACGATAGTCGGCCCCTGGCGCCGAGTATTGATCCCTGCGAGCCGTACCCGAGCGCCCTCCGCGGGGCCCTGACGCGCGGCTCACGCTGATCATCAACGCCAGCGGCCCCGGTGATCGCCGCGAGCCGCACGCGGCCCCCTTCGCGGGGAGCTGGTGTACGGTTCGCGACCCGGGTGCGCGTTCGGCGTCAGCCGCGGACGGTGAGGCCCACCCGCTGGAACTCCTTCAGGTCCGAGTAGCCCGTCTTCGCCATCGCCCGCCGGAGGCCACCGAACAGGTTCACGGTGCCGTAGGGGCTGCTCGCCGGGCCGAAGAGCAGGGTCTGCAGATCCCGCTCGCTCGGCGCGAAGCCGGTGACCTCCGAACGCGGCAGCGAGGGGTGCGCCGCCGCCGAGGTCCAGTACAGGCCCTGCCCCGGCGACTCGGCTGCCTCGGCGAGCTGCTCGCCCAGCATCAGCGCATCGGCCCCGCAGGCGATGGCCTTCGCCATGTCACCCGAGCCGGCCATGCCGCCGTCGGCGATCACGTGGACGTAGCGACCGCCCGTCTCGTCGAGGTAGTCACGGCGCGCCGCGGCGGCGTCGACGATCGCGGTGGCCATCGGCACCCCGATACCGAGCACGTCGTCGGTGGTGGTCGCCGACGACTCCCCGTACCCGACGATCACCCCGGCCGCGCCGGTGCGCATGAGGTGCATCGCGGTGCGGTAGTCGCCCACCCCGCCGGCGACGACCGGCACGTCGAGGGAGTTGATGAACTCCTTGAGGTTCAACGGCTCCCCACCCGAGACGTGCTCGGCAGAGATGATCGTGCCCTGCACGACGAGGATCTCGAGCCCGGCAGCGAGTAGGTCGGGCGTGAGCTCGCGGGCACGCTGCGGGCTCACGCGCGCGGCCACCGTGACCCCCGCCTCGCCCACGGTCTTGAGCGCCTCCGTGAGCAGCGCGGGCTGGATCGGCGCGGCGTGCAACTCCTGCAGGAGCCGCACTGCAGCCGTCGGGTCGTCCTCGGCCGCGGCGGCGTCGAGCACCCGCTGCAGCGCCCCCTCGGCATCGGCATGCCGCGCCCAGAGGCCCTCGGCATTGAGCACGGCCAACCCGCCCAGCTGCCCGATCCGCACGGCGCTGGCCGGTGAGACGACGGCGTCGGTCGGGTGGGTCACCAGCGGGATCCCGAACTGGTACGCGTCGAGCTGCCAGGCGGTCGAGACCTCCTGCGAGCTGCGGGTACGCCGCGAGGGCACGATCTCGACCTGCGACAGGTCGTAACTGCGACGGGCCTCCCGGCCCATCCCGATCTCCACGAGGTCACGCACGGGTGACCAGCGTAGAGATCCCGCTAGCGGGCCACGTAGTTGGGCGCCTCGGCCGTCATCGTGATGTCGTGCGGGTGGCTCTCCTTGAGCCCCGCGGCGGTGATCCGGACCAGCTGCGCCTGCTGCAGCTGCTCGATCGTCTGCGCTCC
>DASRSC010000186.1:0-11064 GCA_035695525.1 Pseudonocardia sp. | reverse complement strand
TCACCGGCAACTCCTCGACGTCGAGAAATGTCGTCACGATCACTCTGGCCCGGACCACTCTCGTGGTCACGCGGCGGGGGTGATCCACCTACCCGGACGGCGAGGAGCTGCCTGCCTCAGATCTCCCCGCCTTCTACCGCGCCCGCTGACGCCGAGCGCACCGGCAGCGTCGCGAAGACGGCGGGCGGTTCGCGCCACGGGTCGGCGGGACGCCCGGTGCGGGCGTCCTGGACGGCCCGCCACACCCGTTCCGGGGTGCACGGGATGTCGACGTGGCGCACCCCGAGCGAACGCAGGGCGTCGACCACCGCGTTCTGCACCGCTGGCGTCGCGCCGACCGTGGCGGACTCGCCGATCCCCTTGGCCCCCAGCGGGTTCATCGGTGTGGGCGTCTCGGTGTTGGCGGCCTCGTACGTGATCAGGTCGGCCGCGCTCGGCATCCGGTAGTCGGCGAGCGTCCCGGTGAGCGGCTGGCCCTCCGGGTCGTAGACGACTTCCTCGTACAGCGCCTGCGCGATGCCCTGGGCGAGCCCGCCGTGCTGCTGACCGTTCACGAGCAGCGGGTTGAGGATGCGGCCGCAGTCGTCCACCGCCACGTGGCGCAGCGGCCTCACCCGGCCGGTGTCGGTGTCGACCTCGACGACGGACACGTGGGCACCGAAGGGGAACGTGGCGCCCTCCTGCTTGAAGTCGAGCGCGGCCGCGAGCTCCGCTCCCTCGGCCTCGGCGGAGCCGGCCACCTGCGCCCAGGTCAACGTCACCGAGGGCACGCCGGCCACGCCGAACTCGCCGTTCTCGGTGAGCTGCACGTCGTCGACAGCGGCCTCCAGCATGGCCGCGGCGCGCCGCCTGGCCTGCTCCAGCACGTCCTCGGCCGCTGCGCGGACGGCGTTGCCACCCATCTGCAGCGACCTCGAGCCGCCCGTCCCGCCACCCCGCGGCACCACCGCTGTGTCGGACTGCACGAACCGGATCTTGTCCATCGGGATGCCGAGGCGGTCGCTGGCGAGCATGGCGAACGCCGTCGGGTGGCCCTGCCCGTGTCCCGACGTACCCGCGGAGATCGTGGCGGAGCCGTCGGCGTGCACGGTCACCGAACCGAACTCGGTGCCGCCGCCGCCCGCGGTGATCTCCACGTAGACGCTCACACCGATGCCGAGCTGCACCGGGTCGCCCGACTCCCGGCGGTTGGCCTGCTCCTCCCGGACCTTCTGGTAGTCGACCATCCGCAGCGCCTCCCGCAGGGGCAGGTCGTAGTCACCGATGTCGTAATGCGCCCCGGGGATCGTCGTGTACGGAAAGTCCGCAGGCTGGATGAAGTTGCGTCGACGGATCTCCACCGGATCGAGATCCAGCTCGGCCGCGGCGACGTCCATCATCCGCTCCAGATAGGCGGTGGCCTCCGGACGGCCCGCACCGCGGAACGCGCCGACCGGCGTGGTGTTGGTGAGGGCCACGGCGGCGTCGAACCCGATCTTGGGGATGCGGTACACGCCCTGGCTCAACAGGTAGGTCGGGCCCAACGCAAGTGCGCCGCCGAAGCCGGCGTAGGCGCCGCTGTCGGCCACCACGCGGGCCCGCAGGCCGGTGATCACGCCGTCCCGGGTGAGGCCCAGCTCGTAGAAGCCGACCTGCGCCCGGCCGTGCGGCATCGAGACGAGGTTCTCCGAGCGGGTCTCCACCCAGGTGACCGGACGGCCCAGTGCCCGCGCCGCCCCGATGGTCGCCGTGTGCTCGGCGAGCAGGCCGGCCTTGCCGCCGAACCCGCCGCCGACATGCGGCGCGATCACGCGGACGCGGTCCTGGTCGAGGCCGAAGAGGCCGGCGGTCTGGGCGCGGAAGGCGTGCGGCATCTGGGTGGACACCCAGATCGTCAGCTCGTCTCCCGCTCCCTCCTCACCCCACGGGCCCGGGAGGACGGCGATCGCGTTGCCCTCCATGGGCATGACGGCGAGCCGCTGGTTGACCATGCGAGCGCGGACGACCACCTCGGCGTCGTCGAGCGGATCGGTGTCGGAACGGATCCCGGCGGCGAGGTTGCTGCCGAGCTCCGGGAACTGCGGCTCGGAGCCCGGGTCCAGGGCGGCCTCCGGGTCGACCACGGCCGGCAGCGGGTCGTAGTCGACCTCCACGAGCTCGACCGCGTCGACGGCGGCGGCCTTCGTCTCGCCGACCACGACCGCGACGGGCTCGCCGACGAAGCGCACTCGGTCGGTGGCCAGCGGTGGGCGCGGCAGGTCGGGGTTGACGACCATCAAGCCGTGGTGCGCGGGGAGGCCGAGGTCAGCCGCGGTGAAGACGGCGACGACGCCGGGAGATGCCTGTGCCCCGGATGTGTCGATCCCGATGATCCGGGCGTGGGCCAGTGGGGAGCGGACGAAGGCGAGGTGCAGGACGCCGTCGAGGGCGAGGTTCCCGACGTAGGTGCTCGCCCCGGTGATGAGTTCGAGGTCTTCCACTCGGCGAACGGAGGTGCCGAGAATCGATCCAGCCATAAGGTCGACACTACGGAACGTTGCTTCGCAACGCTCACAAGTTGACGTGCCGCGCCGAGCAAGAGAAGGTCTCACCGCGACGTTGCACGGCCGACTTGTCGGCTCGCGCATTCCCCGGGGGGTCGGACTGGTCGGGGGCCGGTCCGACCTCCCGATCCATGTCGTGGCCGCGGCGCTGTTAGGTTCGTTGGGTGCCCGAGTTCCGCCACGTGGACGTGCTTCCCCTCGGTCCCGACGACACCGACTACCGCCGCCTCGACATCCCTCCGGGACGCGTGGTCGAGACGCCGTCGCTGCCGGGCCGGACCTTCCTCGAGATCGACCCGGCGACGATCACCGCACTGGTCCGCGAGGCCGTGCACGACATCCAGCACATGCTGCGACCGTCGCACCTCGGCCAGCTGCGCTCGATCATCGACGATCCTGAGGCGTCACCGAACGACCGGTTCGTCGCCACCGACCTGCTGCGCAACGCGTGCGTCTCGGCGGGTGGCGTGCTGCCGATGTGCCAGGACACCGGCACCGCGATCGTCATCGGCAAGCGCACCGAGACGGTCCTGACCGGCGGCAACGACGAGGAGGCCGTATCACGCGGCATCTTCGAGGCCTACGACGAGCTCAACCTGCGCTACTCGCAGATGGCGCCCACGTCGTTCTGGGACGAGACGAACACCGGCACCAACCTGCCCGCGCAGGTCGAGCTGTACAGCGCGCCCGGGCAGGCCCCCAAGTACGAGTTCCTGGTGATGGCCAAGGGCGGCGGCTCGGCCAACAAGACCTTCCTCTACCAGGAGACCAAGGCGCTGCTGAACCCGAAGAAGCTCGCCACGTTCCTGGACGAGAAGCTGCGCTCGCTCGGCACGGCCGCCTGCCCGCCGTACCACCTCGCGATCGTCGTCGGCGGGATGTCGGCCGAGTACACCCTGAAGGTCGCGAAGCTCGCCTCGGCCCGTTACCTCGACGCCCTCCCCGATGTCGGCTCGGACGCCGGCCACGCGTTCCGCGACCGCGACCTGGAGCAGCAGGTCCTGGAGCTCACCCGCGAGTTCGGCATCGGCGCCCAGTTCGGCGGCAAGTACTTCTGCCACGACGTGCGGGTGGTGCGGCTGCCCCGGCACGGCGCGTCACTGCCGGTCGGCATCGCGGTGTCCTGCTCTGCCGATCGCCAGGCCCGCGCCAAGATCACCGCCGAAGGGGTGTTCCTGGAGCAGTTGGAGCGCGACCCGGCCCGCTTCCTCCCCGAGGTCACGGAGTCCGACGACTTGTCCGAGGAGGTGGTGCGCGTCGACCTCAACCGACCGATGGACGAGATTCGTGCGCAGCTGTCCTCGCTCCCGGTGAAGACGCGTGTCTCGCTCAGCGGGCCGCTCGTCGTGGCCCGCGACATCGCCCACGCCAAGATCGCGGAGCGCCTGGAGGCAGGCGAGAGCATGCCGGACTACCTGCGCGACCACCCCGTCTACTACGCAGGACCCGCGAAGACGCCCGAGGGGTACGCATCCGGGTCCTTCGGACCCACCACGGCCGGCCGGATGGACTCCTATGTGGAGCAGTTCCAGGCCGCAGGCGGGTCACTGGTGATGCTGGCCAAGGGCAACCGGTCGAAACAGGTGACCACCTCCTGCGCCACCTACGGCGGGTTCTACCTCGGCTCCATCGGCGGCCCTGCGGCCCGGCTGGCACAGGACTGCATCCGCAAGGTCGACGTGCTGGAGTATCCCGAGCTCGGCATGGAGGCGGTCTGGAAGATCGAGGTGGAGGACTTCCCGGCATTCGTCGTGGTGGACGACAAGGGCAACGACTTCTTCGCCGGGGTCAGCCAGCCCACGCTGCAGGTGACGTTCCGGAGGTAGCGGCCCTGACGGCTGCCCTGTCGGCCCTCACCGCAGGCGGCGCGGGCCGCCGTCGTGCCGGGTGGGCGGGGGCCCGAGCACCACTCTCGCCCCCGTGACGAACGCGCCCTCGGCCGAGGCGAGCACCGGGTCGAGGCTGAGCGAACGCACCTCGGGCAGGTCCTCGGCGATCTTGCCGACGCGCAGCACCAGGTCCTCCAAGGCGTCCAGCCGGACCGGTTCGGTGCCGCGGTAACCGGCCAGCAACGGGGCGGCCCGCGGCGCGCGGACCAGCGCGGCCGCGTCCTGGTCGGACACCGGGACCACTCGGAACGCCCGGTCACCCAGCAGCTCTGTGGCCATTCCCGACAGCCCGAACGACAAGAGCGAACCGAACGAGGGGTCTTCCACGACGTCCAGGACGCACGACACCCCCTTGGGTGCCATCCGCTGCACGTAGACCTCGTCCTGACCGGTGAGCCGCGCGATATCCGCGTGGGCCTGGCGCACGCCGGCGGGAGTGACGACGTCGAGTCGCACCCCCACGAGGTCGGTGCGGTGGCGCCAGTGGACGCCGACCGCCTTGAGCGCGACCGGGTAGCCGAGCTCGTCGGCCGCAGCGACGGCGGCGTCAGCTCCTGTGACCCGGCGGAACTCGATGACCGGTATCCCGAAGCAGGCGAGGAGCTCGACCGCCTGTCCGTCAGTAAGCTCGTGCCGTTCCACCGCGCCGAAACGCAGGACGAGCTCCCGGGCCCGGTCGGTGTCGAGGCCGGCCGGGCTGACGAACTCCCCCACCGGGCGCGCGCGCCAGCGCGCGTAGCGGCTGACCCGGGCGAGCGCGGCCGTCGCCCGTTCCGGGCTCGGGTAGCTGGGCACGGAGCCGGGACCCGGCGAGCCGTCCTCGCGCGGCACGGCCAGCTCGGCCGGCACACCCTCGGCCGCGAGGAAGACCGCGACGACCGGCTTGTCGGCACCCGCGACGGCCTCGCGCAGTGCCCGCGCGTAGGTCGCGCCGGGTACGGCGACCGGTGGGACGAAGACGGTGACGAGCGCATCGGCCTTCCCGTGCCCGTCAGCCCCCGCACCGTCGTCGATCGCCTTCGCCACCGCCGCCGCGAACTCCTCGGGCGCGGCGGCCGTGCCGACGTCGACCGGCGGCCCGGCGAGCTCCATCCCCTCATCGAGCAAGGCATCGCTGACGAGCACGCCCAGCGCGGTCGAGTTGCCGACGACGGCCACCCGTGGCCCGGCCGGCAGCGGCTGGTACGCCAGCAGGAGCGCGGTGTCGAACAGCTCCGACAGCGTCTCGACGCGGATGACGCCTGCTTGCTCGAACAGGGCCTTGACGCTGTCGTCGTCGATCGGCGCGGAGCTGGCCGCGAGCGCAGTCGTCGAACCCGAGTGCCGACCGCTCTTCACCGCCACGATCGGCTTCGTCCGGGCGAGGCGGCGCGCGAGCCGGGCGAACTTGCGGGGGTTGCCGAACGTCTCCAGGTACAGCAGCACCACGTCGGTGGCCGGGTCGGTCTGCCAGTACTGCAGCAGGTCGTTGCCCGACAGGTCGGCGCGGTTGCCTGCGGAGACGAACGTGGACAGGCCGAGCCCCCGCTCCTTGGCCGCAGCGAGGATCGCGATGCCGAGGGCCCCGGACTGCGAGAAGAAACCCACCCGGCCCCGGCCCGGCACATCGGGGGCGAGGGTGGCGTTGAGCCGCACCTCGGGGTCGGTGTTGGCCACCCCGAGCGCGTTGGGGCCGATCACCCGCATTCCGTGGACGCGCGCCTCGGCAACGAGCCGCCGCTCGGCGACCGTGCCGCCCTCCCCGGCGTCGGCGAACCCCGCGCTGACCACCACCAGCGCCTTGACCCCCTTCTCCAGGCAGGAGTCCATGACCTCGTCGATCCCGGACGCCGGTACGGCGACGACCGCGAGGTCGACCTCGTCGGGGATCTCGGTGACCGAGCTGTAGGCACGCACCCCACGGACCGAGCGGGCCTCGGGGTTGACCGGAAACACCGGCCCGGTGAAGTTGCCGCGGAGCAGGTTGGCCAGAACGGCGTGCCCGATCTTGGCGGGATCGGTGGACGCGCCGATCACCGCGACCGACGTGGGATGCAGGACGTTGTGCACGCTGCGCGCCTCGGCCCGCTGCTCGCGGGCGTCACGGACGGCCAGCGAACGCTCCGTGGGGTCGATGTCGAACTCGAGGTGCAGCACGCCCTCGGCGAACTCCCGGCTGATCTGGTAGCCGGCCTCCCGGAAGACCCGCACCATCTGGTGGTTCTCGATGAGCACCTCGGCCTCGAACCGGCGCAGCCCGTTCTCCCGGGCAGCCGCGGCGAGGTGCTCGAGCAGGATCGAGCCGAGGCCGCGCCCCTGGTGCGAGTCGCGGACGACGAACGCCACCTCGGCCGAGTCGGGGCCTGCGGTTCCGGTGGTGCCCCCTGGGCCGCCGTCGCCGGGCAGCCCCTCGTAGCGACCGACGGCGATGATCTCGTGGCCGAGCAGGCAGATGAACGCCACTCGCGAGCGATGGTCGACGGTCGTGAACCGCTCCAGGTCACGCGGCGAGATCCGGGGATAGGGGCCGAAGAACCGGAGGTACCGCGTGCGCTCGGACAGGCTCTCGTGTAACCGCAGCAGCGCGTCGGCATCGCTGGGCAGGATCGGGCGCAGGTGCACGATCCCCCCGTCGGAGGCCACGACATCGGCCTCCCAGTGGCGCGGGTAGCCCGGGCCGGCGTCGGAGGAGTCCGTTGCGGTGGTGGGCTGCTCACCGGCAGGGGGCGCCGAGGCGGGCGAGGGGGTCATGTCAGTCCCGTGGGTCGTCGGGATCGAGGCCGTGCAGCGGGAACACCGCGCGCCTTGTCTCCATCACGGCGGTGTCGACGCGGTCGGCACCCTCGGTCCACGGCTCGTATCCGGTCTCGCGGCCATCGGTCATCGCCGTCGGCAGCTGCTGGCCGGTGAGCCCGGCGGCGTGGGCCACCCACCCTGCGGGCAGCGGCCGGTTCGGCTCGACATCCCGGTCGAGCACGGTAGCGACGAGGTGCGTCCAGGAGCGCGGGACAACCCGGAACAGACCGTAGCCGCCGCCCCCGACGGCCAGCCACTTTCCGCCTGCGGCGTGCTCGGCGAGCTCGCGCAGAGCCCGGTAGATCGCGCGGTGGCCGTCGACGGACAGCCCGAGGTTGGCCAGCGGGTCCTCGTAGTGGGTGTCGACCCCGCACTGGGTGACGAGGATCTGCGGGCGGAACGCTGTGATCAGCGACGGCACCACCGCGTGGAACGCGCGCAGCCATCCGCCGTCGCCAGTGCCCGGCGGCAGCGGCACGTTGACCGCGTACCCGGTGCCGTCGCCTTCGCCGTGCTCGCTGGACCAGCCCGTGCCGGGCCACAGTGTCATCGGGTGCTGGTGCATGGAGATGGTGAGGACCCGCGGGTCGCGGTAGAACGATGCCTGCACGCCGTCGCCGTGGTGGACGTCGACGTCGACGTAGGCGATCCGGTCGAACCCGTGGTCGAGCAGCCAGGAGATCGCGACGGCGCAGTCGTTGTAGACACAGAACCCGGACGCGCGGTCGGCCATCGCGTGGTGCAGCCCGCCGGCGATGTTGACGGCCCGGTCGGTCCGGCCCTCGGCGATCTCCCTGGCCCCGAGCAGCGAGCCACCGCACACCAGAGCGCTGGCCTCGTGCATCCCAAAGAAGATCGGGTTGTCCTCGGTGCCGAGCCCATGGCCCACCCCGAACGGCGCCTCGGGCGCGGACTTCACCGCCGAGAGGTACGACGGCACGTGCACCCGCTGCACCTCCTCGTCCGGCGCCTGCTCGGGACACAGCGGCTCGATGCCCTCGAGCACGCCGAGCCCCGATGCGAGGCGCATCGTCAGATCAAGGCGGATCGGGTCGAGCGGGTGGTCGTCGCCGAGGTCGTAGCGGAGGAACTCGGGGGTCCACACCACCGCGGCTCGCGGAGTCATGGGCGCGACCGTAGGGGATGGACACGTCTCGCGCGCCTCAGGGCGCCGCGCCTGTGGCCACCGGCCGCGACGGGTCGGCCGACCAGCTGGACCAGGATCCGACGTACAACGCGATCGGACGCGCAGGCGGCCGCAGCCGGGCATGCTCGACGGCGAGCACCAGCGCCGCGGCGGTGACCCCGGAGCCGCAGTAGGCGGCAGCGTCGCCCGGACCGTCGTCGACCCCGAGTGCCGAGAACCGCTCCGCCACCACCTCGGGCGCCGGCCACCGCCCGTCGGGACCGGCGAGGTCGACGGCGGGTGCGTTGAGCGCTCCGGGGATGTGCCCTGCCTTGGCGTCGACCGGTTCCGTCTCCCCCCGGTAGCGCGGCCCCACCCGCGCGTCGAGCAACACGCCGCGACGAGCAAGTGCTGCGGCACCGTCGGCGTCGAGAACCGGCATGCCGCCCGGTCGCACAGTGACGTCACCGGCCTCAGGGCGCGACGGTTCATCGGTGACCGGAAGGCCCGCGCCGACCCACGCGGCGAAGCCGCCGTCGAGCACGGCGACCCGGTCGGCAGGTAGCCCTGCCCAGCGCAGCAGCCACCACGCGCGCGCGGCCACCGTGCCGTTGCCGTCGTCATGTGCGACCACCCGGGACCCGTCGTGCACACCCGCTCGCCGGAGTGCGGCCTGCAGCCGGTCGTGCGACGGCAGCGGGTGCCGGCCACCTGCGCCGGGTGGATCGGCCAGCTCGGTGTCGAGGTCGAGGTACACGGCGCCGGGGAGGTGTGCGGCGTCATGATCGGCTTTGCCGGGCGGCCCACCGAGCCGATAGCGCACGTCCAGCACGACCGGCCGCTCCGACGAGCGCGGAGCGTCCAGCAGTGCGGCGAGATCCGACGGAGCGATCAAGGGAGTCATCGGTGCGACCACCCCTCCATGATGCCCAGGCATTCTGCCAAGGATGGTGGGCCTCAGTGAGGTGTTGCCCGGATAGGATGGGGGCTTGACGAAAGGGCTGAGCGCGTGAATGAGCTCATCGATACCACCGAGATGTACCTCCGGACGATCTACGAACTCGAGGAGGAGGGTGTCGTACCGCTGCGCGCGCGGATCGCCGAACGCCTCGGTCAGAGCGGTCCGACGGTGAGCCAGACCGTGGCCCGGATGGAGCGCGACGGCCTGGTGGTGGTGGCCGGTGACCGGCACCTCGAGCTCACCGACCCCGGCCGTGCGCGAGCGGTGTCGGTGATGCGCAAGCACCGCCTGGCCGAGCGACTGCTCTCCGATGTCATCGGGCTCGAGTGGGAGTTCGTGCACGCCGAGGCCTGCCGGTGGGAGCACGTCATGAGCGATGCCGTGGAGCGCAAGCTCGTGCGGCTGCTCGACAACCCCACCATCTCTCCCTACGGCAACCCGATCCCCGGCCTCGACGAGCTGTCGCAGCTTCCCGACGCCGCGCCGGTGGGCGTCTCGGCCCCGCCCACGCTCGAGGTGGGGCTGCAGCGGCTCGACGAGTTCGCCCGGCGCGGTGGGGGCCGCGTGGAGGTGCGCCGTATCGCTGAGCACGTGCAGGTGGACGCCGACTTGATGGCGGAGCTCAAGGATGCGGGCATCGTGCCGGGACGCGACGTGGACGTGCGGGCCATCTCCCGCTTCGGTGACGCCGTTCCCGTAGCCGCGGACGGGGCCGACGCCTCTGTGGCACCGCTCATCGCGCATGCCGTGCTGGTGCGCGCGCGCTGACCCAACCGCTCCCCGTCGTCCGGTAGACGGGAGCGTCGTGAGACGGTGGGCGCCGCCGACGCGCTCCCGTGCAGAGCGGCGCGCGGTGCCGGCACGCGCTCGCTCGGCGTGGTGCCCCGCCACCGACGATGTCCCAGGAGGACCTTCGTGAAACTGCTCGTCACCGGCGGAGCCGGCTACGTCGGCAGTGTCTGCGCCGCGCATCTCGTGGACTCGGGCCACGACGTGACGGTGCTCGACGACCTGTCCACCGGGCACCTGGATGCGGTGCCCGAGGGCGCCCGCTTCATCGAGGCCGAGCTGTCCGCCGCCGCCGACGACGTGCTGGCCGAGGGTTTCGACGGGGTGCTCCATTTCGCCGCCCGTTCCCTGGTCGGCGAGTCGGTGCAGAGGCCGGAGCTGTACTGGTCGGGCAACGTCGTGACCTCCTTCCGGCTGCTCGAGGCCATGCGCAGGCACGGAACGCTCCGGCTGGTGTTCTCCTCGACCGCGGCCACCTACGGGGAGCCCGAGCAGGTACCCATCCCGGAGGACGCGCCCACCCGCCCCACCAACCCCTACGGGGCGAGCAAGCTCGCCATCGACCACGCGATCAGGTCGTACGCCATCGCTCACGGCCTGGCCGCCATGAGCCTTCGCTACTTCAACGTGGCCGGCGCGCACGGGCGTTTCGGCGAGCGGCACACCGTGGAGACGCACCTGATCCCCCTCGTGCTGCAGGTGGCGTCGGGCGCGCGTGAGGTCGTGCAGGTGTTCGGGGACGACTGGCCCACCGCGGACGGAACGTGCGTGCGCGACTACATCCACGTGGACGACCTGGCCGCCGCCCACCTGCTGGCGCTCGAGCACGCCCAGCCGGGACGCCACGACATCTACAACCTCGGCAGCGGCGCGGGCTTCTCCGTGCGTGAGGTGATCGAGGCCTGCCGAGCCGTGACCGGTCACGCGATCCCGACCACCATTGCACCGCGCCGGAGCGGTGATCCGGCCGTGCTCATCGCCTCCAGCGAGGCCGCCACGGCT
>DASRSC010000185.1:0-3807 GCA_035695525.1 Pseudonocardia sp. | reverse complement strand
CGATCCAGGTCGCCGCGGATGCCGCGGAGGGCGCGCTGCGCGGGTTCGCGGAGCTGGAGACCACGCTGGGCGTCCTGCGCTACGCCCCGCTGGTGGCGATCGCGCTGCAGATCGGCGCGCAGGTCGGGCGCGGCGGCGTGCTCACCCAGTGCGCGCTCGAGGAGGCCACCGAGCTCGAGCTCGGCATGCGTGGCATCACCGCCTACGCCGAGACGATCTCGATCTATGGCACGGAGTCGGTGTTCGTCGACGGCGACGACACGCCGTGGTCCAAGGCATTCCTCGCCTCCGCCTACGCGTCGCGTGGGATCAAGATGCGTTTCACCTCGGGCACCGGTTCCGAGGTACAGATGGGCAACGCCGAGGGCAAGTCCATGCTGTACCTGGAGATCCGCTGCATCCTCATGGCCAAGGGCGCCGGCGTGCAGGGCCTGCAGAACGGCTCGATCAGCTGCATCGGGGTGCCGGGCGCGATGCCGGGCGGTATCCGCGCGGTGGCCGCGGAGAATCTCGTCGCGAGCATGGTCGACCTCGAGTGCGCTTCGGGCAACGACCAGTCGTTCTCGCACTCGGCGATGCGCCGGACCGCGCGGGCGATGCCCCAACTGCTGCCAGGCACCGACTTCGTCTGCTCCGGCTACTCCGGGGTGCCCAACCTCGACAACATGTTCGCCGGGTCCAACTTCGACACCGACGACTACGACGACTGGAACACCATCCAGCGCGACCTGCAGGTCGACGGCGGCCTGCGGCACGTCCGGGAGGAAGAGATCCTGCAGGCGCGCAACACGGCGGCGCGCGCGCTGCAGGCGCTGTTCGCGCACCTGGACCTGCCGGCGGTCACCGACCAGGAGGTGGAGGCGGCCACCTACGCCAACTCGTCGAACGACTACCCGCTGCGCGACGTGCTCGCCGACCTCAAGGGCGCGCAGTCGGTGATGGACCGCGGCCTGACCGGGCTGGACCTGGTCAAGGGGCTGGAGGCTACCGGGTTCCACGACGTCGCGGAGAACCTGCTGACCGTGCTGCGTCAGCGGGTGTCCGGCGACCTGCTGCAGACATCGGCGATCCTCACGCCCGACTTCGTCCCGCTGTCCGCGATCAACGACGCCAACGACTACGCGGGCCCGGGTACCGGCTACCGGCTTCAGGGCGAGCGCTGGGAGCAGCTCAAGAAGCTCCGCCACGTCACATCGGCGACGAATCCTGAGACCGAGGTGGGCTGACGATGACGACTCCTGCCGGAGAGCGCACCGTCAGCCTTCGCGAGACCGGACCCGCCCGGCGCGGCACCCGTGAGGACGAGGTCGTGATCGCGGTGTCCCCGGCGTTCGCCGGGCACTTCACCAAGACGATCGTCGACGTCCCGCACGCCGAGGTGCTGCGCCAACTGCTGGCCGGCATCGAGGAGCAGGGCGTCACGGCCCGGGTGATCCGGGTCCGCGACACCGCGGACCTCGCGGCGATCGCCCACCTCGGCGCGAAGCTCTCGGGCTCCGGGATCGCCGTGGGCGTGCTGTCCCGCGGCACCACGATGCTCCACCAGAAGGACCTGCCGCGGCTCTCCAACCTCGAGCTGTTTCCGCAGTCGCCGCTGCTCGACGCCGAGGTGTTCCGGAAGATCGGCTCCAACGCCGCGCAGTACGCCAAGGGCGAGTCGCCCGAGCCGGTCCCGACGCGCAACGACCAGATGGCGCGGCCGCGCTGGCAGGCCAAGGCGGCGCTGCTGCACCTCAAGGAGTTCGAGTGCATCGAGGCCGACCGCGGCCCCATCGAGGTGGAGCCGGCGTTCGAGCTGAGCCCCGCCTAGCGAGGTGGACATGAGGCTGGTCGTCGGCGTCGACGTCGGCAACACCACCACCGAGGCCTGTCTGGCGCGCGTCGGGCCCGAGGGGGCGGTGACCTACCTCGGCACCGCCCTGATGCGGACCACGGGGGTCAAAGGCACCCCGGAGAACGCCGACGGCGCAGTGGCCGCGGTGCGCGCCGTGCTCGCCCGCGTCGGGCCCCTGACCGATCGGCTGCACGCGGTGCTGCTCAACGAGGCCACGCCGGTGATCAGCGGGCTGGCGATGGAGACGATCACCGAGACGATCATCACCGAGTCCACGATGATCGGGCACAACCCGGCCACGCCGGGCGGCGAGGGCCTAGGCGTGGGCGTCACGGTGCCGATCGGGGAGCTGCTCGGCGACCGGCGCGGCGCCGAGGGGTCGCTGATCGTCATCGTCCCGCACGGTTGGGACTTCGACGACGTGGCGGCCACCCTCAACGCGGCGGTCCGCGACGGAGTGGACGTGGTCGCGGCGGTGCTGGCCGGTGACGACGCGGTCCTCGTCACCAACCGGCTCGAGAAACCGATCCCCGTGGTCGACGAGGTCGCGGCGGTGGAGAAGGTCCCGATGGGGATGCTCGCCGCCGTCGAGGTGGCGCCGCCAGGGCGGACGATCCGCACCCTGTCGAACTCCTACGGCCTCGCGACCGTCTTCGCGCTCGACCCCGCCCAGACCCGGCAGGTCTCGCCGGTGGCGAGGGCGCTCACCGGCAACCGGTCCGCTGTCGTGATCCGGACCCCGACCGGGGACGTCACCGACCGGCTGATCCCGGCGGGGGTGTTGGAGCTGCGCGGAGCGGGCAAGACCCTGCGGGTCGAGGTCGATGCCGGGGCCGACGAGATCATGGCCACCCTCGCCCGGGCCCAGCCCCTCGACGACGTGCACGGGGAGCCCGGCACCCACGTCGGGGGCATGCTCGCGCAGGTCCGCGACACGATGACCGACGTCACCGGGCAGCCGGCGAGCGAGATCGCCATCCGCGACGTGCTGGCCGTCGACACCATCGTGCCCGCGGAGGTGCGGGGCGGACTCGCCGGCGAGGTCGCGCTCGAGCACGCCGTCGCGCTCGCGGCGATGGTGAGCACGGACCGCAGCCGCATGCAGGCCGTCGCCGACCGGGTCGCCGCCCAGCTCGGGAGCTCCGCGGGGGTCGGCGGGGTGGAGGGCGCGATGGCTGTGCGAGGGGCGCTCACCACCCCCGGGGTCGACCGCCCCGTCGCGGTGATCGACCTCGGCGGCGGCTCCACCGACGCCGCCCTGCTCACCGCCGCCGGCGAGACCACGGCCGTACATGTGGCGGGGGCCGGAGAGCTGGTCACGAAGCTCATCGCCTCCGAACTGGCGCTGGACGACCGGGAGATCGCCGAGAGTGTCAAGCGGCACCCGCTGGCCAAGGTGTAGAGCTTCTACCACCTCCGGCACGAGGACGGCACGGTGGAATTCGTCGACGAGCCCCTGCCGCCGCACGTGTTCGCCCGCGTCGTGGTGATGGCTCCCGGCGGGCTGGTCCCGGTGCCCACGCGGCACAGCCTCGACGCCGTCCGCCGGGTGCGGCGAGAGGCCAAGCGGCGGGTGTTCTGCGTGAACGCGGTGCGCGCACTGCGGCAGGTGGCGCCGCAGGGCAACCTGCGCGCGCTGGACTTCGTGGTGCTGCTCGGCGGCTCGGCGCTCGACTTCGAGATCCCCGACATGATCGCCGACGCGCTCGCCCCACACGGCATCGTCTGCGGCACCGGCAACATCCACGGCAGCGAAGGCCCGCGCAACGCGGTGGCGTCCGGGCTGGTGGACGCGTACGCCGAGGAGTCGACGTGAGCGACGGCCGGGAGGTGGAGCGCCCGTCGGTCGTCATCTACCGGCACCCCGGCGCGTCCCCCGCCGTGCTGCACGAGGTATGCGCGGGTGCAGAGGAGGAGGGCGTGCCGACCCGGGTCGAGCCCGTCGGGGACACCGACGGTCGCGACGCCCCAGC
>DASRSC010000184.1:0-5461 GCA_035695525.1 Pseudonocardia sp. | reverse complement strand
AGCGCGGCGGACAGCTCGGTGATGCCGATGTCGCACCCCTCGCGACCCACGCGCTGCCCCAGCCGGACCTCCAGCGGCACCACGCGGATCTCGCGCTCCTCCGCCACGCCGGCGGGCAGGTACGCGGTGGAGTCGGTCACGACGGCGACGGGCACGACGACGCACCCTATGGCAGGGACGCCCGTCAGCGCTCCACCCTGGGGTGCAGCAACTCCGCGCACGCCGCACCGACCGCCGCGTGCGCCTGCCATCCCCAGTGCATGCCGTCAGGGTTGCCATGGCCGCCGAGCACGTGCTCGCCGACGAGCGCCCTGAGGTCGAGCAGGGCAGCACCGCACCCGCGCGCCCAGGCGCGGGTCGCGTACTCGGCCGCGGCACGGCCCGCGTGCACCGACCCGTAGACGGCGGCGCGGTGCACGGGCGGCAGCACCGCGACGACCGGGATCCCCGGCCGGAGCGCGAGAACTGCCCGCCGGCACCGCTCCAGGTAGCGCACCGTCAGCCGCGGCGGGAGCGCAACCGGGCCGCCACCGGGCACCACCGAGGCCAACGTGCGGGCGAGCGGAGGCTGGGCCCGCAGGTATCCTGCCCGCACCGCACGGCGCAGTCCGTCGGGTCGCAGCGCCGGGATCAGCTCGCGCACCGCGGTGGGCAGCGGGGAGGGGAGGGTGTCCATCCCGCCCACGCCGAGCACCAGCGCGTCGACGGTGGGCATGAGCGCCCACACCCGCGGATCGTGGGTGAGTGCGTGCCAGGCATGCCGGGCCGTCCACCCGATCCCGGCGACCAGCTCCGCGCGCCCGCCGAGCGCGGTGGCGGCCACGTTCGGCCACAGCCTGGGCTCGTCGGCGGGTTCGGCCCGCTCTGGGCCGTGGAAGGCGAGCGAGTCGGCGAGTACCAGCAAGATGGGCCCGCCCACCTGAGCTACGTCCGGCACGCCGTACCGCCGACCGACAGCAGCGGCTCCGCCCACCCCCGCCGACGAGTCGGCGGGTCCGAGCACGCCGTGCGGGCCTGCACTGGCCGCGTCATTCACCACGTGCCGACGTTGTAGCCGACCAACCTCCAGCGCGGGTGGTCGGCGCGGCGGGCAAGCGCTGCCCAGTGGCAGTTGCCGATACCGCCGATCGACGGCCACGCCGATGTGGGCAATGCGAGCAGTCCGCTGACCAGGCCCGCGATCAGCCCGCCGTGCGCGACGAGCACCACGGTGCCGTCGGGCGCCGACGCGAACTCCTCGTCCAACTCGTCGACCACCGGTTGCGAACGCCGGACCACGTCGATGCGCGACTCGCCACCGGGCGGCGTCCAGGCGGGATCGGAGCGCCACGCGGCGATCGCGCCGGGCCATGCCTGCTCGATCTCCGCCACCGAGCAGCCCTGCCACTCCCCGAGGTGCGTCTCGCGCAGCCGGGCGTCGAGTTTGACGGGCTGGCTGCAGGCGGCCCCGACGATGTCGGCGGTGTCCACCGCACGCCGAAGGTCGGAGCTGATCAGCCGGTCGGGGGCGAAGCGGGCGATCTCGGGTGCGACGCCGGCCGCCTGGGCCAGCCCCGTCTCGGTGAGCACCGAGTCGAGATGGCCCTGCATCCGGCCCGCAACGTTGTAGTCGGTCTGGCCGTGCCGGAGCAGGACCAGCCGCTGCAGGCTCACCCGGTCCCGTCCCCGTCGACGCCCACCGGCGCCGACCCGTCCGGAACAGCCTCGGTCTCGGCCTCCGGGAACGCGACCCGTGGGCAGTCCTTCCACAGCCGGTCGAGCCCGTAGAACCCGCGCTCCTCGGTGTGCTGGACGTGCACCACGACGTCGACGAAGTCCAGCAGCACCCAGCGCCCTTCCCGGGTGCCCTCGCGGCGCGTGGGCTTCGCCCCGTGCTGCCGGAGCTTCTCCTCGACCTCGTCGACGATGGCCTGGACCTGCCGCTCGTTGGGCGCGGAGGCGATCACGAAGCAGTCGGTGATCACCAGCTGATCGGACACGTCGAGCACGACGATGTCCTGCGCCTTCTTGTCGGCAGCGGCGGCCACCGCCACGCGGGCCATGTCGAGCGCCTCGTCCGTCGCCGTCACCGTTCCCCTCTCCCGGTGGGCCTTGGGCCCACCTCTTCGTGGCCATTGTCCCAGTTGCCGTGCTGGCGCCGGGAATCGGCTGCCGCCCGACGGTCCGCGGAGGTTTGCCGCCGGTCGGGCACCGGGTACGGGCATGATCGGAGGAAGTCGTCACGATGGCAGCCGGGGGGCCTATGACACAGGAATCGATGGCACGAGAGCAGTCGGCGGAGGGCGACGAGGTCGCACTGGCGGCGGCCCGTGACGTGGCTCGGCTGCTCGACCGCCGCGGTCTGAAGGACATCGTTGCGCTGGCCCGGCGCGTCCTGCGCGACGCTCAACGCCGCTCGCTCACCGTGGCGACACCACATGGGGATGAACCATGGCTGACCATCTGTACGCTTCGCCAGCATGAACGGCCCTCTCGGCGGAGTGCCGCCGGCCGAGCAGCTGATGACGATCAACCGTGACGACCGGAGCGGGTGCGTGGTGCTCGTGGTGCACGGGGAAGTGGACCTGAGCACCGGTAGCCGCCTGATGGAGGCGGGGAGCGAGGCTCTGCACCAGGCCGCGGGTCAGCCGGTGGTCCTCGACCTCTCGGACGTCGACTTCCTGTCCTCCTCGGGGATGGGGCTGCTGGTCGCACTGCACGACGAAGGCCGTGGCATGCACACCCCGCTGCGGGTGGTCGTCGACGAGAAACAGTCGGTGATCCGCCCGATCAGGACGATGGGACTGGACGAGGTGCTCTCGCTGTTCGGCTCCCTCGACGAGGCCATCACGGCGTGATCAGGCGCGCAGCTGATGTCGTACACCGATGACCTAGATGCCGTGATCTCCATGGTCCTCATGGCGGATCCGGTGTCACTGTCGGTCGTGCGCCAGCGCTTCCGCCGGTGGCTGGCCGCCCTCTGCTGGCCGGAGGAGGAGGTCGACGATGTCGTGATGGCCGTCAACGAGGCGGTGTCGAACGCCATCGAGCAGATCCACCCGTCGGAGATCGGGGCCGAGGTGCGCGTGGCGGCGCGGCAGTACGCCGAGCTGGACGGCGGGAGGCGTATCCTCATCGCGGTGGCGGGGGGCAAGCTGTGGAGCCCCGAGCCGGCGAGCTTCCCCGGCCAGGGTCTGCTCATGATCCACTCGTGCATGGACGACGTCGGGGTTAGCCGGGAGCACGACGGGATCACGATGATGATGACCAGCGCGAAGGTTCCTCCGCTGTCCCGCGGGGCGTAACCGCCGACCAGTCGGCGCGCAGGGCCTGCCCTTGAAGATCGTCGGGCCGGTGTTCCAGACTGCGGACGTGACACGGAGACTCGCGGACACCACCGGTGTGCAGGCCGACCCGTCCAACGTCGAGCAGCTACATGCCTGGGACGGCGACACGGGTGACTTCTGGGCTGCCCACGCCGAGCGCTTCGACGAGGGAGTGGCCGCTCACCACGGTCATTTGCTCGCGGCCGCCGGAATCGATGCAACCGAGAACGTGCTCGACATCGGGTGCGGTGCCGGACAGACGACCCGGGACTCCGCGCGATGCGCCTCGGCCGGGTCGGCACTCGGGGTGGATCTGTCCTCGCGCATGATCGAGCTCGCGCGCCGGCTGGCGCAGCGGGAACAGGTCGCGAACGTGACGTTCCAGCAGGCCGATGCCCAGAACCATCCCTTCCCCGACCGGTCCTTCGACATCGCCATCAGCCGGAGCGGGGCGATGTTCTTCGGCGATGCTCCGGCGGCGTTCGCCAACATCGCGCGTGCCGTGCGCGACGGGGGACGCCTCGTCCTCCTGGCCTGGCAGCCGTTCGAGCAGAACGAGTGGCTCCGCGCGTTCCGCACTGCCCTGGCTGCCGGTCGTGATCTACCCGTGCCTCCACCGGGGGCACCGGGCCCCTTTGCGCTGAGCGATCCCGACCGCGTGCGTCGTGTGCTGGCGTCGGCCGGGTTCGTGGACGTGCGGCTGCACGGCCTCACCGAGCCCATGTATTTCGGCCCCGACCCCGACGACGCCTGCCGGTTCGTCGCCGGCCAGCAAGCCGGGATGCTGCATGACCTCGACGCCGACGGCAGGGCCCGCGCACTCGACGCCCTGCGGGCCGACATGGCGGATCACCAGACCGATCGAGGTGTGCTGTACGAGTCGGCGGCCTGGCTGATCGAGGCGCGACGCAGCTGACCGAGAGCCCGCACCGGTCACCACATCCGACGAGAAACATGATCACGATTCGCGCCTGGAGCACTACGCTGAGTCCGCTGCACGGGTGATCCGGGACGAGCGAAGGACGAGGGCCAGTGAGCGATCCAGAGACGTGGCTGGGAGACGCGGTGCGCGGCCCCCGGGAACTGCCCCCCGAGATCGACACCACCATCCCTTCGGTGGCGCGGGGCTACGACTACGCGCTGGGCGGCAAGAACAACTTCGAGATCGACCGCGTCGCTGCCGACGCCTACACCGCGGTGTTCCCTGGTGCGGTCGCGCTGGCCAGGCACAACAGGGCACTTCTCCAGCGTGTCGTCCGGTACCTGGTGGGCGAGATCGGGATCGGCCAGATCATCGACGTCGGATCGGGCCTGCCCACCGTGGGCAACGTGCACGAGGTGGCGCACCGGATCGACCCGGACGTGCGCGTCGTCTACGTCGACATCGACCCGATCGTGCTCGCGCACGCCCGAGCGCTGCTCGCGTCCAACGACACCACGATCGTCATCCAGGCCGACGCGGCGGAGCCGAGTTCGATCCTCGACGACCCGAAGACCCGTGAGCTCCTCGACTTCGACAAGCCCTTCGCCGTCCTCATGTCCGGGATCCTGCACCACCTTCCCGACGAGAAGGACCCGGCCGGCGTGGCACAGGCGTTCAAGGACGCGATGCCCTCCGGTAGCTACCTGCTGGCGAGCAACTTCCTCGACGACGACGACCCGCGGGCGAAGGAAGCAGAACGCTCGATCACCGGCAACTTCGGCACCGGGCGGTTCCGCACCTGGGAGGAGCAGCGGCCGTTCTTCGACGGGTTGGAACTGGTGGAGCCCGGGCTGGTCTACGCGAACGACTGGCGCCCGGGCGACGAGATCGAGAAGGACAGCCCGTGGCACACGTTCTACTGCGGAGGTGTCGGCCGCAAGCCGTGATCGCGCGGGCGGCCCGCGTCGCAAGTTACTTACGCCGGCAGGAGTAGCGAGCCCTCCTGGTGGCTCGTCGATCCGGGCACACCGTGCCACCATGGGGCGATGGCCGGATCGGTGGATCTTGCAGGTGGTTCGGGCTACGCCGTCGAGGATTCCCGCCTGCGGACGAGTCCGCCCGACGTGCTGCGACTGGCCGGCGAGCCATTGCCGCTGACGATCCCTGCCCGGATCTACGTCTGCGGGATCACCCCCTACGACGTGACGCACCTGGGCCACGCATCGACGTTCGT